>NZ_JBCAUP010000004.1:0-383112 GCF_038433355.1 Brucella cytisi
CCTAGGTTGGCGGACACCTCTGGTCTGAGAGCAGTTCGCTTCAGAAGGTACGCAGAAATCCGCGCTCACGACCAGTTACGGCCAATTCGACATTTGTTGGATTGAAGTAACGAACATGAGAGGCTGCATTCAAGACCGTAACGCTAGTCTTATCCGACTAACAACATTTCGCGAGATGCCGGCCACCTTGCGCAAAACCAAATAAAGTCGGGGTGCTTGTCTTAATCGCGCAGCAAGCGCATTCGTTAGTCTAAACAGTTTTCGGCTCTCTAAAGTAGTCAATCGCCCCTGCAACTCACTAAGTCCGTCAGCGCTGGAAGTCATGCGACATAAGCGCTGCAATTGAAGGGACTCGAATCTAGATAGACCATTCGTCGTTTGATAGAGGCGCACTTGACCCGGCCACTCCGAATACGTTCTTGCCATCGAATTTTTTCTAACACGATAAAGGCAAGTTGCTTTCGGGATAATGGCAATACGAAAACCATTGGCTATGACGTTGAGATAGAATGCCCAGTCCTCATATTTCGCTTTCGTTGTAGCGTTCCATCCGCCCAGACCTTTAGCATGAGAAACCCTGTAGCCGGAGTTTGCATGACCTAGGTCGTTTTGCACCTGAGAAGTAACGAACCCATCTCCAAGGGGACGGTATATATATTGTCCCTTCGTTAGGTATTGGTTGAAGTCAGTGCCAGCATCGAAGGCCGCCAGATATGGAACTGCCGCAGCAGCTAGTGGATCACGGCTTAACGCAGTAACTATTGTCTTAACCCAGTCATTTAGTGGGATATCATCAGAGTCAGCGTTCAATATGAGGTCCGTTCTACAAGCGGCCAAAGCCGTATTTCTTGCGCCTGCCAGCCCGCGATTGTAGGGGTGTTCAATGATCCTAAACGGTATATCTAGGTGTTTTTGAGCGGCTTCCACCATCTCTGTGCGACTTTTATATTCAGACGCATCATTTACGATGATAATTTCGGTTGGATGAAGAGACTGCTGATTTAGCGACTTCAGCAAATCAATAAACTCAGCAATATTAGTATTATAGAATGGAATCATCACCGTTGAACTGAGAAACTCGCCTTCGGTTTTATCGGCTTTCGCATACTTAATGGTGCTGACCACATCATTATTTCGGTGCAGATCGTCAATAAGTTCAGCGGCGATACGGCTCTTTTTGCCGCTGTCCCAATCGACCAATTCACGAATTTTGTAACGTAGCGATTCTATCGAGAGATCAGCTAGACACTCCCGCCAAACCTCAGCTTGGAACATCTCCGGAATGCCCCCTCCATGCCCGGCCAGAAGCAAACCACCATTGCCGACAACATCATAAACCGCGAGGGGGAAATTATCACCGCGATATGGCTCAACAAACAAGCTATCGGATCTATGTTCCCTTATGTACGAAACAAGTTCTGCAAGATCAAACTCCGTATGCACCGTCAATTTAAAATGACGTTTAACAACCGCCCGGTTGACATAGCCTCCAACAGCTCCACGTCCGATAAGTGTGACCTCCTCGATACCTTTGGCTTTGAGGTCGTTACAAAGACTATTATCAAAAGCTTCACAAAAAAGATCGAATCCTTTCATCGGCATGAACTTCCCTATGAAAACTATGCGTCTTATATTGGAAAACTTTAAGTTATCGGCATTGATGTTAGTGTAACGATAAGGGCACATCAGCACCTTATTTTCATCGATGATAATTCCTGTTTGACTATAAAGCTCGCGTAAAAAAACCGAAGGGAAGACGACTTGATCGCTCAGCTCAATACAAACCTTTTCCTTTACAGCGTATGCTTGAGCATCTACCCCTGACCAAGCTTGGTTTGCATTTTCCAGATAGTGCTGGTTGCCATGACAATGGGTGACGATTGTGAATGTATCAGGAAGAATCCCTGCCTTTTTGGCTTGCGCGATACGCACCCCAATACCCAAGTACTCTTGGAAGTGTATTTCCTTGAGATCAGGACACATAAAAAGCAACTGTGTGACGGCCTGCAGCATTACATCCGCAGTTCCTATGTCATCGATTCTCGATACATCAACCACATCTGACGGACCGAAAACGACGTCGCTCTCTAATTTTCTCTTCCTGTCAAACTCGAAAGTGGTGAGTACGACCGAACTATCATTTGAACGATGCCAGTCTGCCACAAAAGTCCCGATACCACCGCTCGCGACTAATCCAGGATATTCAGTCGTGATCATAACAGATGATACATTTTTAGACACGATACCACTTCGTGCTAACGCTTCTCGATATGACGACTCCTCAAACGAACATTCC
Source organism: Brucella cytisi (assembly GCF_038433355.1). Classification (NCBI taxonomy): domain Bacteria; kingdom Pseudomonadati; phylum Pseudomonadota; class Alphaproteobacteria; order Hyphomicrobiales; family Brucellaceae; genus Brucella; species Brucella cytisi. The sequence continues at coordinate 2,297 of NZ_JBCAUP010000004.1, forward strand.
ACTAGGATTATACTGGCTTGATCGTCATGTACATTTGCGCGGATATTATCCATCTGCGCTACGTAAAACCCTGAAGCCGTTAATAGGTGCCTAAGTTCTTCGCTGGTCCATTCTCGAATGTGTGCTGGATTAGCTGGCTTGCTTGTCGGGGTATGATACCCCAACTTTAAACGATCTGGTGTAGATAAGAAGCATCGATTACTGGCGAATCCAGCCAACAACAACCGAATGAATGCCAATAATGGGCGTGGGTCGGATAGTTTTTCAATTACCTCACCACATAAAATTACAGTTGGGACGCCATCGCGATATTTTTCGGCCACTGCCAATAATTCGCTCCACGATGTCAGGTCGCACTCAACGTGGGTTGCTGTGGAATAGTTCTTCTTAGCAGCTATCAACGACCTGGCAAAATCAACAGCAATAACCTCAAATTCGCTATCTGCAAAAAGACTCTTCAGATTTAGAGCATTGCCACAACCAATGTCTATTATCCGCTTTGCACCAGAAGCGCAGGCATACTTCATGGCAGAATGATATGTATCCGGTTGCCATACAACATCTGCATTCAAACTCTCATCGAATATATCGTTCAACGCACGGGCTTGCGCGTTTACCCCAAAATTCCATTGTGGAGTTGATATATAGGGCGGCAATATACTGAAATCTTGGCAAGACCTTTGATCGACTTTTTCTGGTGCTGGCATAAAATAACCATCCAAACTCACATAGTATACTACAGACTACTTACCGTACGATTTATGCCATCTCTCAGATCAACATTGGGATGCCAGTCTAATTCATTTCTTACCAACGATATATCAAGAATACTTTTTCTGACATCAAAAATTCTACCTGGAAGCGGGTTTTTTTTCGCTTTCATGCCCATCGCATGTTCGACAAAAGAAATAATTTCATTAACACTCTTCCCCTCCCCACTACCTATGTTGAAAATTTTATGGTTGCCTTCATAAGCTATCGCGTACTCCATCGCGCGAACCACATCTCCGATGTAAATGTAATCTCGCTGCGTTTCACCATCTCCATAAACATCGACGGCACGACCATTTTTTATGGCATCAATCACAGCGGCTATTAGCCCAACGCCTTTTGTCACTGATTGTAATGGCCCATAGGGATTTGATAACCGCAGAATCAAATAATCTTGCTGCCTGGCATATGAGAACACTCTAAGATAGTTCTCAATTAGCAACTTATGCGCACCATAAGCATTCATTGGTATTGTAGGATCATTCTCGCGGGAAGCCACCATACCATTATCACCATATACAGTACCACCAGAACTTACGAAGATAACTTTTTTCACATTAGCTTCTGCGCACTGATCTAATAACGAAATAGTAGGATGAATAGTTCTAATAAGATCTCCCGTTATATCGGAATTTACTTCCGGGGGATTAGTTCCGTGAATTAAATGATAAACATATTCCTGACCGACGAGTGCTCGTTTGATTTGCTCTACGTCAGAAAAATCGCCGCGCAGGAATTCGATATCAGCATGCAATGAAGTTGCAGCTGTTCTTCCGAACGAGCGCACCTTGTAACCAGCCCTTAATAGTTGATTGCATAGATGCGCACCTACAAAGCCACCGCCACCCAGCACCAATACTCTTTGCTTAGACAAGCGTCGATCTCCTCGAATCTATGGTTGGAGTAATTGAAAGGCCTTTGTCTGTCAAACGTGACCAATCCTTAAGACCGATTTGCTGCGAGCCGCTCTCAAGACGTCTGAAATACAACATTGGGCATTCCGCATGAAACTGAAAATCGCTTTCAGCCAAAGAGCACCTTAATTCTATAAATAATTCAATTCGTTAATTAGTCTACACCTACGGATTAGCAAGCCGCCACTCTTGAACCAGAGATTCAATCTTCCGCTGTGCTTCTGCGATCATCGGGGCGTAACGCTCGTTTTCAAACCCCCATAATGTCGACGTTGCATCTTCCTTGTGACCAGCTATAAATGGTACAGTTACAACCACTCGGAGATTTTCCTGCCGCTCGAGGTATCTGTCGACCGTATTTGTGATAGCATCGGTATTAAGTGGATCCCATTGCGACAATACTTTTAAAGCACTTTCATTGTATATATTGAATACAGTGCTAGTCATCTTGTCGATAGTTACATAAGTGCGACCATCAAATTGCTCAACAGAGATGATCTTCGCATTTGGATGAATGTCAGCCATCAAGCCTGAGAATATATCCCAACCTGATCGACGCGCATCAAGATACTTATTAATCTCGCGTAGGAGGCTGTTGAAATTTGGCGGTAGCTCTACGTCATCTTCAATGACGACCAATCTGTCTACTGCATTCGCAACTGCATAGCGTGATAAAGCATTAAAACTACCTCCACAGCCGATCCAACCCGAGCTGTGGCGAATCCCGTCAAACAGTTCACAACCATCTGGCAGAGACTGAGCAATGCTCTTGCGCCGTTCTATTGTTTCCGGCAACGAAAGAGCGAAAAAATCACTTTTTTGGGCTACATATATCGGACGTTCTAGAATAATATTGGCTGGAACAACTCCAATCGCCACCAGAAAGCGGTCCATCATAAAATTGAAACGTGCGGTACTGATTGAAACAGCCGTTTCAAGTGTTTTATTTATGCTATCAAGATTGTTAATCATCCTCGAAGCACACACCATCATGCTATCGATTGACCCTTCATCGAAGAATTGCACGGCACCCTCTAGTTCAGGATATTCATCCTGATCGGCTGCTCCTTCGGAGAGGACGGGAACGCCCAGAGAAATGCACTCGCATACTCTAGGCATTTCCAACAATGCGCCTTCATAGTAATGTATATTTATAACAACTTTGGATTCTTGTATAATGGTATAGAGTTCACTTCCAAACAAATCGCTGCATATTTTTACGTTATATTTTTCCTGGAGTTTCTCTAGGAACCTACGTCGTCTTTCGCTGCTTGAACTATCGCCATAAAAAACAAAATCATATTTCTTAGGCTTTGCATTGTCTTTAATAAACCCATCTGGCGAAGCGCCGATAGGCAGATAATGTACTTTTGGATAATTGATTCCATTCTTGGCCAGAAAATCGATATTCGTTAATGAATATTCAAGAACCCCTAAAGACTCTGTGAGAACCTTCATATATTTCGGCGTGAACCATCTTGAACTCACCGATTGCTCGAGCTGAAATACGATACGTTTATTTGCCGGCGGAAGCCGCCCGAACATCTGTGCGCATAGGACGATATAAAAGTCATGATCGAAGCTCTTCATCGGGCCTGTTACTATTTCACTCTCAATCCCGTGATTTGCTAAGCGATTGGATATTGCCCGCGCGATAAAAAGGGTGTGCGGTGTGCAAAGAATTCCCCAGACAATGCCATTTCCGCGCGCGAGCCGTCTACGCAGTTTCACATAATTATGTTCACGCCCGTACCATTTCAGGCGGTTTAACAGCCCTGAAACATCCCCTTTGGCCAAATAGCGTAGCGCGTTGGTCAACTGCCTAAAGCGGCTGGCGAATTTTAGCATGATTGTTCAATAACCTTACAATAGTAACGATAAAGTCGCGTACTGGAGAGGATCCAATATGACTGTTGGCTTCTCAAGCCGTGCATTCCCCACGACTTTCCTAGAGACTACAGGTTAACTTGCTTCATCCGCCAAAATAAGTCGCCAGCACCTCATCGGGCGGACCGTCCATTTTGACTCGCCCATGTTCAAGCCAGATTATTCTGTTGCAGTTCTTCTTCATCAGATCTTTTGAATGGCTCGCGAGAACGAGGATTTTTGTAGAGTCGACGAGCTCACGCATACGCTCATTTGCACGTTCTTTAAAATTCTCATCACCGGTCGAAAGCCATTCGTCCATAATCAGGATTTCAGGCCGAACAGCCGTTGACGTCGCAAATGCCAATCTTAACTGCATACCGGACGAGTAAGTACGGAACGGAACATCCAAGAACTCTCCAAGTCCCGAAAATTCAGCAATCTGATCAAATTTTTCAGCAATCTCCTCAGGCAGCATACCCATCATTGCAGAGCGCAGGCGAATATTTTCTCGTCCCGTCGCATCTGGATCTATCCCGAGATTAATATTGATCAGCGACACACAATGTCCGTTGATGACTGAACTCCCGTGTGTCGGCGTATAAATGCCCGACAAAACACGGAGCAAGGTGGTTTTTCCCGATCCATTATGGCCAATCAATCCGACCCGATCTCCATCCCTAAAAGTCAGGGAAACATCGTCGAGACCACGGACAATTACCAGACGGTCACTGCGCCTTTCAATTTTTCCACCAGTCGCAATGCTAAGAACTCTGTTTTTAAGCGAGCGGCTTGTCGAATTGTAAATCGGGAATTCGACACTAACATTCTGAAGTTGAATTAAACTCATTTCTACAACCAATACGCTACGCGCCAACGATACCGCCCGAAGAATAGAACAGCAACGACCCAACCAATTATCGCGCAAGCGAAACCGAAGGTCCAATCAAGCAGGGATGGCGGAGAGCCAAATAACGGAGCCCTTACTAGTTCAACAAAGTGATAAAATGGGTTCAGCTCAATAAACGCTCGAGAAACGTGTTCCGGCAATGTTTTGACCATCCACATAATCGGCGTCGCATAGAACAACACTTGCAGAATATTTGTTACCACTTGCGTCATATCGCGAAATCTCGCGCAGAGAACCGCCAGAATGAGCATCATCCATGATAAATTCAGGCATAACAGAAAAAATCCTGGAATTACCCAAAGTATATTTAGACTGATTGTCTTTCCTAGAATAAGAATAAGAATAGGGAAAATAACAATATTATGGGCAAAGATTATCACGTTTCTCCAAACTGTACGCATAACGTGGGTGAACAAGGGCATTCTTACTTGCAGAATTATTCCCTCAGAAGAAGTGAACGCTGTACACCCATCATTCAGACATGTTGAAATAAAACCCCAGGTAATTACACCTGCACAAAGATACGGCAGAAATACGCGCATCTCGCTTTGAAAGAGCGTTCCAAAAATTAAGCCAAGAGCACTAATGAACACAGCCATGTTCAACGTGAGCCAAAAAGCACCTACACGGGAGCGACGATAGCGTTGCGCAACATCCTGCCATCCGAATATCAAAGCTAATCGATACTTTGATAGAGCTTCCGAGATATCACGAAGAGCGACCTTAGCTCCCTTTGTTGGCTCGGCGATCACAACCTCGTGGGCCCCATTTGCTGTCGAAATGTCGATACTCATGATTTTAACCGGGCCAACCTTCTATTTGTCACGCTGCCACCTTCTCGAATTATTTTTTGTCAATGCGTTATAGCGTAATTGAAGAAATAGCTCTCCTAAGTCAACTCTTTGGTTACGGTTGAATAAGGCTCTTTTGGGGCCTAATTCCGGGGAACTATCCGTTATCACCGCTGCCGTTCGACGAAAACGACGAACCACCGTTCGATAGCTTGGATTAAAATCTGTTTTCATACCGGCCAAGACGATACGGTTCAAGAAACGTAGTGTTTCAAGTTTTATCCATAGAGATTGTAGACCGTTGGCTTTGACGTGCTGACGGATACAAAGAGCAAGTGCGAATACGGAATGCACAATGTCATCGACAGTTGTTGCGCCGCGGCAAAACGGATAGTTCCTTCTTAAATTCGACTTGCCCAGTGGAAGCATGTGAGGACTGACATCACTTTATACCCGCCCAAACTTCCATGACTTTCAGGAGAATGTAAGAAGCATTTGAGGTGCAATCCATCAAGTTTTCTTCGTTGTAAGCCTAGCTATTCTCGCATGTAAATAGTGTGGAGATTGTTAGCATCTTCCACCAGTTTAACAATTGCAGCGACAGGCGACATGAGCGGAAAAACTCAACCGGAAACCCGCTAGTTGAGTGAAGGAAACTGACAGTAGATTGGCGCAAACCATAGCGTGCCCCAGACGTATCGGAGGATTTGGCACTCAAGAAAACATCCCGGTCGCCATTGATCACGAACTGATGTCCGACGGCTATAAGAAGCTTGCCGTTTGGAATTCACGGGACAGACCACACAACGTGGATCGTACATTTGTCATAACTCTGCGTGACAGTTAAGCGCACATCCGGTGAGTTCGAGGAAAAGCAAGCCTCCACTTAAGAAGGTCAAGACAAGTCAATAAGCTTTTGTCTCAACATTTGAGCATGGCTGGGGCGCCTGGATTCGAACCAGGGAATGGCGGTACCAAAAACCGCTGCCTTACCGCTTGGCTACGCCCCAACAAATCAAACCGAAGCAACCGGTTGCGCGGCCTTATAGCTGCTTCGAATCCCGAACGCAATCGCCTAATCGCGAAATCCCGTTTAGGATTACCGGCCTTGGGAAGAACGTTTTCAACCGCATATTGTCGCCGATTGTTTCCTAAAACCAAACCGCCGATTTGCGTCCGGCTTCAAAGCTGCTACTTCCTACGACTGGTTTATTTTCGGTATTCACTATGCGGTTTTTGTTGATTTCGTTTCTCGTCAGCGCTGCCTTGTGCGGCATCGGGCTTTATCTGTTAGACCGGCTCTTGCCCGAGCACTTTCTCGCGGCTCGTATGAGTTCGCGCTCCAATCACACGACAGTCGCACGACAGATCGGCGGGCTGGCACTCGTTCCCGCCATCATCGTGACGGTGCTGATCTTTGCGCCAGACCTAGAAATCAGTGCCGATCTGGCGCTTTGCCTTTCCGGGGCGTCGCTACTACTCTGGATCGTCGGCGGACTGGATGACCGTTATGAGCTTTCGGAGATCATCAGACTGGGATCGCAGTTCGTTGCTGCCGGACTGGTTGTCTACGGCCTGGGCCCGGATTTCCGGTTACTGCCGAACCTCCTGCCCTTCTGGCTGGAGGTAATGCTGATTGTCTTCTCACTGGTGATCGCGATCAATGTGACCAACTTCATGGACGGACTCGATCTCATGACCGCCGCAGGGATAGGGATTCCGTTAGCTGGAATCGGCATTCTGGCCGCCCTTGGCCTTGCCGGACTGGAAAGCGGCGGTATCGGCATCATCGCAGCAGGTGGAGTGTTGGGCTTTGCCCTATTCAACCGTCCACCGGCAACCATCTTTCTCGGCGATTCAGGAAGTCTCCCGCTTGGCCTGATCACCGGCACAGCGCTGATCCTGCTCGCACGAGAAACACATATTGCCGTGGCGCTGATCCTGCCGCTCTATTATATTCTCGATGCAGGCACGACCATCGTGATGCGGTTAAGTCAGGGTGAGAATATTCTGAAAGCACATTCCAAACATGCCTATCAGGCAGCGAAACGCTCCGGCTGGAGCGTGCTCAAGGTGATTGGCCATGTAGCGCTTTTGAATGTGATTCTTGTTGCCTGCGCCGTTGCGCTGCTTGCTCTGGACAACACAGTCACCCAGATCGCTTTCCTCCTCGTGGCAATTGTCGCAACACTGGTTCTGCTGCTGGATTTTCGCTCGCGCTTCAGGAAGTTATAACGTCGAACAGAACCTTGCGAACCGCATCGAGATCGCCACTTTCCATCGCAATACGAAGTGCAGTGAGGCTGGCCGGAACATCAACCTCAGCCTTCTTGCCCCGAGGAGCGCGCATTATCTTGGGATGGCGCGTCGGCTTTGCCTGCGCAGGATCGTAGAAGAGTTCTTCATACATCTTCTCGCCTTCGCGAATCCCCGTCGTCTCAATGGCAATATCGCCGTGCGGGTTTTCGTCGTTTCGAACGGTCAGCCCTGCCAGTAGGATCATGTTCTCTGCCAGGTCGCGGATCTTCACCGGCTCGCCCATCTCTAGAAGAACCGTATCGCCCGACGCGGCGATGCCACCAGACTGTACAATAAGCTCGGCTGCTTCCTTGATCGACATGAAGTAGCGAGTCATGTCCTCATGCGTCAGCGTAATCGGACCGCCAGTGGCGATCTGTTCGCGGAAGAGCGGAACGACCGAACCGTTCGATCCCAGCACATTGCCGAAACGGACAGAATAGAATGCCTTCTTCTTTCCGGATTGTTCAGCCAACATACCGCAATAATAGACGACCAACTCGGCCCAGCGCTTGGTTGCACCCATCACATTCGTTGGTCGCACCGCCTTATCGGACGAGATGAGCACCATGCGCTCGACATCGGTGTTGAGAGCGGCCTGAGCCACTTCCAGCGTGCCAAACACATTGTTGAATATACCGACCAACGGGTTTTTCTCGACCAGCGGCACATGTTTGTAAGCCGCACAATGATAGACCGTATCGACATTGTGGTCGCGAATGGCATTCTCGACGCAGTCTCGGCTACTGACTGTCCCCAAGATCGGCACGATCTCGAAACTGGCTATCTGCTTCAACTGTCGGTCTATATTGTAAAGCGCGAATTCACTCGACTCGAACAGGACAATACAGGCCGGGTTCCATTGCGCAATGGTGCGGCAGAGCTGGCTGCCGATGGAGCCGCCAGCTCCCGTCACCATGATACGTCGGCCCTCGACTACTTCTCGCAACAAAGCTGCATCCGGCGGCACGGGCGAACGCCCGAGCAGATCGTCGATCTCCACATTGCGCAGTGAACTGACCAGATATTTCCCGGCCGTCAAATCAGCGATCGGCGGAAGAATACGTGTACTGACAGGAAGGCGTCCGAGAAGCCGCGCAAAATCCTGACGCTGTTTTTGTTCCAGCGCAGGCTCGGATACAACTACCTGCTTGATACCGTAGTTTTCGATCAAGGCAGGAATGTCTTCCACGCCATAGACTCGCAGCCCGATAATATCCATGCCGTTAAGCTGGCCATAAGGATCTACGAAGCCGACGACCAGTGTTTCGCTATGACTGCGAAGCGCCGTTGCGAGTTGGCGAGCGGGTTCGCCTACACCGATAATCAAGGCAGAACTCGTATATCGTTTGTCCGTCTCGGAGCTACGCAAAAGCCATTTCGCACCAAATCGGCTGGCGGAGATGAATACCGTACTCAGAAGCCAGTAAAGCAGCGGAACCGAACGCGGCAGACCGGTACTACCGTAAAGTTCCATCAGGAAAACGAGCGCAACCCAGAAAAGCGCGGCAATGGCGGTAGCCTGGAAAATCGGCCAGATGGCGCGTTCAGCCAGATAACGGATGATAGCGCGGTAAAGTCCAAACCGAACAAAAACCGGAATTGCAAGAATGGGCGCGATGAAAATCAGGAATATCTGCCCTTCGTTCGGTACAAAAACGAAGCCAAGGCGGATGACAAACGCCAGATAGGCGCTCAGCAACAGCAGAACACAGTCGCTCAGCATCAGAATGATCTGTTTGCTGGCGCGGGGCAAAAGCGCCAGTCTCTGCCATGGATATTTCAAACTCATACGCGTGTTATCCCGCTCTCCCACGGAGAGAAATACCGGAACGATTCCAGCGCCATAAGGCTATTCTTACTACTAATGGGGACTAAAGCTTAGTCAATCCCTTGGCCGCTTGCTGCACGCCGTAGCTGCGAAGCATTCTAGTTTCTCGGCACCGTTAACATGAGTCCTCCGGCAGGACTATATCAATTGCCGTTTCAGAGGCTTAACAAACATCTTTTGGTTAAATTACGGCCCGTAGACTGTATCCTGGTAACAGTGTGGGCCAATCAGCCGCACTCTATCTGTCTGTTTTACGCATACCTTTATCGCGAAACTAGCGCCCGCTTTCGGGAAACATGCTTAAGCAATGACAGTACCGCTGTGAATGCTGCGCCAATTGGTGCCATCAGAATAGGCCACCTGAGCACCGGACGGAATGTCGGTCACGAAGACCATTGCGCCCGCACCGTGACTTCCTGCAGAGGGTAATTCAGCTACGGCATAAAATGCCGGGGAGGATGGGGCCATCGACATAAAGCCGGGCCTGTGGCCAGATGGGCCTACTGCAACATTGCCGGTCGCCTCACGCCATTGACCGATATAGCTGCTCACCTTCACGCCCAAATCATTGCTGCCGTTCAGCCCCATGTCAGCAAAAGCAGTCCAGGGGTCTGATACAGCAGGCTTGCCGTATCTGTTGCTGTCTGCTTCTTCACCTTCATCGAAAGGTTTGCGCCGGCATTGATGAACAGGCGACATCCGGCGAAATAGCAAACCGGTTGATCGCGTCGGCAGTGGCACGAACACCGAGTCTCAACAGGGACAGGTTTTCCGGAACCGATGAAACACCCTTCCAGAGAGCGCCATCAAAAACGATCAGGTGCGCTTCGTCCTCGACATAGGCCTGCCAGCCGATAGCAGACGTCACGAATAACCATCCGCCATCAATGAAAGATGCTATTGCGCCGCCTTTTCCTGCCCATGCCCCGACAGCAGCCGCAGCCACAAGATAGCGATCTCCACTGACAGGTGTTCCAGCGCTTCGGCTCGATTCCGCGACTTGACGCTCAGATGCACGACGGCAACGAGCAGCCGCAATGCCTCATTATGAGTGACATGTTTCTGCACCTGACTGGGCAGAATATAGGGCATTTTCAGATTTGGGGTTTGGTCCATGAACAGCTCCTCGCAATAGATAATGCGAGGAGCCTAGTTCGTCTGCCCGAAAAGAGGATAAGTCCGGATCAGCTTCCACGATACGTTGAATAGGACCATGGGCTGACAAGCAACGGCACGTGGTAGTTTCCATCGACATCGGCGATTGCGAAGCGGATCGGAATAAGATCGAGAAACGGCGGATTGGCTTGTTCCGCACCGCGCCCCTCAAAATATTCGGCAACATGGAACTGTAACTCGTAAGTGCCAGTGCGTAAATCATCGCCGGAAAGCAAAGGAGCATCCGTACGTCCGTCGAGATTGGTCACCGTGCGCTTGATCAGTTCGGGAGCGCCGTTTACGCCAATACGATAAAGTTCGACGCGCATCGCCGCCGCAGGGCTGCCATGGGCAGTGTCGAGCACATGCGTGGAAAGTTTACCCATAATATCCCTCGATAAAGCTCAGGCAGGTTTTGTTGTTTCAATGCGGTATGTGGTGTCAGAGAAGAAAAATTCCTCCAGATTGTCCTCGTTGCCTGCCCGGTCGACAATCAGAAAATCGGATTTCTGTTCAAGCGCCAAGAGCGGGTGGTGCCACACATTGCGCAGATAATTGACGCCTTGATTACCGTGCGCAAGGAAAACACGCAGACGTGCAGGCTTGCCGCCATCGTCTTCCGCGACCACCACAAGAAACGGCCGGCCATTCAACGGAATGAATGCCTGTGAACCGAATGGATGACGTTCCATCATGACGATGTCGATTGGCGCCTCGAACGACTGCCCCCGGAAAATATTGACGAGAACCCTTGCTTCGGTGCCAGCGGCTTCGACGCGCGCTAGATCGTGGTATCGCTCGGTCGTGCCATTGTTGATCAGGCGAAGCTCGGCCCCTTCAGTCTCGATGACATCGCCAAACGGCGCAAAAGCTTCTTTTGTCAGCGGTTCAATCACCAGAGTTTCGACGTGCAAATCATCCTCCCCGTAAAAGCAGATTTCTTATAGTGACAAAGCTTGGTGATGTGGCTTCTGTCAATTGCGAAGCAGTTTCAACCGAAACAAGAAAAAGCCGGGCCAAAGACCCGGCTTTCAACATGCAGAACCGATAAAATTTCAGCGCGTCAGAAGCGACATCATCGCAGGCACGCCACATGCGGCAAGTGCGAGCTTCACGAGATCGCCGACGATAAAGGCGCCGAAGCCGAAGGCAATGGCCTTTTCCAGACCGAAGAGATAAGCCATCCAGCCTGCGCCCATCAGCAGAATGACAGCTTCTGCGAGCAACATTGCACCGCCGAGAGCGAGTGGGTTGCGTGCCAGTCCCTTGTCGGCAGCGCGCCCGACGATCCAGGCCACAGCAAGATAGGAGAGCAGATATCCGCCCGTCGGGCCAACCATATAGACAAGGCGGATACCCTTCTCCGGCGTTCCGGTGAAGACCGGCATGCCAAGCGCGCCTTCAAGCAGATAAAGAGCGACAGTCGCCACGGCGAGCCGCGAACCGTAAAGAGCTGAAATTGCAAAGAGAGCGACGGTCTGCATCGTCGCATTGACGTAGACCAGATCGACTTTGATCTTGGCAGAAATGGTGAGAACAGCCGTTCCGACCAGCGCAAGCCCGACAAACCAGAAAGCACGGGCCAGTTGTCTGGTCGGCAGATATTCTGTTGCGAGAGAGGCAGTGGCGAAGCGAGACTTTGCTCTATGAGGCATATCCAACTCCACTTTTGACGCGGCGATCGACACCGGGATGAAAAATTCTCCGGATTCTGCCCGCTGACGCGATTGTCAGCGCGCATGACTGTTCACGTTTGCAACCCGACTATATAAGGCCTATGCCGTTTCATCAATCAAACCAAAGAAGAATGGAAGCCGCTTCAATGGCGCTTGTTTTCGACAGCAGTTTCACGCCCCAATATGGGAAGCCGGTTGAACTGAGTAAAGGCATTTTACGCCTCACCGTCAATAATCCGAGCGCATTCACCTTTCACGGCACCAACAGCTACCTTATCGGCACGGATACGCTGTCGATCATCGATCCCGGTCCGGAAGATGAGGCGCATTACAACGCCTTGATCGCAGCCATTGCCGGTCGTCCGGTCAGCCATATCTTCGTCAGTCACACCCATCGCGATCATTCACCTTTGGCCCAGCGTCTGAGGGAAAACCTTGGCGCTCGCACGGTTGCCGAGGGACCGCATCGCCCTGCCCGCCCCTATTATGTGGGCGAAACGAACATGCTTGAGGCAAGCGCCGATACGGAGTTCATTCCGGATATTGCACTGACCGACGGAAGCATGATCGAAGGTGATGGCTGGGCTTTGGAAGGAATTCATACTCCCGGACATGCCGCCAATCACATGGCGTTCGGCCTGAAGGGAACCGGCATTCTTTTTTCCGCCGACCACGTCATGGCCTGGGCGACGTCCATCGTCGCACCTCCTGACGGCTCGATGAATGACTATATGGTCTCGCTCGAAAAACTGCTGGCACGCGACGACAAGGTCTATCTGCCGGGGCATGGCGGTGCTGTGACCAAGCCTGCCGCCTTCGTTCGCGGCCTGCGTGCCCATCGCAAGATGCGCGAACGTGCCATTTTAGAGCGTATTCTACAGGGGGACCGGACAATCAGCGACATGGTGAAAGTGATCTATCGCGAGACTGATCCGAGATTGCACGGTGCGGCTGCACTGTCCGTGCTCGCACATCTGGAAGATCTGGTCGGACGGGGGGAAGTCACGACAGATGGCCATCCGTCGCTGGGCAGCATCTATCTTCCCGGCTGATTATTCCACGTCCGCTGGAGCTTTGTTGACCTCGCCTTCCAGCGCCCCCAGAAAATCGGTAATGAAACCGGCATTCTGCCCCATATCGCGCTTGCCATAGCGTGACAGCGAACGCACATCGACATAGGTGGTTTCACCTTCATCGAGCAGGCGGATAACGATATCGCTTTTCAGGCCCAGGATGAAACTATGGGCGGTCACGGCAAATCGCGTCGCGTTCTGTTCCGGCGAAGACGCATTGCGCGCGATCTCCTGCCACCCAAAAGTATTGAGAACCGTTTCGACCCCCTGCGCAACGCGGTCCGGTGCTGCTTCATAGCGGCGTCCGACCACATCGGGATAGGCGGTCAACTGGGTCAGCGCATCGCCACTCACGGCCACTGTCAGCGGGTTCATCCATTGAAGGCGTGGCGGCATGTTGGACGGGAATTGCGGCGGCGTCTCGAAATCAGTGGAGATGTCGTAAAGCGGCGGAGAGAGATACCAAAGTGACGTTACCAGCCCGACTGGAAGCAACACCGCAAAAGCGAATATGCCGCCCCAGAAGGAGCGCCCGCCGCCCTTGTCGCCATTGACCCAGAGATTGCGAAAACCTTTAGCCGAGCAGAGAAGGGCCAGAGCGGCAAGACCGGTACTCAATCCGGCAAGCAGCACCAGGTCAGGTGTCTCCAGTGTCCAGAAGCGATGCAGAAGAAATGCCATCGCAAGCAGAACGAGCGCAAAAACACCAAGCCGAAGCGCCCACACTGCAGAGCGCGACTGACGCCGCTGGTAGCGAAGTTTTCTCATGCAGTCTCCGAGAGCATTTCCAGCTTATACTGAATCATTGGAGTCGCTCTGTCTCTCTGTTTTCACGCAGTATGAATAGCAGAGAGATTTTCGCTCGGCAAAACTTCGACGTAGCAATTCAAATGCCCCACCTGGCTTGAACATGGCGGGGCACTTTTCTTGGCAATATCATTTAGAGCGGTTTCGGTCAAAACGGGGTTGCTGGAACCGCTCCAAATATTTGTTTCGTCGCATTGTCCTACGCAAAACCGCTTCGCACTTTTGCTGGAAATGCTCTAATAACGCGCGTCTTTCGGCTTTTTCATGTTCGGCCAGTCCTTCACCTTGCCTGCGAAATCGGGGCGCGGCATATGGGTGAAATATTCCGACACATCGATGGCTTCCTGATCGGTCAGAACACCGCCCTGCCCGATGGGCAGATTGTAGTTCTGAGCGGGCGGCATCGCATATTTGACGAATTGTGCCGCCTTGTAGGTCCGTGCCATCCCGGCGCCGATATTGAAGCTTTCATCGCCCCAGAGCGGCGGGAAGATATAGTCACCGGCCTGATCCTTCATGCCCTCACCGCCCGCACCATGACAGGTCGAACATTGTGCGGCGTAGATTCTGGCGCCATTTTCCGGATCGGGAGCAAGGCTTTCGTCGATGGGACCGGCATTGCGGATAGCCACTTTCGTACCCTTCTTCACGTCCTGTCCTAGCCAGTCCATATAGGCGATCATCGCCCTCATGTCGGCTCCATCAGGCGGCAGTGGCTTACCGTTCATCGAACGCTGGAAGCAGCCATTGATGCGCATCACCAGATCGACTTCCTTGCCTGCGCGGGGCATGACGGCAGGATAGAAATTGCTGGTATTGATATAGGAGGCAACGTTATCCATCTTGCCCTGCCCCATGTGGCAGGAGTTGCAGTTCAGGCCGTTGCCGACATTGTCGGGCAAAAGCCGCGCCGTTTCGTTGAGCAGCCGCTTGCCGTGCATGATCTCGGGTGCGTTCGACTGCTTGAGAATGTCCCGGTCCGGCGGGATGACATAGGTTCCGACCTGATTTTTGTCCTTGTCCAGAACCGCATAGGCCATCGGAGCCGGCGCATCCAGCGAGGGCCGCAGGTGATTGAAGAGGAACGCGCCGCCCGTTACTGCCACGGCAAAACCGGCACCAAGAACGACAATCGTACTGGTTTTCATTGCTTGTTCTCCGGAACGTAATGGACGGGCTTGTGAGCGATTTCACGGCGCATACGCGCGATATCCTGCTCCGTTATGTCAGCGCCGTGGTTGCCCCAACTATTGCGAATGAAGTTGAGGATTTCGGCGACCTGCCAGTTCGGAAGATTGGCGAAACCCGGCATGGTAAAAGCCATCCTGTCCGCAGGCGTGTCAGGCGTCCTGCCCCCGGTCAGAGTGACCTGAATGAGCGAGCTTGGATCATCGGCAAAGACAATCGTATTTTCGGCGAGCGCCGGATAGATGCGCGGTGCACCCTTGCCGTCCATACGGTGGCAGACCGAACATTGCTCGACATAGGACAGTGCACCCGGTGCGCTGAAATCTCCCGCCTTGAGGGCCGCCGTCGTCACGTCTTCCTTCGGTTGCCATTCACGTTCGCGTCCTTCGCTTGGTGGCAGCGACTTCAAATAACGGGCAATCGCACGCAAATCATCTTCCGCAAGGTATTGGGTCGAATGCTGCACGACATCGGCCATCGAGCCGAACGCCGCCGTGCGATCGGTGCGCCCGGTCTTGAGGAAGGTGACGATCTCGCCTTCGGCCCAGCTCGAAAGGCCTGTATCCTGATCGCGCAGGTTTTTCGCATACCAGCCTTCCAGAACCGAGCCGGACAGGAACTTGCCCTTCGGATCGTTCTTCACCGCTTTTTCTTCATAGGCGAGACCACGTGGCGTATGGCACGCGCCGCAATGACCGAGCCCCTCGACCAGATAAGCGCCGCGTGCGATCACCGGATCAGTGTCCGCTGCAATTTCGAACGGACGCGAATTTCCAAAGAAAAGCTGCCAGTAGGCGAGTGGCCAGCGCATGTTGGTTGGCCACGGCAAGGTGCTGGGCTGGTTATCCTGTTGTACCGGCTCCACCTTCGACATGAAGAACGCATAAAGCGCCTTCATGTCCTCGTCATTCACGACCGTATAGGAAACAAAGGGCATTGCCGGATAAAGATGGACATTATCCTGACGCACCCCCTGCCGTACGGCGCGCTCGAAGTCGGCATAGCTGTAGCCGCCGATACCGGTTTTGCTGTCTGGCGTGATGTTCGTGGAATAAATCGTGCCAAGCGGCGTCTGCATGCCGAGTCCACCCGCAAACGCCCTGCCTCCCGGCGCCGTATGGCACGCGGCGCAGTCGCCCGCATGGGCGACATACTCGCCTTTTTCGATCAAAGCCGTGTCGGTGACATCGATGGCGGCTTCGTGTTTCACCGTCAGCCAATGGGGTGTTGAAAGCGCAAAGAGCCAAGCTGCGGCTAGCGCACCCGCGCCGCCGACCACCGCTTTCCAGATCAGTTTCATGTGCCCTCCGACACCATTTCCCTTGTGATGAGGAGAACGTCGAAGATTCGGTATGAAAGAGCATTGACCGCGATCAAAACCTGTCGGGAGGAATGTTTAGCGATCTACAAAAGCAATGGCTAATGCACGTTTGGCGTGCTTGATAGATCAGGCAAATCGCATTAGGGGCAGCACCCTCCAGGGGCGCAATTCAATCTGATTACTGCAGATTGGCGCTCCAATTGTTTGTTCAGCACGCATCTGATCCGAAAACCATTTTGCACTTTTCGGGATGCGTTCTTAGCCTGCAAAGATCACCAGCTTTAAGAATAAGTGAGAAAAAGCTAGGTAAATCAAATAAAAAGGCATTGCAGCAACCGCTAACAGAAGGCATGATTGCGTATGTGGGGGCTTATATTGCAATCGTCGGAGAGGACGGAATGGATCGCGCCCTTCAAAATGGCAACCAGTCATCGGACAGCACAACCGCAGATGATACGATGACGCTTGAAGCCGTCGAACTGGAGTTCGCGCTTGGAGCCATCGACGTCCTTATCGAAGGTTTTGATTCCGCGCTCGCCAAGGCCGCAGAACGTGTGGGCGGCGAAGTTCTGTTCAATATGCCTGCCCTCGACACCAGCGAAGCACAACGTATCGGCGCAATTTCTATTGCCGGACAACCGGACGATCAGGTTATCTTCGTCACATTGCGCAACGACGGCACGACGCTGTCCGTTGAACCGCCAACAGGCGAAAATGCCGTTTTTGAAAGCCTTGGCCGTAACTACGCCGCCGTCATGAAAAGTCTCTCCCCGAAGGAAAAAGTCAACGGCGCCTGAACGGGATTATTTCGGCGCCGCAGGCTTGGGAACGCCCGCATGAAGATTGTGCGGAACAACCGGGTTGAGCGTCATTGTCGTCTCAACATCCTTGAGACGCACGAATTTCATCCCCTTTGCTTTCAAGGCCAGAACGCCTTTGGCCACCCCCTCGCCCGCTGAGCGCGTTGGCTGGTTGATATGCGAGATGATGACATCGCCATCACGCGCGGCGGCGATGCGGCGCTCAACCGTCGGCGCCAGCAACGAGGCCCCCTGATCACCATTCAGCGAATAACCGCCGATCTTGTAGCCCATGCTTGTCGCAAGCTTGATCGCATCGGTCGAATAACGGGCCGTCGCATCACGATACCAAACGGGCTTCGACACTCCGGCATCAGTGATCGCCGTCGCGCCGCCATCGATTTCCAGATGGACCGCCTCAAGTGACCCTGCCGTCTTGATACCATACATTTTCGGCTCGTTGGTAATGGCCGGAATATGCAATGCGCCATGGTTCTCGATATCGAACAGATCGGCATTGGCCTTCAAAACCGCCATGGCGACCGGGTTCTGCTTTATCCATCGCCCCGTCACGAAGATCGTCGCTGGAATACGGTTCTGCACTAGTATATCGAGTATCCGGTGATCGGTCTTGCCCATGCAGGCATCGAGCGTCAGCGCCACTTGTGGCGATGCCGCGCCACCACGTTCAATATACAATTGTGGCTCAACGATCTTGATCGTATCGTGGCTGGCCTTGTTCTCCGCGCGCTCCTGCGGCGAGATATCGTATGCGCTGGCAATGCCAGTCGTGGCGAGAATGACGGCTCCTGCCGCAGCAATACAACGAAACATGACAATATCTTCTGAAAATGGCTTAACTACCGGGGACTACTCCGGCAGCAAAGCCAAATTGTGGCGTTCTGTCAAACCTTGCGTATGGCCGACTGCGCAGCGGCAAGACGGGCAATCGGCACGCGGAAGGGCGAACAGGAAACATAATCGAGACCTGTCTTTTCGCAGAAGGTGATCGACGCCGGATCACCACCATGCTCGCCGCAGATGCCGAGCTTCAGTTTTTCGCGGGTCTTTCGTCCGCGTTCGGCGGCGATTTCCACCAGTTCACCAACACCATCGAGATCGAGTGACACGAACGGGTCCTGTTCGATCACGCCACGCTGCTGATAGTAGGTCAGGAACGACGACGCATCGTCGCGTGAAATGCCGAATGTCGTTTGTGTCAGGTCGTTGGTGCCAAACGAGAAGAACTCAGCCGTTTCTGCGATTTCGGCAGCGCGCAAGGCGGCACGTGGCAGTTCGATCATTGTGCCGACCATATAGTCGATCTTGACGCCCGCCTCTGCCATGACTTCCTTGGCAACGGCGTCGATGCGCGCTTTGACGAAATCGAGTTCGGCTTTCAGACCGACCAGCGGCACCATCACTTCCGGCACCACATGCTCACCGGTTTTCTTGCCTGCCTCAACAGCAGCTTCGAAAATCGCCCGCGCCTGCATTTCCGCAATTTCCGGATAGGATACAGCCAGACGGCAGCCGCGATGGCCCAGCATCGGGTTGAATTCATGCAAGGCATCCGCACGTTCGCGCAGCTTTGCAGCATCGACACCCGTCGACCGGGCAACCTCCGCGACTTCCTCGTCCGTATGCGGCAGGAACTCGTGCAATGGCGGATCAAGCAGACGGATCGTGACTGGGAGCCCCTTCATGATCTCGAAAAGTTCGACGAAATCCGAACGTTGCATCGGCAGAAGCTTTGCCAGAGCCGTACGGCGACCTTCTTCATTGTCGGAAAGGATCATCTCGCGCATGGCGACAATGCGGCTTCCGTCGAAGAACATGTGTTCAGTACGGCAGAGCCCTATGCCTTCCGCACCGAACGAACGTGCCGTGCGGGCATCTGCCGGAGTTTCGGCATTGGCGCGAACCTTCATCCGGCGGGTCCGGTCGGCCCATTCCATCAACCTGCCGAAGTCGCCGGAAAGCTCGGGCTGCAGCATGGCCACAGCGCCTTTCAGGACCTGCCCGGTGCCGCCATCGACGGTGACGACATCGCCCTTCTTGAAGGTCTGGCCTGCTGCGAGCATGACGCCATTGCGATAATCGACACGAAGCGACCCCGCACCGGAAACGCATGGCTTGCCCATGCCGCGTGCGACAACGGCTGCGTGGCTAGTCATGCCGCCGCGTGTCGTTAGAATGCCTTCCGCCGCATGCATACCGTGAATATCTTCCGGGCTGGTCTCGATGCGAACGAGAATGACCTTGCGGCCTTCCGACTTTGCCTGTTCGGCTTCTTCGGAAGAGAAGACGATTTCGCCCGTTGCAGCGCCCGGCGATGCTGGGAGGCCCTGACCGATAACCTGACGCTCCGCACGCGGGTCGATCGTCGGGTGCAGAAGCTGGTCAAGCGCTGCCGGATCGACGCGCAGAACCGCTTCTTCCTCGGAAATGAGGCCTTCGCCTGCCATTTCGACGGCCATCTTCAACGCGGCCTTTGCGGTGCGCTTGCCAGATCGGGTCTGGAGCATCCACAATTTACCGCGTTCGATGGTGAACTCGAGGTCCTGCATGTCGCGATAATGTTGCTCCAGCCGGTCAGCGACGTTGAGGAATTCAGCGAAGGCTTCCGGCATTACCTTTTCAAGCGATGGCTTGTCGGAACCGGCCGCAATGCGAGCTTCTTCGGTAATGTTCTGCGGTGTGCGGATACCGGCAACGACATCCTCCCCCTGCGCATTGACGAGAAACTCGCCGTAAAGCTTCTTCTCTCCTGTTGAAGGATTGCGTGTGAAGGCAACGCCAGTCGCAGAGGTTTCACCCATATTGCCGAACACCATGGCCTGCACATTAACCGCCGTGCCCCAGGCCGCCGGGATATTATGCAGCCGCCGATAGGTGATGGCGCGCGCATTCATCCAGCTTGAGAAGACGGCGCCGATAGCGCCCCATAGCTGTTCGCGCGGGTCTTGCGGGAAAGGCTGGCCTAGCTCTTCCTCGACCTTGGCCTTGTAGGACCCGATGACATCCTTCCAGTCCTCGGCCGTCAGCGCCGTATCGACCTCGACGCCGAGATCGGCCTTCTTGTCTTCGAGAATTTCTTCGAAGAAGCCATGATCGACGCCCAGCACGACATCCGAATACATCTGGATGAAGCGACGGTAGCTGTCATAGGCAAAACGCTCGTCACCCGCCTCAAGGGCGATGGCCTGCACGGTCTCGTCGTTGAGACCAAGATTGAGCACCGTATCCATCATGCCCGG
Organism: Brucella cytisi; assembly: GCF_038433355.1. Classification (NCBI taxonomy): domain Bacteria; kingdom Pseudomonadati; phylum Pseudomonadota; class Alphaproteobacteria; order Hyphomicrobiales; family Brucellaceae; genus Brucella; species Brucella cytisi. The sequence goes on from NZ_JBCAUP010000004.1 coordinate 22,958, forward strand.
CATGGAAGCACGGGCACCGGAGCGCACCGACACCAGAAGTGGCTTTTCGGCATCGCCGAAATTGCGTCTCGTCACTTTCGCGATATAGGCCAGAGCCGCCTGAACCTGATCGTTCAGTTCACTTGGATAGGTACGCTCATGATCATAATAATAGGTGCAGACTTCGGTCGTAATGGTAAAGCCTGGAGGCACCGGAAGACCAAGACTGCTCATTTCAGCCAGGTTCGCTCCCTTGCCTCCGAGAAGATTACGGTCGCTTGCCGCACCTTCTGCCTTGCCGTCGCCGAATGTGTACACCCACTTCGCCATCATGGCCTCCTTGATAGGGCCGGCTCATAAAAGGCTTGCAACAATTGCAAGCACTCCCAGAACCTGCTCCTCGTTGCTTATGCGATCCGCAAGGCTGCTGCCAACCAAAAAAGACAAGCCGCGACAATAGAATCGATTAGAGACAGGATTAACCGCGCAAAGGCTCCAAACCAGATTGACTCCGCAGGCTAAATACAGCAAGAATAAGAACAAATACAGAACATATTGGAGTTCGACCATGCGTATCACGGGCAAGCTCGATTATCTGGAAATGCCAGCAGGAAATGGATCACTCGATGCGACGAAGAGTTTCTATGCGCGCGCCTTCGGCTGGTCTTTCATCGATTACGGCCCAACTTATTCAGCCTTTTCGGAGGGATTAGACGGCGGTTTTGACGCGGATGGGCAGGCAATGGCGAAGCCCCTGCCGGTACTCTATGCAGCGCGGCTGGAAGAAGCTCTGGAAGCCGTTACCGATGCAGGCGGCACCATTGTGAAGCCCATCTTCTCTTTCCCCGGCGGTCGGCGTTTTCATTTCACCGACCCGGCAGGAAACGAACTGGCAGTCTGGAGTGATTATTAGAGACTTGGAGCATGTGCCGAAAGCAGAAGCGGGTTTAAGTAAAGCGCCCGCTACCGATCGCGCGGAAGAACTATTATGTAGCGTAGCTTGCTCGATTAAAAGCTGGTGTCTTTTTGGATTCGGAGTAAATCAAACAGAATAGACCTTAACAGCGGCCATGGTTCGTCATCTTCAACACCAAGAGGATCTCGCATTTCAAGGGCGCAGTGAAGCTTCGCAACAATCCCTTCAATTGTCTTGGCCGGAGTATTGAAGAGAGTCTCAGAAAGCTCAAACTCCGTATCTAAGATCTGTAGATGATCCCTGTAGGCATTTTGGTAATCCAATTCATCGCTTACCTCGCGCCAATCGTTTTGCGGTTCTTGTTGCTCTGCTTTTGCGTTTTCTCGTACGTCAACCGGCTCGGAGCCCGCATGATGACGTCTGATTTGGTCGATGGAATGAAAAATACGAGACGATATACGTTCTTGCTGGGCCTTTGGCAAAGATCGAATGTTCTTCAGAAGTTTCGTCTCTAGCCCTTGCTGAAGACAACACAGTTCATTGCTTCTGGCGTGTATTATTCTCCACTGCCGCCAATAAGAGACGACCGGATCACTCCGACTTCCGTCGTTGAGGTCGGCGTTTAATGCCATCAACATACTGGAGGTATCACGTAAAACGGCATCCCTAAGCGGTTCGACAGATTGAAGGAGGTTTCCGAGGGTAAACTGAAGCACAGTTGTGCTATTCTCAGAATCAGCCATGATCCGAGTCCTGTACACTTGGGTTATGGTCAGGCTGAGTGGCGTGCGCCAACACGCTATTCAGCCGATGGTGCCCACATAATAAACGACCTCTTTTTTGAAGTCAATAAAAGACGTCGTTTATTTTTGAAGCCTAAATTTAAAGTCATTACTAGAAAGCGAGTATTTCAATTTCATGGGACGTCCGCCACTGAATATGCAAGCGACAAAAATCAGGCTGTCGCAGGAGACCAAGAAACGGATCACAGATTTGGTCGGCAGATATAGGATCGCTTCCTTTATCCGGGAGGCAATCGAGAATGAGCTTGCGAAAAGAGAAGCAGAGATGAAAAAAGAAAAATAATATAAGCAAAATCTTGCTCGAAAGAATGGCGTCGCTGATTTCCATACTCTTATTCCCTTCATGAGAACCGACTATGTCATTCAGATCGATAACGAATTTGATTGTTTAATACTGTACATTTCGGCAATATTAACCCGCAGTTTATCGGATTCAATTTTTTGCGCAGCCCGTAATAAATCCCATGCCTTTATTACGTGTTGACGTTGCTCCCCCTTACAATACGCCATGACCTTGGTGAGCACTTGTTCTATTGAACCCTTGTCGCGAGCCCCCAAAAATGCTCCGTGCCCAAATCGCTGATCAATCGCCGTTGCAAAGGAAGCAAGCTCCGCTTTAACCCTTTGATCCAAAGCTAGGTAAGCTTCATGTCGTTGGGCATGCTGTCCGTCATCGAATTTTCCAGTTTTCTCAAGAAAATTTCGGGCGGCCTGAGACGGGTGTGGAATAGACACCCTCATTCGCTGCCGTCTTTCGATTTCATCTCGCTCCAACGACATTTTCAACTCCTTACGATAACCTAGATGCAGACTTATCTGAGTTGAAAGATATCCTGCGGCGGCGAGCACCGCTTCTCTTTCCTGTCTCGCTCGCCTGCCGGCAAAAACGCCGACTCGACCTCGAAGGTCTCCTAAAATCCCGGGCTTCTCTCGCAGCAGATCAAGCTTGGCACCATATCTACCTTCGTCTGTTAACAACGATGAAACTTCCAATTTCTGAAAGACGCGTTCTGGATCATTAAAAATCTTCCGTAAGCTGGAGTTTATCATTTCGATATCACGCAAAAGAGCACGGTGACCTGCTAATTGCGCCGCAACAACTTGGGAAACCGATTTCGTAAACTCTGAAACACCGGGCACCAGAGCCTCATGAGTGATGGCTTCTTCTTTTTGAACCTTTGTTAGGAAGGGCGCAATTATTTGAAGGCGTAAATCCAATTCCTGCAATCTTTTTGCCTGATCGGTGATCCAGATGATACGGTCATGATAAAGCGTTCGCGCGACCCTGAGCAGATTCAGCCCCCGGTTTTGAGCAAACCTCAACGCTTGCATGTAGATACGACTGTTCTCATAATCGAGGGTCGTTTCCTTTACACTGTTACGTGAGAGCACAGCATCCAGCTCATCTCTGCTTTTAAAACTCTCTTTGCTATAGTAGATATTCAGGTTTTCTCTGTGGCGTGTCATCGCCACATAAGTCAAATGTCGATTCAGCGTTGAAGAAACGAGGAGATTAACGCTCTGGACAGTTACCCCCTGCGATTTGTGTATTGTTGTGGCATAACCATAATCTATTTCACTATAATTTTTACTATTTACATGGATGCACTTATAATTATCGCCTTCTCCAATTCGAACGACGATATCGTTTTTAGCAGCAGTTAATACCTGCCCGACTGTTCCGTTTTTAACACCCAACAAATTGTCATTTCGCAGGAAAATGAGCCGATCGCCTCTCCCCATTTTTTTGGAGCCATTGCTAGTCTCGAATGGAAATTCCCGTCCGATTACATTTCTATCGATGAGTTTCTGCCGCGCGAGCACGTTGAGTTTTTGTACATCGCGTCGCAGATGAGCAAGAATAAGGGAATTAACTCCTTTTGATGAAGCTGCGTCCCAGTTTGCAATCAGCTGTCTGATTGCCTCGTCTTTGTCTCGGCAGGAATGTATTCTCCCATGAGCCTCGTATTCTTTCAAAGCCAACTTCGTTTTATTGGTCGCCAGATAAGCTGACGCTTCACGCATCCAGTCATCTCGCTGACGGAGAATTGTCTCGAGCTCTACATAGCCAACCTTATCCGCAATTGCTCTGAATGCGGCCCCCGCCTCGATCGGCTGCAACTGCTCTGCATCACCAACCAGCACGATTTTTGCGCCTGCGTTCTTAACGGCTTGCAGAAAAGCAGCCATCTGTTTGGACGCCACCAGTCCTGCTTCATCAAGAACAAATATGGTTTTGGAATCAAACTGGTCTTTTCCGACGTCCCAACGATATTGCCACGACGCCAGCGTGCGGCTTTGTATATGGGCACCGTTTTGCAACCCTTCAGCCGCTTTACCGGCAAGAGCACCGCCAAGCACAGTATAGCCTGCGTCCTTCCATATTTCCGCGACTACTTTGAGCATGGACGTTTTTCCTGTCCCTGCCCTTCCCACGACGACAGCTATGCTCTGCCCGTCGACCAGATATCGGATTGCCGTTCGTTGCTCCTTGTTGAGCCAATTGTGACGATCACATATTTTATCCAGTCGGGTTGCTCGAACCGGATGGCTTTTAAGTTTCAAAAGACGGATCGAATTCATAGCCATTCGGGCTTCCATCCTGATCAGTCTTTTCGTGGTAAATTTTTCCACAACCAGATTTTTTTGGTCGAGTTCAAACTGCGCCCTATCGATTCTCAGCACGTCCGGACTTTTAAGAATCTCAGCGGACAGATGCGAGCAAAGGGTCCTATCGTTCGAGTATCTGCGAATAATGTTCTCGAGATCTTTTCTCTCGAAAACACTCCTTTCCGAACTCACGATATCAAGGACGATACGTGGTCGTCCGATGATACGCGTCAAATTTTCATCTTTGCGATGTTGATTTAACTCAGCACGGCGGACAGAAACGGATATGCCTGCTTCTCTGGTTCTTCGTTCAATGCCTGACGCCTCAGGGCCGACGTGTACCATGCCAGCGATATCAAGGTTTTGTTTGGAGTAAGAGCGTCCGTCGATATGAAGATCGAAGCCCGCCAGAGCAAGATGTCGATTCTGGCATTCAAACCAGCCGTTCCGGAACTGTAAGAAATCAGCTTTATTTCCGCTCCATTGAGTCCGGATGAGCTGACCGTTCGCGCGTCGCTTTGGTGCCCCATTTTCATCATTGACTATTATGGTTTTGGCACCAAACCCATCGGCAACCAATGGTCGAAGGCTCATCATAAGATGTATATGCGGATTACCAGGCTCGTCATGATAGACCCAGTCAGCTACCATACCTCTGGACACAACATGTGTTTCGATAAATTCACGCGCAAGTAAGATATTCTGACTGGGAAGTAATTGGCTAGGTAAAGCGATTATGGCCTCGCGCGCCAACTGGGCATTCGCCAGCTTTTCTGAAACCTCAACAAAATTCCAGAAGGTCTCCGATGCTTGCCCAACCGACCCCAGGGCAATTGCGCATGCCCACTGGGGAGAATCTGCCGGCAACATGAACTCCTCATGGATGAGACCTCCCTTCTCTGAAAAATTGACCGTCGTTCCTTCGCGTTCGAAATACATCACCGTCCGATGGCGATAGGCTGCAGCAATGAGCGCACTTTTACCTTTGCCACGGCTGATAAAACTGACTCGCAAATAGGCAATCGCCAATTCCACAGCCTCGCGCTTTCCACCAGAATAAGTCACTGGCAAACAAGCACTTTCATAACACGACCATCGAACAGTTGATTATGTGCAAATTTGCACTATTCTTCCAACTCTAATAATTCTTTTCATATAAAGTAACGAAAGAAAATTTTATAAAATTAATATTCCGCAATTATTATTTATATTACGATACAATCCATAATTTATTCCATTTATTCTCGTATTTTAATTATTAAAATATGAATAACCTTCGTATATTTTAGAGAAAGCGCACTTTCGAGTGCCATAGGGAAGCCGGATCTAATGAATCCATTCAGAGACTCCGCGATCAACCGTTTCGATTTGCAAGGTGGTATGATGGAGATCGTATTTTTCCTGCAGGGCCTGTTCAACCGCGCGACGCACGGTCTCGCCTTCTGCCCCGTCGGCTAGCACGATATGCGCAGTCAGGGATTTCTGGTTTTTAGTCAATGACCAGACGTGCAGGTCGTGGAGCGTTGTCACGCCGGGCACAGCCAGAACCGCTTTCTTCAGATCATCGAGGTCCAGGCCGGCCGGAACCCCTTCCAGCAGAATATTAATGCATTCCTTGAGCAGAACCCATGTGCGCGGAAAGACCATGAAGCCGATACCGATCGCGATCAGTGAATCCATCCATTCCCATCCGGTCAGATAAATGATCACAGCGCCGACAATCACGCCGACAGAACCCAGCATATCCGCCCAGACTTCAAGATAAGCGCCCTTGACGTTGAGACTTTCGTCCTTGTGTCCCATCAAGACCCGCATGGATATCAGGTTGACCATCAGGCCAAGTACAGCAACGACCATCATGCCGACGGACTGCACATCGGCAGGACGTGAAAGACGTTCATACGCTTCATAGAGGATATAGAATGCTACACCCAGCAACAGAAGTGCATTGACCGTCGCCGCTAGAATTTCAAAGCGGGCATAGCCATAGGTGCGAAGGATATCAGCTGGCCGTCGGCCCAGATAGATGGCGATCAGGGCAAGGAGAAGCGCAAAACTGTCTGTCGCCATGTGCATGGCATCGGATAAAAGTGCAAGACTGCCGGTGATGAAACTGCCGATGATCTCGGCGATCATGAAAAGGCTGGTCAGTGCAAAGGCGATCCATAATCTTGGAAGCGGCGTATCGCTGACGTCTCCATGGTCGTGATCGCCGCTCATGCCGTCCTCCGTAGAGATTATGTTTTAGCTTGCTTCGCGAAGTTGTTCCGCAGTCTGCAAATCCACGGAAACGAGTTGGCTCACGCCCTGCTCGCCCATCGTCACACCGAAGAGACGGTTCATGCGAGCCATCGTGATCGGGTTATGCGTGATAACCACGAAGCGCGTTTCGGTTGAAGCCGCCATTTCATCCATCAGATTGCAGTACCGCTCGACATTATGGTCATCAAGCGGTGCGTCCACTTCGTCGAGCACGCAGATTGGTGCCGGATTGGTGAGAAACACCGCGAAAATGAGCGCCATGGCTGTCAGCGCCTGCTCGCCGCCGGAAAGCAGCGTCATAGTCTGCGGTTTCTTGCCGGGTGGGCGGGCAAGAATTTCCAGACCAGCTTCCAGCGGATCTTCGCTTTCGATGAGCTGCAGTTCAGCCGTACCGCCACCAAAGAGATGCGTGAACAGACGCTGGAACTGCACATTCACCACGTCGAACGCAGCCAGCAGGCGTTCGCGTCCCTCGCGATTGAGGCTCTGGATTGCCTGGCGCAGCTTCTTGATTGCCTCGATGACGTCTTCTCGCTCGGACACGATAGTATCGAGACGTCCGGACAGTTCTTCCTGTTCCTCATCCGCCCGAAGATTGACTGCACCGAGCCGCTCCCGCTCAATCTTCAACCGCTCCAGTTGGCGTTCAAGCTGATCGGGATCGGGCAAAGCTTCGTCGGACCTTAAACCTGTCTGGCGAATAGCCTCATGCGGCGGGCAGTTCAAAGCTTCGGCAATACGGGCTTCGGCATCCTTGCGACGCTCTTCTGCCGCCGCAAGACGTTCTTCAGCACGTGCACGTTGTTCGCGACTTGCAGCCAGTTGCTGAATGCTCAGGGTCGCTGTCTTGTCGAGTTCCGCCTGCGTAGCCTCGGCCTCGGCCAGAATATCGCCAGCCTGTTTTCGAAGGGCATCAGCCTGCGAAAGCTCGTTCAACAGTGCCCGGCGACGGCTTTCGATTTCGTCAGGCGCTTCAGCAAGCGCCTCCGCCTCATCCGCCGTTTCCGCACGGCGATCATTCAAGGCCGCGATATGGCGGTCAGCATTTTCGGCGCGGGATTTCCAGTTTCGGCGCTCCAGCGCAATCATTTCCAGCCGCCGTTTGCGGGCATCGGCCTCGCGCCGCAGCCCCTCATAGGCGGCGCGCGCTTCTGCCAGAGCGGTGCGATCCGACATGACTTCGTTGCTTAATGTGGCAAGGCGCTCGCCAATCGCATCGATATCCGGCATTTCGCCAAGCCGCTCTTCGGCTTCCGTGACACGGATCTGCGCTTCTTCGAGATTTTCTTCCAGATGCGCCTTGCTGTCTTCAAGACCGGCGCGGCGCGTCGCCAGCTGACCTGCTGCACGCTCGGCAGCCGCCAGAGCCTCACGCGCTTCATCAAGCTTGCGCTGGTTTGCGCGCCATTGATCGCGTGCGACGCGCTCCTGTTCGACGGCCTCCCGGACGCCGGCCTCTATGCGTAGCACATCCTGCTCGGCCTGTTCGACGCGCCGGCGCGCTGCAATTGCCTCTTGTTCGAGTTCCGCCAGCCGGTTTTTTTGCGCCAGTCGCTGAGCTGCCGGTGTCGGCGCATCGGCGCTCGCTGTATAACCGTCCCAGCGCCAGAGCGCACCGGCCTGGCTCACCAGCCGCTGGCCGGGCCGCAACATGGCCTGCAGGCGCTTACCGTCATCATCCGAGACAACGCCGACCTGTGCCAGTCTGCGGCGCAATTGCTGCGGCCCCTCCACCAGACGATCGAGTGGCGTCACGCTTTCCGGCAAAGCGGGATCGGCATTGGCAGCAGGATTGTATGCCCAATAGACCGGCGCATGTTCATCGCTGGCCGCATCGAGATCTTCACCGAGTGCGGCACCCAGTGCAACTTCATAGCCCTTCTCGACACGCAGTTCTTCCACCACCGGCGGGAATTGTCCCGTTTCGCCAGCATTCAGAATGCGGGCCAGCGTCTGCGCTTCCGTTTCGATACGATTCAGCTCCGTGCGCGCTTCGCTCAAAGGCTGACGGCTCGAGGCTTCCGCTTCGCGCGCGCTTGCAACAAGCTCTTCCGCACTGGCAACCATTTCCTCCGCAGATGCCAGTGCTTCCGCACAGCGGTCGACCACGATGCGCTTTTCCGCCGGATCGAACAACCCGCCGATCTGTTCCGCGACTGCAGCGATGTCGCGCTCGATCGCTTCCATCTGGACAGAAAGACGATCACGACGATCACGTGTTTCCTTCAATGCCCGTTCGATTTGCACACGTTCTGCAGCAGCTTCCGCACGTTCAGCCGTCACGCGGGACAAAGCGTTCTCGCTGTCCTGCAATCGAACTTCCGCTTCCTCAAAAAGAGCATGCAGTTCCTGATCGCGCTCGCCGGATTCTTCGGCGGAAGCGATCAGTTCCTGTTCCTCGTCATCGAGCCGGGCCAGAATATCAGCGTTCTCACGCATCATTTCTTCTTCGCGCGCGATGTCGGCGGAAAGCTGCTCAAGACGCTTTATCAACTCTGCCCGGCGGGCACGAAGACGTTCGCCTTCCTCATCAAGCTGGGTTCTGGCAATGGACAGACGTTGCAATGCTGCTGCGGCTTTCGCTTCCACCTCGCGCAGTTCGGGCAGTTTGTGCGCGCCGACCGCCTGTGCCTTTGCCGCGTTCATCTGCGCTTGCGCCATATCACCGACAGCGGAGGTTGCCTGCACCAATGTGCTTTGCGCCTCACCTTCCTGCATCTTTGCCTGCGACCAGCGCAGATGCAGCAGCGCGGCCTCCGCGCGGCGAATATCTGCGGAAAGTGCCTTGAAGCGATTCGCCTGACGCGCCTGACGCTTCAGACTTTCGATCTGGCTTCCCAGCTCGCCGACAACGTCGTCCAGACGCTCAAGATTGGTTTCAGCAGCGCGAAGGCGCAACTCGGCCTCATGTCGGCGCGTATGCAGACCGGAAATGCCAGCCGCTTCTTCCAGAAGCGCGCGACGTGCTTGCGGCTTTGCCTGAATGAGTTCACCAATACGCCCCTGCCCGACCATCGACGGTGAACGTGCGCCGGTGGACTGGTCCGCAAAGAGAAGTTGCACGTCCTTGGCGCGCGCTTCCTTGCCATTGATGCGATAGACCGATCCCGACTCCCGTTCGATGCGGCGAGAGACCTGCAATTCGTCCGCATCATTATATGCGGCAGGCGCTGTACGATCAGAATTATCAAGAAAAAGCGTGACTTCTGCCGTATTGCGCGCGGGCCTCGTGGCAGAGCCGGAGAAGATCACATCGTCCATGCCGGAGGCGCGCATGTTCTTGTATGAGTTTTCACCCATCACCCAGCGTAGCGCTTCGACCAGATTGGATTTGCCGCAGCCATTGGGACCGACGACGCCGGTCAGTCCGCCTTCGATAACGAACTCCATGGGCTCGACGAAGGATTTGAACCCGACAAGGCGCAGCTTGGAGAAGCGCATCAGCAAGCCCCTTCCATTGCCACCTCGGAAACGCAAAAAGCGAGCGCAGAGGAGCGCCCGCTTTTCGATCTGAAAACCGGATTAGAGAAGCTTCTCGATGATTGCCGACATTTCGTCAACCGAAAGCGCTCCAGCGTATTTTTGTCCGTTAATGAAGAAAGTCGGCGTTGCACTCACACCAAAATCCTTCGACCCACGCTCCATCGTTGCTCTCACATCATCGAGAACTTGCTGGTTCGTCAAGCACGCCTTGAAGGACTCCTGTGTAAAACCGGCAAGTTTTGCAATTTGCAGGAGAGCTGCTTCACCATCTTCAGCGGTCGCCCACTGCTGCTGCTGCTTGAAGAAAACGTCGACCATAGGGAAGTAACGGTCTTCCGGTGCGCAGCGCGCCAGCATGAAAGCGGCAGTTGCACGCGGATCGAACGGGAATTCACGGAAGATGAGTCGTGCTTTGCCCGTATCGATATATTTTTCCTTGATTTTCGGGAACGTATTGATCGTAAAATCCGCGCAATGCGGGCAGGTCAGCGATGCATACTCAACGATGGTGACCGGCGCATCAGCCTTGCCGTAGACCATGTCCTTGAGCTTGCCGGGTTCGGCAATCTTAGCCGCATCGACCGTGCCTTCAGGATCGCGCTGCTGCGCATTCGCGCCACCGGCAAAAGCCAGCCCGGCAGCGGCCGCTCCAGCAAGAGAAATAACGTGTCTGCGATTAAACGCTGCAGGCATCCGAATCATCCAGTCCTGTTTCAATAGTTGACTTCGACATACAATCTAAAGCGGCAGGCCGTACTTCGCTAGACCCACAGCGTTCACATGAAAGTCAGCACCTTGGATTATTTGTCTTCAAATCCGCGACAATAAACCGGGGCGCTAAACATAAACTGCTGAAAGCTTGCATCAAATTTATGGCGGCGGCCCGAATTCAACTATCTTTGTCTTTCCGACCAGCCGTCCGCTTCTCGGCAAGAATGTTCTTGCCAAGGCGTGCAAGCGCTGCGCGAAGCGCATCGTCTTCAATACCGTCTGTAGCCTTGTCGATACGACGCTCTTCGGCAGGTCCGAGCGGCGCCAGCCGCTTTGCACGGCGCTTGGCCGGAATGACCGGCGGCTTCTGTTCGATACGAATACGTCCGACCGCCGAGAACCCGAGAAAGCCATTGATGCGGCTGATTATTTCCCCTGTTTCATGCTGAACCTGCAAAGCTGCAAAACCTTCGCAGGCTATAATCAGCGTTGCCGGTGAAAACGGATCATCCTCATGCAGACGACGCGGCCAGATGATGCGCAACGGGCGCGAGGTTGCGCCGATGGCGGGACCGACAATATCTTCCCATGACTGAAGCAAGGCGAGATTGATACCGGCACGCTTTTGCAGCATCGGGTCCACCAGACCCGAAGCCATATCTGCCAGCGGCCTGAAGCCGCGCCTGGATGTCGGTTCGCTCATCGCGCTCCATTATAGCCGCGAAACCATTCCACAAACAAAGGAATACCCTGATCGAGTGTGGTTTTCGGGCTAAAGCCGAGGTCTCGTGCAGCAAGAGTGATGTCGGCATAGGTGCGGGGCACATCGGCAGCTGGCATAGGTTCCAGTTTGCGAATTGCCTCCCTGCCAGTTGCTTTTTCGATAGCTGCGATAAAGTCGTTGAGCATGACCGGCCGATTGTTACCGAGATTGTAGACGGGTGCTGTATCTTCAGGCTCGTCGAGAATACGTCTTACCGCACCAACCACTCCGCTGACTATATCCTCCACAAAGGTGAAGTCCCGCTGCATCTCCCCATTGTTGAATACGCGGATCGGCTCTCCTTTAAGGATCGCAGCCGTAAACAGCCACGGCGCCATGTCAGGCCGCCCATAAGGACCGTAAACCGTAAAAAAGCGCAAGCCTGCAGAGTGGAGTTTGTGCACGTGTCGGTAGGAATAAGCCAGCAACTCGCCCGAACGCTTGGTTGCGGCGTAGATCGAGACGGGATGATCGACGGGATCGCTTTCCGAGAAAGGCACCTTTTCATTCGCGCCATAGACCGACGATGAACTCGCATAGACGACAGGTGGACGCTTCTCCATTCTCAACGCGATTTCGAAGACTGTGACCTGCCCCTGCACATTGGCAGAAATGTAGGCTGAAGGGTTCTCGATGGAATATCGTACTCCCGCCTGTGCTGCGAGATGCACGATGACATCCGCATCTCGATCAGAGCCGATTGCCGCGTTGAACGCTCCTGCATCGGAAATATCTGCCTTCGCAAACCGGAAGCCATCACGCATATGAAGCTTGGAAAGACGAGTTTCTTTCAAGGCAACCTGATAATAGTCATTCACGTTGTCAATGCCGATGACCTGCCAGCCCTCATCCAGCAGACGCTTTGCCGTATGAAACCCGATAAATCCGGCGGTACCCGTTACTATCGCTTTCATGCCGGTGATTTCTTTCCAAGAATATATGAGGTGAGGCCAGCGCGCCTCGCCGCCATAACACGCCGTGATGCAGCCGCGTTCAGTGCTGCGAGGAAGAACATGGTCGAGGATATAGTGACCTCGTGTAACAGCGGATTGTGCAACATGCCGTAGCTACCGCACACCGCCGCAAAGTATAGCAAGGCTCGCCGCATCGCCCAACTATCGGCGGTCCGCCACAGATAGACAAAGATCGAGATAAAAGCACCAGCCATAAAAATGAGACCGACAATGCCGTCGTTCAGCAATTCATCAAGGACTGTGTTGTGGACATGGCGGAAACCATCCAGCATCGCAGCCTTGTCTCCCGCCTCAGCCCTCACATAATCCATTTTTGAATACGAACCGACGCCTGTAAACGGGTTCGCCAAGATAACACGGGATGCGCTTTTCCACATTGCCTCGCGAATATCAGCAGAAATCTTATCCTCCCAGTTGGAGGCCCGCCCGGTATCGTAATATTCGACCATTCCGGAAAACCGTTTGGACATTATATCGCCGACGGGTCCGACAACGACAAGAGCCGCCATTGCAGCAAACAATACCGCGTAAGCCGCTCCCTGTTGTTTAATGCTGAACCGCCTCAGGAAGATAAGGATTTCTACGGCTGCAAATATCGGCAACACCACGATGACTGCTCGTGTTTCAGAGGTCAAAACTGCGGTGAACCCCAGAACCAGCCAATGTGGGCCGTTCGGCAAGTAACGGGACACGTTGCGCAAGGGGATTGCAGCCGAAATCGCCGCTACCGCTGCAACGAATGCAAAAACCGCCTGATTGCCGCCGACGCCAATACGCCCGCCATTAGTTACGGCAAGATAAAGCGCGACGATAACGGCAAGCAAAGTACCCACACGCGAGCCGAGAACATAGGCCCGCAATGGATCGCGAACGAGCACCATTCCCGAACCAGCAAAAGCGAAAACGGCAATCAGTAGTGTATAACCAATCTGCCTGTTGTCCTGAAACGGTTCGCCTCTTACGAGGATCAGCCCCAACGACCAGACGGCATATAAAATTATGAAAAGATAGAATTTTCTGGCGAACATACGCGTCGTCGCATGACGTCCGCAGGCCAGATAAATACCGATGCATGAAAAGACGAAAAGTATCAGCGGTCCAAGCCCGATGCGAATGGGCATGGCTGCCGACGCAGCCCCGATGACCCAGGAATCCACCCGGCGACGCAGCAGAAAAGACTTTTTAAAATAGCTCAACCCTGGCCCTCTCTTAAGCTTTTCTTATGAAGAGCGTAGGCGATTCGTCTGGCGTAGTCAGTCGCTCGAAACAAAAGGGTGCTTATCCTTTTGTATGCTGGCAAACGCTTCTTGGCGTAGGCTGAGCGTCCTTGCGCGATTGTAGAAATCGCAATATCCGAAAACTCGACGACCGGCCTGTCGGTCGTGAAAAATTCGTAAGAGCCAGCCCAGCCTCGCTCCAGAGCAACGTCGTATGGCACACGCATAGGCCGGATGGCTGCAAGCAATTTTGACGCACCCTCTCGCGTTACGACATATGCAGCTGAACTTCCCAGCGGCCCATGCAAGCAGCGGCCAATTGAAAACCTGCCATCAATGTCTCGAAATGTACGAAAAGCGGCAGTTCGGTGATTGATCAACTTTACGACATCCCAGTCTGTCAGCCTGGTCAATCGTTCCAAAAACGGACGAAAGGCAGGCGTGAAAGAGACATCGTCTTCAACAATCACCGCAAAGGGTTCGGATTCCGCGACTATTCTTTCCAATGCTCGAATATGGCTGAAATAACAACCTATCTCTGCCGGCATCGCAATTTTGCCGTGGCAGCGACGAAACCCGGGTTCATCAAAATCCGAAAGCTCTTCTTGAGTCAGCAATTTGCCCTCGACCGCTTCAACGCGCCTCAGATCGATTGAGAATGCATCCGCGGTGGACTTTAGTCTGTCCCAGCGGTCCTGTGATCTCACTAGATTGATTACATAGACAGGTACAGAATGGTCCACTTATTCTCTTTCCAATGACGCACATCCGGAGACTCATGCGTGACTTCTATGCGCTAGGCCCCAATATGCACAGCATTGTTTCTATCAATTTTAAAATTAAGGCATTAATCAGAATGCAGCCCAATTGTGACCCGATGCCCTTCTCATGCTGAATTATGCCATTACCGATCAAAGCACAAAGCTCCTGCACTGGTATGACCGACACCACCGTGTTTTGCCGTGGCGCATAGGTCCTGCCGAACAGGCATCGGGTGTCAAACCTGATCCCTATCGGGTCTGGCTCTCCGAGATCATGCTTCAGCAGACGACAGTCGAGGCGGTCAAGTCCTACTTCATAAAGTTCGTTGAACGCTGGCCTTCCGTTCAGGCCATGGCAAAGGCGAGCGAAGACGATATTCTGCGGGCATGGGCCGGGCTCGGGTATTATTCGCGAGCGCGCAATCTGAAGAAATGTGCCGATGCCGTTACCTCGCAACATAACGGCAGATTTCCGGACAATGCCATTGCCTTGAAGGAGCTGCCCGGCATCGGGGATTATACTTCCGCCGCGATTGCAGCAATTGCCTTTGGCGAAGCGGTCGCGGTCGTCGACGGTAATGTGGAACGTGTAATTTCACGACTTTATACAATCGACACGCCCTTGCCCGCAGCAAAAACGGAAATCCGCGCGCTCATGGGTCAATTGACACCAAGCGACCGGTCGGGAGATTTCGCACAGGCTATGATGGACCTGGGGGCAACCATTTGCACGCCGCGACGCCCGGCCTGTGCAATCTGCCCGCTCAACGATGATTGCTCGGCTCTCAAATTACGCGATCCGGAGGAGTTTCCGGTCAAAGCGCCCAAAGCGGAAAAACCCGTTCGCACCGGCGCGGCATTCGTCGCCATTGC
The DNA here is from genome assembly GCF_038433355.1 of Brucella cytisi. Lineage (NCBI taxonomy): Bacteria > Pseudomonadati > Pseudomonadota > Alphaproteobacteria > Hyphomicrobiales > Brucellaceae > Brucella > Brucella cytisi. The sequence goes on from NZ_JBCAUP010000004.1 coordinate 38,310, forward strand.
GGGAGATGGTTCAATCCTCCTGCGCAAGCGAAAAGGGGAAGGCCTGCTTGCGGGGATGACCGAGGTTCCAGGCAGCTACTGGACCGCGCGTATCGACGGTGATGTAACAATCGATGCAGCACCTTTCCCGGCGCAATGGACAAACTCCGGTTCAATCACGCATGTTTTTACACATTTCGAACTGCGCTTGTCGGTCTATTGCTCCGAGAATGTCAGCAAGAGTGTATCTACGGATGGATGGTGGTCCCGACCCGACGAGCTCTCGGATGAGGCGCTGCCAACCGTCATGAAAAAGGCGATCACCGCCGCCATACCAGAAGCTTTCAAACGGGGGAGGAAACACCGTTGAGCAGTCCCGTCAAGCACGTCGTCTTCGATATCGGCAGGGTTCTGATCCACTATGATCCTGAGCTTGCCTATCTGGATGTCTTTCCGGATGCTTCGGAACGACGTTGGTTTCTAGATAACATCTGCACCAGCGCCTGGAATATTGAACAGGATCGTGGACGGACCTGGCAGGAAGCAGAAGCGCTCCTGATCGATACACACCCGGAGAAGACCGATCATATCCGTGCGTTCCGGCAAAACTGGAACCGCATGGTTCCCCATGCGTACGAGGACAGTGTCGAAATTCTGCGCGGCCTGATCGGCCATGGCAATGACGTCACCATGCTGACGAATTTTGCTTCAGACACTTTCCGCGAAGCGCAAACACGCTTTTCATTTCTGACCGAAAGCCGAGGTGTCACCGTATCGGGTGACGTCCGCATGCTGAAGCCTGACCGGGAAATTTACGACCATCACGTCGGATCGTTCGATCTCGATCCGGCGGCAACGCTTTTCATCGATGACACGTTGCACAATGTGGAAGGCGCCAGACAGGCTGGCTGGCAGGCCGTGCATTTTTCGGACGCTGGCAAGCTGGGTGCCGATTTGAAAGCCCTGGGTCTCACCTTCTGAGCCTTATTTCCCCCAGCGCTGAAACAGCGAAGGCGCCCGAAGCCGATGCTTCGAGCGCCTCACTATCAGACTATGCTGGAGGCCGTCCGATAACTGATCATTTGCTCATCTTATCCGAAAACCGCTTCGCAATTTTCGGGATGCGCCCTAAGCGCCTGCGACTGCCATCTGGTCACGAATGACCTTGCGCAAGGCATCAATTGGCTTCAGCGCGCCGTTTTCCTCGTAGTGCCAGAAAGTCCATCCATTGCAGGCATCAAAGCCCTGAACCTTTGCACCGATACGATGGATCGAACCCGCTTCACCGTTGGCAGCCAGCGTACCATCGGCGCGAACAATGGCAGCAAAACGGCGACGTTCATCACAAAGCACCGTGCCGGGGCGAAGGAGGCCCGCTTCGAGAACGCTGGTGAATGCCACACGCGGTTCGGCCCGTTTGCCAGTCATCACCGTCAGTTCGGCCTTGCCTAGCGGCTCGACAGCGTCAATGCGCGCTGTTGCAGCGTCGATATAGCTCTGCTCGCGTTCGATACCGACGAAATGACGTCCGAGGCGCTTGGCAACCGCACCCGTCGTACCGGAACCGAAGAACGGGTCGAGAATGACGTCGCCCGGCTTGCTGGAGGCCATCATGATGCGGGCAAGCAATGCTTCCGGCTTCTGGGTTGGATGAACCTTGTCGCCATTTTCGTCTTTCAGGCGTTCGGAACCGGTACAGATCGGGAAGAGCCAGTCCGAGCGCATCTGTACGTCGTCATTGGCGGCCTTCATCGCTTCATAATTGAAGGTGTAGCCTTTGCCCTTCTGATCGCGCGAAGCCCAGATCAGCGTTTCATGGGCATTCTGGAAGCGCCGACCGCGGAAATTTGGCATCGGGTTCGTCTTGCGCCAGATGACGTCATTCAGGAGCCAAAAGCCGAGATCCTGCAACTGCGAACCGACCCGGAAGATGTTGTGGTAGGAACCGATGACCCAGATGGTGCCATTCGGCTTCAGGACACGACGGCAGGCCATAAGCCATGCACGGGTGAAGGCATCATAGGCCTGAAAGCTCTCGAACTGATCCCAGTGATCGTCAACTGCGCTGACCATCGACTGGTCGGGACGATGCAAATCGCCGCCCAGCTGGAGATTATACGGAGGATCGGCAAAAATGACGTCCACGGAATGATCCGGCAGGCGTTCCAGAGCCGCGACGCAGTCACCTTTGATGATGGAGTCAAGCCACGCGGTACGCGGAGCCTCAATGGGCAACTCATGTGCAAGACGTACAAGAGACATGGGATACTCGATTACCTGTGGACGCAAAAAACTTGTCCTTATGGTTACCGGGCAGGGTAAATATGCAGTTAACGCCAAGTGATTGAAATCGTAAATCTTTTCTTAAGCGAGGTGGAAAGTCCGCAGTTCCGGGCTTTTCATGGTCAATTGACCCTCGACATTTTGCCGCCTGTCATCTTAACGCCGCGATCGCTATGCAATTGTAACTTTAACTTCTTACCCTTGATAAGGCTTGGTTATCCCTTTTTGCCTATAACTGGCAGTCAACTTCTGAATTCGCGTGGCGGGCATGCGCGCCGCCCCGTTTGTCCGGTGTATTTTATGATGAATATCGCTGAACTGCGACATAACCGGTATTTGCGGGTTCTCTTTGTACCCTTTCGCATGCGTGCACTGGTTCGCGGCAGCGAAATAGGCCTCGTTATCGCCGGTACCGTCATCGGCATCATTTCAGGGCTGATGGTTGCCGCTATTGGCAGTATTTCCCAATGGATGCATCAGGCAATCTTCGCACTTGACCCCGGCGAAAAACTGAGCTCGGCAGCATCGCTGCAACCCAGCGCTTATATTGCTCCCCTTGCCGGTGGCATCTTGATGGGGATCGTGATCTGGATTCTCGCGCGCTGGCGCAAGCGTCCGATCGTCGATCCTATCGAGGCGAATGCACTCCATGGCGGCCGTCTCTCGCTGACGGACAGCTTTATCCTCGTCGGACAGAACCTGATTTCCAACGGCTTCGGTGCTTCTGTCGGCCTCGAAGCCGCATATACGCAGCTTGCGAGCGGTTTTGCATCCCGTATCGGCCGGGCGCTCAAACTTCGTCGCGCAGATTTGCGAACACTGGTTGGTTGCGGCGCTGCGGCTGCCATTGCAAGCGCCTTCAACGCCCCCCTGACTGGTGCATTCTATGCATTCGAACTCATCATCGGCGTCTATTCGATTGCCACGCTGGCGCCCGTCGTCGTGGCAGCCATAGTTGGTGCACTGGTGACGCAGGCAATCGGTGGGGCGCCGTTCATCATCGATATCGGTCAGATAAACGACATCACGCCGCGCGACTATGTGCCAGCACTCGTTCTGGGTTTCTTTTCGGCAGGTATTGCAATTCTCATCATGCGTGGAGTCACTTTTGTTGAAACGACCGCCCGACGCAGCATAGTGCCCAATGTTTTGGCGCCAGCAATCGGTGGCGCCGTTGTCGGTATGATCGCGTTCTTTTCTCCGCAGGTTCTGGCATCGGGCCACGGAGCGTTACACCTCGATCTGAATGCAAACATTACAATACCGGCATTGTTGCTGCTGATCTTCACCAAGTCTCTCGCTTCCGCTGTCTCCATCGGTGCGGGCTTTCGTGGGGGCTTGTTCTTCGCATCGCTGTTTCTGGGTGCCCTGACGGGCAAGCTGTTTGCAGCCGTGGCCGGAGCCGTTCTACCTGCCGGTCTGGCACTTGCACCTGAAGTATATGCAGTTATCGGCATGAGCTCACTTGCCGTCGCAGTCGTTGGCGGTCCGATGACCATGACCTTCCTTGCATTGGAACTTACCGGCGATTTTCCAATCGCCATGCTAGTCCTCGGAGCTGTCGTCTCGTCCTCACTGATGGTGCGGAAGACCTTCGGTTACTCCTTCGCAACATGGCGCTTCCATCTACGTGGCGAGGCCATCCGGTCCGCCCACGATATCGGTTGGATACGCAATCTGACCGTAAACCGGATGATGCGTCACGACGTGCGGACCGTCCTGATAGATACCGACATCGAAACATTCCGGCATGATTTCCCGCTTGGATCGACCCAGCGCGTGATCGCGGTCGATGATGAAGGACGCTATGTCGGCATGATCCCTATTCCGGAAGTCTATTCCGACAGCTTCGACACATCCGACGGAGAGCACAATATCCGCGAGCTTCTCAAATATCAGGACGAGTTTCTATTGCCCCAGATGAATGCCAAGGAAGCCGTCGCGCGTTTTGACCGGGCAGAAAGCGAAGCGCTGGCCGTGGTAAACAATGCGCAGGAGCGCAAGGTACTTGGCCTTCTGAGTGAAGCACACACGCTACGTCGCTACAGCGAAGAACTCGACCGGCGGCGGCGCGAAGTTTCCGGGGAGGTCTGAATTCGCACCAACCCCGATTTGACGGCTTCGCCATAAAGGTGTAGCTCAATCGCGGTGTTTCCGGCTGCTGCCGGTGCCCACTCCTCCCAATAAAAAGGCTATGATCATGGCGGCACCGTCCCTCATCATTTTCGATTGCGATGGCGTTTTGGTGGATTCCGAAATCATCGCGGCAGAAGTCGAATCCGCCCTCCTCACCGAAGCCGGTTATCAGATCGCGGCTGATGAAATGGCCGAGCGTTTTGCCGGTCTGACGTGGCAGGATATTCTTCTGACGGTAGAGCGCGAAGCCGGAATTCCGCTTTCAGCATCACTTCTCGACAAATCCGAAAAGATTCTGGACGAGAAGCTTGAGAACGAAGTTCAGGCGGTTGAGGATATCGTGGATGTGGTCTCGGCGCTGAAACTGCCGAAGTGCATCTGCTCCAATTCGACCAGCCATCGGTTGGAAAGCATGCTGAAACGTGTCGGCCTTTACGAACTGTTTGCGCCGAACATCTTTTCGGCCAAGGAAGTCGGCACCAAAAAGACCAAACCTGCGCCGGACGTGTTCCTTTATGCGGCCGAGCAATTCGGAGTCGATCCGAAACATGTAATCGTGATTGAAGATTCCGCGCATGGCATTCAGGGTGCTCGCGCTGCTGGCATGCGTGTGATCGGCTTTACGGGTGGTGCTCACACCTATCCGGGGCATGCCGACAAGCTGACCGATGCCGGTGCGGAAACCGTCATCCATCGCCACAAGGACCTGCCGAGCGTTATCGAGGCCCTGTCCGTCTGGACCGATGCCTGAGTGAATTGATCCGACGCCTGGCTATTGTCAGGCGGCGGATTGCTTGTTGCGCCCCTTGGGCGGGGCATTGAGAATTGCCAGAAGCTCTTCGGCTTCACTCTCCGAGAGGCCGATCAGCATACGGGTTCCCATGATGACGGGTTCGCCAGTGGACGTATCGAAGATCGCCCATGTGTCCGTCGGTTCGAGAATGCGTTCATATTTCTGTTTCATGAGAACACACTAGCGTAAATCTGTTGCCATTCATTTCACGCAGGCAGTCGCATTTAATTCGAATTTTATCGATCTGCATATTTCTACAGAACATTTCATTCAAACAGATCTCGATACAGCTTTCCTACGCTTCTGCCTGGCTTTGGGCGAACCGGTGGTTACCAGCGTCACGGCGTCATCGGCACGCATAGGTTTGCCATAAAACCAGCCTTGCGCAGTCATCGGCGTTTTCATCTTGCGGAAATAATCAGCCTGGGCTTCGGTCTCGATCCCTTCAATGACAAGGTCAAGATTATGCTGCCGCGCCATCGATATGATCTGCGGAACGATAGACACCGTCCGACTATCAGTACAGACGGTGCGCGTGAATGCCTTGTCAATTTTGATCGCATCGATCTGTAACTCGCCAAGATAGGCAAGACTTGAATAACCCGTTCCGAAATCGTCGATATAGACCCTGTGGCCCTGTTCGCGAAGCCGTCTGATTCCTTCCGACGCTTTCGAGAAATCCACCGCTGTACGTTCTGTAAGCTCAAGACCGATCTGGCTGGGATCGATACCTGCATCGCGCAGTTTCGGCTGGATACTGTTCTGGAAGAACGACGCCTGGACGTCACTCGCAGTAATATTGATATTGATCTGAATGTTCCGGTTGCGACGGAGCAGATCCCCCATCTCCTCGATAACACGTTCGACGACATAGGCTGTTACCCGGCCGGCCATGCCTCTCTCTTCTGCTTCCGCGATAAATACGTCAGGCGGAATCAGATCGCCGGTTTGCAGCTGCCAGCGCACCAGGGCCTCAAAGCCTGTCACTTTAGCATCTGCCACATTGACCACCGGCTGGTAGACCATCTCAAGCTGCCGGGCATTCAGCGCTTTGTTGAGCATGGAAGCCAGAGGACGCTCTCGATTACGATAAGCAAACCAGCTCAAGCCAAGAGAAGCACTGATAATCAGACCAAAACTGATTGCTATGAAGGATTTCCATCGGGCTGACGCACTGGAATTGTCCAGCCGCACTTCGAGTGCAATGCAGATGCCCGTGTTGTCATCGCAACGATATTCCCTGATGATTTTGCTCAAAACATCGTATTTTCGCCCGAGGTCAGTGAAATTCGGGGCTGGCAGATTGCCTGATGGATAGCCGTAAAGGCGTGCGAAATGTTTCAGATCCGCGTCGCGCATATAAACAGCGAAGCCGTATTGCGGCGTATGGAGTAGATCGAATGCAACTGAACTTAATACAACATTGGCCCCGCCATTACCGATCACCGAACCAAGGCTGCCCGGTGTAATCAGAGATCTCTCGCCATAAACATAGGTGCCATCGCTCAAATGAATGTCGGCGGGAGAACGGCTTGGCTGCTCTGGAATATCGCTGAGAAGCGTCGAACAGATCAGGCGATCTCCACGGAACCTGCCAATATCTTTGATATGATATCCCGAAAAAACCAGCTTGCGCAGATAGGTCATTTCTTCCGCGGAGCACATTTTATAGGGGGAACGATTGGCTGCGTCGATTGTTTCGTGGGCCGAAATGGCCAGACGATTGGCATGAGCAACCAACGCGGCCATGTAAATATTCATGTGCCGCTCTTCATCGACTATTCGAAATCTGTTACCTACCCACTGCCCGAAAGCTGCACCTAGAAACAGCATAAAAAGCAAAATAAGCGGAACAGGCTGTAGAAGTTTACTGCGATCAAATCGCATATGATCCATACCCCTAAAATATACTACAGCATGCCCGGGTATTAACGTCTCCAGCTATTGCTGCCGCCTAATGATGCCACTAAAAACCCGACATTAAAAATTATAACACGGAACAGATCGATCGCATGAGTACCATTCAAACTGTAATTAATGCAGGATTAAAATAAGAGAACTCAGCAAACCCATCGACAGTTCACCCAAAAATAAAAACATATATATCAATAATTAATGCGCGGGATAAAATCTCCGCGCATTACTCAAAAGAATTATACTGTCAGTAAATACCTATCGGAAATTCCTTACTTCGTATTGTACGGACCTTCGTCAAAACCAACAAAAATCTGGATATTGTTTTTGTCCGCCGTCGGCACGGTGATTGCCTTGTCATTGAACACGAACTGCGTAGCGGTATCTCCATTGGCTATCGTAACCGCCTGCTTGTGCAGCTTGGAATAGATAACCTGATCACCCTGGCGGACGGCAACACGGATTGGCATGGTGATGGTGCCGCTCTTGTATTTTGGTCCGGGTACGACCTTGCCGGCAGCAGCGACGTCAATCGTCATGGTCCCTGCGCCATGCTGGCAGGCGCGGGTCGTATCTGTCAGGGCGGCTTGATAGATCACACGCGCGGGATCCTTGTCACCGCCCTTCTCATATGTATTGAAGAAGGCTGTGCCGTCACGCAGCGAAACCGAAGGACAGAAAGCGCGCAGCTCGGATTCCTTGATGCGCTGGTCGCCGGTAGCGGCGGGAGTGGTCAAGGAAGAACCTGAGCCTCCGTCGGCGGCCTTATCGGTGCCACTGGTTGTGCAGCCTGCAAGGGCTGCGAGCAAAACCGTTGCAAAGACTGGAAACAACGATGAACGATTCTGTGGTGCTGTTTGCATAAACCCGGCTTCCCTGCACTGATCGACCTGTCTTCTACATCACGCATGTGTGTAGCGCGATGACGTTTTCCCGTTTTTTGCTCCCGAGAGCAACCCCCATCCACGTCAACATGCTTTAAAACCTTGCGGCTTTTTTAGGGACGCTCTATTGCATTACCCGGCTCAAAACCGCGCCGATCCGAAATGAAGGCCCAAGAAATGAAATATGTAAGCACGCGTGGGGAAGCGCCGGTCCTGGGGTTCAGCGACGCATTGCTCGCCGGTCTAGCCCGGGACGGCGGTCTCTATCTGCCACAGGATTATCCTCAGTTTTCGCCAGAACAGATCCGCGACCTGCGCGGAAAATCCTATGTGGATATCGCACTGGCCGTGCTCACTCCATTTGTCGACGGCGAAATTCCGCATTCAGATTTTCGCCGTATGGTGCATGAAGCCTACGGGACTTTCCGCCATGATGCGGTTTGCCCACTGGTTCAAACCGGCGCGAATGAATTCGTGCTCGAGCTTTTCCACGGCCCGACGCTTGCCTTCAAGGATGTCGCCATGCAGCTTCTCGCTCGCATGATGGACTATGTTCTGGCGCAACGCGGCGAACGTGCAACCATTGTCGGCGCCACATCGGGCGACACGGGCGGTGCGGCAATCGAAGCCTTCGGCGGTCGTGATAATACCGACATCTTTATCCTGTTCCCGAACGGGCGCGTGTCGCCGGTGCAGCAGCGCCAGATGACATCGTCCGGTTTTTCCAACGTTCATGCCCTTTCCATTGAAGGCAATTTTGACGACTGCCAGAACCTTGTGAAAGGCATGTTCAATGACCTTCAATTTCGCGATGCGCTGTCGCTTTCGGGTGTAAACTCGATCAACTGGGCGCGCATCATGCCGCAAGTCGTCTATTATTTTACGGCGGCGCTGAGCCTCGGCGCGCCAGATCGCGCTGTATCTTTCACCGTACCGACAGGCAATTTCGGTGATATTTTCGCAGGCTACGTCGCAAAGCGCATGGGCCTCCCCATCGACCGGCTGATTATCGCCACCAACGATAACGACATTCTTTCACGCACGCTCGAAAATGGGGCGTATGAGATGCGCGGCGTTGCACAAACCACATCGCCTTCGATGGACATCCAGATTTCCTCGAACTTCGAGCGTCTCCTGTTCGAAGCACATGGCCGCGATTCGGCAGCTTTGCGCGGCCTTATGGACAGCCTGAAGCAGTCGGGCGGTTTCTCGATCTCCGAAAAGCCGCTTTCGGCAATCCGCAGCGAATTCTCGGCCGGGCGTTCGACCGTCGACGAGACCGCGGAAACAATCAAGTCCGTGATTGAGGCAGACGGTTATCTACTTGATCCACATTCGGCAATCGGTGTGAAGGTCGCTCGCGAAAATGTGTCCAACACAGCGCCGATGGTTGTCCTTGCGACCGCACATCCGGCCAAATTCCCCGATGCTGTAAAGGCTGCAAGCGGCGTTGAACCGCAGCTTCCGGCATGGCTTTCGGACTTGATGCAACGAAAAGAAAGCTTCACAGTTCTTCACAACGACCTGAAAATCGTGGAAGAATACGTTCGCCGCCATTCGAGAGCTTAAAAAGACCGGCTCCGAGACGAGAACCAGAGCGGGGATGCAGGGAGCAGTTTGCTTATGGGTGTTGAAGTAACGCGTCTTTCCAACGGATTGACGATAGCCACCGATACAATGTCCCACGTGGAAAGCGTGGCACTTGGAATCTGGGTCAAGGCCGGTGCGCGAAACGAGGCTGCCGACAGGCATGGCATTGCTCATCTTCTTGAGCACATGGCATTCAAGGGAACCGAAAACCGCACTGCCTGGCAAATTGCATCGGATATCGAAAACGTCGGAGGCGAAATCAATGCCGCCACCAGCGTCGAGACCACATCCTACTATGCGCGCGTTCTGCGCAATGACGTGCCATTGGCAATAGACATTCTCTCCGATATCCTGACTGCCTCCAAGTTCGACGAAGCTGAACTGGAACGCGAAAAGCAGGTTATCATGCAGGAGATCGGCGCGGCGCACGACACGCCCGACGATATTGTTTTCGATCGTTTCACAGAAACAGCTTACCGACATCAGCCGATCGGACGCGCTATTCTGGGCGAGCCTGAAACCGTGATGTCTTTTACCTCCGCTGATCTGCGCCAGTATATGGAGGAACAATACAGCGCCGACCGCATGGTCGTGACAGCCGCAGGTGGCGTCGATCACGATGCATTCGTCAAGGAAGTCGAAAAACGCCTCGGCGGCTTCCGCGCCCACAATACAGCCCCTACGCTCGATCTTGCGCACTATGTCGGCGGCGATTTTCGAGAAAATCGCGAACTCATGGATGCGCAGGTTCTGATCGGCTTTGAGGGCCGTGCCTATCACGTGCGCGACTTTTATGCTTCGCAGCTTCTCTCCATGGTCCTTGGCGGCGGCATGTCCTCACGCCTCTTCCAGGAAGTACGCGAGAAGCGCGGCCTCTGCTATTCAGTCTACGCCTTCCATTGGGGCTTCTCGGATACCGGCTTGTTCGGCATTCATGCTGCAACAGGCCGCGACGAGCTGGTCGAACTCGTTCCAGTTCTGATTGATGAACTGCACAAGGCAGCCGACTCCATCAGTCTGGAAGAAGTGGACCGGGCACGCGCGCAGTATCGTGCAAGCCTCCTTATGTCGCAGGAGAGCGCCGCAAGCCGTGCGGGACAGGTTGCGCGCCAGTTCCTGCTCTATGGGCGCCCTGTTGAGAACAGCGAGCTGATGGACCGCCTTTCGCTCATTACACCTGAACGGCTGACGGATCTGGCCGGACGACTGTTCCTTGACAGCAAGCCCACCATAGCCGGTGTCGGCCCGATTGGACGACTGATGAGCTTCGACGGGCTGTCGGATGCTCTTTCCACCAGCGCACATGCGAGAAAGATCGCTGTTTAAGGGAATATGTAATTAGGGGAATAGGGGAGTATGTGACGTTGAACATTTTGTCTTTGCTACTCCCTTCTTCCCCCACTCTCTTACTCCCCTGAACATCATGATCGGCCTGCCTTTCCGTAGAAGCAATCCGACCGTCCTGCGTGGGCAGCGCATCTATCTGCGCGAGCCGATGATGAGCGATTTTGCGAGTTGGGCCAGCTTGCGAGAACAGAGCCGCGCTTTTCTGGCGCCATGGGAGCCGACATGGCCCGATGACGACCTTACCAAAAGCGCTTTCCGCCATCGTATGCGACGTTTTCAGGATGAGATTTCAGCTGGAACCGGCTACCCTTTTTTCGTGTTCCGCAACAGCGACAATAAGCTTGTCGGAGGCATTACGCTTGGCAATATCCGGCGCGGTGTCGGTCAGAGCGGCATGATCGGCTACTGGAGCGGCGCCCCCTATGCCGGCAACGGCTATATGACCGAAGCCCTATCGCTGGTTATCCCCTTTGCATTCGACCAACTCCGGTTGCACCGGATTGAAGCAGCCTGTATCCCTCATAATGAGCGTTCGATACGGCTTCTCGAAAAAGCCGGATTTGAGAGAGAAGGACTGCTGCGTTCCTATCTCAAGATAAACGGCTTCTGGCAGGACCATCTGCTTTTCGCCCTTATAGAAAGCGACAAACGTATGACGGATAACCGCATGATCAATGGCAAGGTTGGGCGCTCGTGACGGGTTTTGCGGATAAGTGGTTTGTTGCTGGTGTGCGACTTCTCGCGCTGATGTTTTTTCTAACCGTTTCAGTCCTCCAGGCATCGGCCATCGAGCCGATCAAGATTTCCAAAGAAGACACCGCCCTCGACCTGTCCCGCGCTGTCGAACTTCTGCGCAACAAGGGCGAAAGCGTACAGGTATCGACCGCTCCGGGTCCTGACGGAATCGTCCGCCGCATCGAGGTGCAGGCCGACCAGAACAGCAAGGCATCCGGTGACTGGGCTGCTTTCTCGATTGCAAACCCCACCGATGAGCAGATCGACCGGCTGATTGTGGCTCCGCATTTCCGTCTTGTGGGTTCTGGCGTCATCTGGCCCGATCTCGGTTCTCCGCGTATTGCATCAATCACGCCGAGTGAGGGTTTTGCCCTCGACCGCCAGCCAAGTGCCGATGCAGACGTTTTCCGCATCACGCTCAATCCAGGCAGCGTCATCACCTTCGTCGCAGAATTGTCCTCGCACAACCTGCCCCAGCTCTATCTCTGGGAGCCGGAAGCCTACAAGGACGCGGTTAACTCCTACACGCTTTATCGCGGTATTCTGCTTGGCATTTCCGGCCTGCTGGCGCTATTTCTGACCATCCTTTTCGTCGTCAAGGGCACTTCGCTGTTCCCTGCTACCGCTGCGCTTGCTTGGGCGGTCCTTGCTTATATCTGCGTCGATTTCGGCTTCTGGAACAAGTTGATGGAGATAACGCCAGGCAATGAGCAAATCTGGCGCGCGGGTACCGAGGTGGCACTTGCCGCCTCGCTTGTGATTTTCCTGTTCACTTATCTCAATCTCAACCGCTGGCACGATCATTTCAGCTATGGCGCGGTAACATGGGTGCTGGGTTTGCTGGCGCTTGCCGGGGTTGCCGTATTCGATCCGCCCGTCGCCTCTGGTATTGCGCGTATTTCGCTGGCGCTTACCGTTGTGTCCGGTGTCGCCATAATCGGTTATCTGGCGGTCAAGGGATACGATCGGGCCGTCATGCTGATACCAGCCTGGCTTCTTACCCTGATATGGCTGTTAGGTGCCTGGATGACGGTCTCGGGCAGGCTCGATAATGATATCGTCCAGCCCGCCCTTGGTGGCGGTCTTGTCCTGATCGTTCTTCTGATCGGCTTTACCGTCATGCAACACGCTTTCGCCGGTGGGGCACTGCAACAAGGGCTTCTGTCCGACATGGAGCGACAGGCTCTCGCCGTAATCGGTGCTGGAGACATCGTTTGGGATTGGGACGTACCGCGCGACCGCGTGGTGACCACGCCAGACATCGCCAATTATCTTGGCAATACGGCCAACAGCCTGCAGGGCCCGGTGCGTAACTGGCTTCCCGCCATGCACGCCGATGACCGCGACCGCTTCCGCTCGACCCTTGATGCAATTCTGGAAAACCGGCGTGGACGCATCGGTCAGATTTTCCGGCTGCGTGCCAATGATGGCCACTATCACTGGTATGCACTTCGTGCACGCCCGGTCATCGGTTCTGATGGCGAAGTGGTGCGTTGCGTCGGCACTCTGGTCAATGTGACGGAACAGAAGAAAGCGGAGGAACGTCTGTTGCACGATGCCGTGCATGACAATTTGACCGGCCTCCCGAACCGTGAATTGTTCCTCGACCGTCTCAGCAATGTCATGAACATGGCACGCGGGGAAAATAACCTGCATCCGACGGTGTTCATTATCGACATAGACCGCTTCAAACAGGTCAATGACAGTCTGGGCATGTCGGCAGGCGATACGATCCTCCTGACGATTTCGCGCCGTCTGGCGCGTCTTATGAAGCCGCAGGACACACTCTCTCGCCTGTCTTCCGACCAGTTCGGCCTGCTGCTCATCTCTGAAAGCGATCCGGGACGCATCGCCGCGTTTGCCGAAGCTCTGCGTCAGGCCGTGCGTGCGCCGATTGCCTATGCAAAGCGTGAAATTGTTCTGACAGCCTCCGTCGGACTGATTACCTGGACGAAAACGGCAACATCCGCCGAAGACTTCGTGAAAGACGCCGAGCTTGCCATGTATCAGGCAAAGCGTTTTGGCGGTGACCGCATTGAACCATTCCGTCCGGCATTCAGAGCCATTGGCAGCGACAAGCTCCAGCTTGAATCTGATCTGCGGCGCGCGCTGGAGCGCGACGAGATCAGCCTTGTCTATCAACCCATCGTCAAGCTCGATGAGGGCACGATTGCCGGTTTCGAAGCGCTCATGCGCTGGGAACATCCACGGCGCGGCGCCATTTCACCCTCGGAATTCATTCCGATTGCCGAGAATTCAGGCCTCATCATCCAGCTTGGGCTGTTTGCGATGCAACGGGCTGCAGAAGATCTCTTTGCGTGGCAGGAGCAATTCCCGAAGCTCGACCTTTTCGTTTCGGTCAATCTGTCATCCACACAACTCATCCGTCAGGACCTCATCAACGATGTCCGCTCGGTGCTTTCACGTATTCATCTCAATCCGGGTAGTCTCAAGCTTGAGTTGACTGAATCCGTCCTCATGGAGAACCCGGAGCAATCCACACACGTGCTCGCACGGCTTAAAACGATGGGGATTGGCCTATCGCTTGACGATTTCGGAACCGGATATTCCTCGCTGGCTTATCTCACGCGCTTCCCGTTCGACATCATCAAGATCGACCGATCCTTCGTGAAGGGCGATCAGCCGCAAAAAGCCACCCTGCTGCGCTCGATTGTGAGCATGGCTCACGATCTTGGTCTTGCTGTCGTTACTGAAGGCGTGGAAAGCGAGAGTGATGCGCTTCAGCTTCGCCAGATGGGCTGTGAATATGTACAGAGCTTCATGTTCGGCCAGCCGACGAGCCGCGACGAAGCAACCCGTATGATCCGCGAACAGCTGGACGCCGCAGCGGCATAATTAGAGCTATAGAAGAATACGGTCGGCTGGCCGCTGACCAAACACATCGCCTTACCGGCTTGTTCCCACCCTCAAGCATGCCCCGCATCGGAAACAAGCCGGGACATATCGATGCCCATATGAAGCATCAGGCGCGAATATTTGCCCTCGATGTCGCTGTCGAACAGCATATCGAGCGGCGCGTCGCAGGTTAGCCAGCCATTCTCGGCAAGTTCCACCTCGATCTGGCCTGGTGCCCAACCGGAATAACCAAGCGCCATCAGGGCTCGTGACGGTCCCCTGCCCCCGTAAATGGCACGCAGAATATCGACCGTTGCTGTGAGGCAGACGTCTTCTGAAACCGGCATGGTGGAATCGACCATATAATCGTCGGAATGCAGCACGAAACCACGCGTACGATCCACCGGACCGCCATTGCGTACCATCATATTCTGCGCGCGATCCGGCAGAATAATCAGTTCGTCCTCATCAATGACCCCAATCTGACGCAGAAGATCAGGAAATTCGACTGGTTGAAGCTGATTGATGATGAATCCCATGGCGCCTTCATCGGAATGCGCGCAAATATAGACCACCGACCGGGCAAAACGCTCGTCGATCATTCCGGGCATGGCAAGCAGGAACTGCCCGTTCAGAAAACCCTGCTCCTTGTTTGGCGCCTTTAGAATGGTCATGAATATGAAGGTAGCAAGACTTCGCAAAATAACAATGGTCATTTATTTCGCGCCTCGGTTTCAACGTGAAAACTCGTTCGGAAAGCCGACTGGCCTGCCTCAGCACAAGCAACCGATGGACGCCACCAGCTCGACAATATTGGACTTGAAGCGACCATCTTTTCATTCCATGTTTTGCCAATGAACATCCGAACTCTTGCACTCGCACCGCTTCTATTGGCCTCGCTGGGACTTCCGGCATTGGCTTCTACATCTGACTGGACCGAGACGCCTGGCGGGCGAGTTCGTGTCATGATTGAAGACAACGACCCGAACAATGCGACCAGTGGCGAGCGGCGCGGTGCCTTACAGATCGAGTTGCAGCCCGGCTGGAAGACCTACTGGCGTAATCCCGGCGATGCGGGTGTTCCGCCGCAGATCAGTATCGAAGGTGATGCGAAAGCGCAGATCGATTTCCCTGCACCCGTCCGGTTTGGTGGGGACGATGAAGGCGGCATCGGATATAAACAGCCCGTTTCGCTACCGATAGTGTTTCACCTGACAGCCGCCGACACGCGGCTGAAAGGCCATGTTTTCCTTGGCGTCTGTGAGAAAATATGCGTTCCAGTGCAGGCTGCATTCGATTTCCCACTCAATGAAGATGGACAACAGGATTCGCCACAAGCGATAGCGGCCCGCACGATCATTGAGACCGCATTCGACCGCCTCCCGACAGCGGCAACTTCCGCGTTCGGCATAAGAGATGTGAAACGCGAAGGAGACCATGCCGTCTTCGACCTGACCGTTCCCGACCCTGCCGCACCGGCGGAATTGTTCGTCGCCAGTGACAGGTTGAGGATATCCGACACTGTCGCGATTGAAAGTGGCCAATCTGGCCACCGTTTCGCTGCGAAGATGCATGGAAAGGCAGACAATGCCGTCATCGACTATACCATTGTGCAGAACGGGAAAGCAGTTTCCGGTCAGGTGACGCTGGATTAGTCTTTCCTGCTTCCATCAGTGTTTTAAAATTGTCCGGCGACCTGTTATCGGTTTAACTGTACCGCCCGCGCTTCGCGGTGCGATAAGAGTTTGACAGTAGGCAGCGGAGCAGACGCCCCCTGCCCCGAGGAGAGATAAATGACGATCAAAGTTGGTGACAAGCTGCCTGCAGCGACTTTCAAGGTAAAGACCGCAGACGGCGTCAAGGAAATGACGACCGACGAAGTTTTCAAAGGCAAGAAAGTCGTTCTCTTTGCCGTTCCAGGTGCCTTCACGCCGACCTGCAGCCTGAATCACCTGCCGGGCTATCTCGATAATCGCGACGCAATCCTCGCCAAGGGCGTCGACCAGATCGCTGTGGTTGCGGTAAACGACGCTTTCGTCATGGGCGCATGGGCGCAGAGCACGGGCGGCGAAGGCAAGATCCTCTATCTGGCCGATGGTTCAGCAGTATTCACGAAAGCGGCAGGCCTCGAGCTCGACGCAACCGCTGGCGGCCTTGGCATTCGTTCCAAGCGTTATTCAGCAATCGTGGAAGACGGTGTGGTCAAGTCGCTCAACATCGAAGAACAGGCCGGACAGGCGGTCACATCAGCTGCGTCCAGCATTCTCGAACAGCTTTGATCTACAGCATTTCCAGCAAAAGTGCGAAGCGCCTTCGCGGGAAAGTTGGTCCACTGGACTGATTTCTTACCCACGCTTCGATGTTTAGGATAATGCATAGAAACAAATGACTAGAGCGTTTCCGACGATCTCGTTTAAACGGGAAGCGCTCTAACAAAAAAGGGCGGCGACGCTGCCCTTTTCTATGCAAGCTTATTGCACTTTCAATGATTTATGGCCGCCATATTTGAATGGCTCCATGCCTTCCCGGGCGAGTACGTCGGCGCGCTCATTTTCCGGATGCCCGGCGTGGCCCTTGACCCAATGCCAGTTGACCTTGTGCGGCTTGCGCGCTTCGTCGAGCGCCTGCCACAGTTCGGCGTTCTTGACCGGCTTCTTGGCTGCAGTTTTCCAGCCATTGCGTTTCCAGCCTTCGATCCAGCCGGAAATGCCGTCACGCACATAGACTGAATCCGTATAGAGATCGACTTCGCACGGTTCCTTAAGTGCCGAAAGCGCCGATATAGCAGCCATCAGTTCCATGCGGTTGTTGGTCGTGTCAGCTTCGCCGCCCTTCAGCTCCTTGACATTACCGTTCCAGCGCAGGATTGCGCCCCAACCGCCGGGGCCGGGATTGCCCGAGCAAGCGCCATCCGTATAAGCCTCAATCCGCTTCACGCAGTTGCTCCCTGCTGCTCAAGACCATATTCGGCAGCAGTTTCGATCTGGCGGTGGAAGCGCATTTTCCGCACATACTCCATCGGGTCTTTCTTGATTACGAAACTGCCTTCGGGAACATTCAACCAGTCGTAAAGCCGTGTCAGCATGAAGCGGATAGCAGCCCCACGCGCCAGAACCGGCAGCGCATCTGCTTCCGCTGCAGAAAGCGGTCGAACGGAGGTATATCCGCGCAGAAGTGCCGCCCCCTTGGTTCGGTTGTAGGAAAAGTCCTTTTCAAAGCACCATGCGTTCAGGCAGACGGCAACGTCGTAGGCCAGAATGTCCGTGCAGGCGAAATAGAAATCGATAAAACCTGAAAGCCTGTCACCAAGGAAGAATACATTATCCGGGAAGAGATCGGCATGGATCACACCCTGCGGCAGGTCGGCAGGCCAGTTCTCTTCCAGAAAGGCAAGGTCAGCTTCCGCCTCGCGGACCATGCCCGGTTCCACCGTATCCGCGCGCTCGCGCGAAAGGTTCCACAACGGGCGCCAGTCGGATAACGTCAGACCATTACGACGACGCAACGAAAAATCGGTGCCTGCCAAGTGCATATGTGCGAGCCCCTCACCGACGGCTTCACAATGCTCTACCGTCGGGCGGCGCATCCACATGCCCTCAAGGAAAGTGACGATTGCAGCAGGCCGTCCGGCAAGCTCGCCGATTGTCGTGCCGTCAAGACGGACCACCGGCTGCGGACATTCGAGGCCGCGGCTGGCCAGATGCTGCATCAAGCCAAGAAAGAACGGTAGATCTTCGCGATTGGTGCGCTTTTCATAAAGCGTCAGGATAAACGAACCCGAAGTCGTATGCAGAAGATAGTTGGAGTTCTCCACTCCCTCCGCGATACCTTTGTAAGATGTCAGCGTGCCAATATCGTACTGCTGCAGGAAAGTGCCAAGTTCGATTTCATTAATATCCGTATAGACGGCCATGCCGCTTATTTCCCTTGTATGATCTTGGGCATCAATTTCGGAATACCGACCACCCGGTGTGCCCCGTTGACGAATGCCATGTCCTGCACCGTCAGTTCCACATCACGAATCTCGCGATTCACAAGGAAGTTTTCGGTTTCCACCGTGGTTTCGGCCAGTTCGATCTTTACATTGAAGCGTGCCTTGAAGGCATCAATGATTTCATCGACGATGATTTCAGGCGCCGAAGCCCCCGCCGACAGGCCCACAACAGATATATCACCGATCCGGTCCCACTCGATGTCGGCAGCGCGTTGAACCAGCATCGACATCCGCGCGCCCGCCTTTTCAGCCACTTCAACCAGACGCTTGGAATTGGAAGAATTGGGCGCACCGACGATCAGAAACAGATCACATCCCGGTGCGGCAGAACGCACGGCATCTTGCCGGTTGGTGGTAGCATAGCAGATCGACTCTGCTGCTGGAGCTGAAAGGTTCGGAAAGCGTGCTTGTAATTCTTCGATAATGCCTGCTGTGTCGTCCACCGAAAGCGTCGTCTGCGTCACGAAGCCGAGATTGTTCTCATCATCGAAATGGCAGTTGCGCGCATCCTCAACCGTTTCGATCAGTGTCACCGCACCGTCCGGCAATTGCCCCATCGTGCCAATCACTTCCGGATGACCGGAATGGCCTATCAGAATGACATGGCGACCGAGGCGCTGATGACGCATGGCCTGCTTATGAACTTTGGAAACCAGCGGACAGGTTGCATCGAGATAGAACAGGTTCTTGGCTTCCGCATCGGCAGGCACCGATTTCGGCACACCGTGGGCAGAGAATACTACCGGCTGATCACAGTGTTCGGCGGGTATTTCGTGCAGTTCCTCGACAAAGATCGCGCCACGGGACTGCAAACCCTCAACTACATATCGGTTGTGTACGATCTCATGACGAACATAAACCGGCGCGCCATACTTCTTCAGCGCCAGAACGACAATCTGGATCGCCCGGTCCACTCCGGCACAAAAGCCGCGCGGCCCGCAAAGACGAATTTCCAGTGATGGTCGCTGATCGGTCATGAAGCGTGCTCGCAAGGTTCGGCTTGGCTTGAAACTTTAAGCGCGTAACGCGTTTAAGTTTTTGTTTCACACATGTCTTTGTCCCCAAGACTGGTAAGCTATTTTGGGAAACATGCACTCGTCTGGGAGTTGGGCTGCAACGAGGCCGTTGTCAACCCCTCAGCCCTCTTCGTCTTTACTCTCGCTGTCTCGGACGGAAAACCGGTCTCCACTTTTCCTAAGACAGCGATAGCGCCACAACCACGTCCCGACAACCCCTATCAGGGCCAGAGCGAGGCCGTACCATGTCATTGCATACTGCAAATGGTTGTTGGGAAAATCGATTATCGTCACGCCACCGATAGGCAGACCACCTGGATTGGGTTTGTTATCTGCATCGACGAAGAACGGCACGACCTCATCCAGATTTGGCAAATCGGCGCTTTCGGCCATCGCCGTCCAGTCTTTCCAATAGAAAATATTCTTGGCGATATCGTTGTCTGGTAGGAAAAACCCGGGCTTTGCCGACAAGGGGTCGCGTGCCAGACCGGTCACACTCACTGGTCCATCAACCTGTCCCTCAACACGTGTTGAAGGATCTTTTTTTCCGTAGGGAACGAAGCCGCGATTAACCAGCACGAAACGCCCATCTTCAAGCATCAATGGCGTATAGACATTATATCCGGCGGCTCCTTCATAGGTGGCCAGAAAATGCCGCTCTCCCTGCTGCATGAAAGTGCCCGAAACCGTCACCGGGCGATATTCGACCGATCCCTCCTGCTTGTAGATTTTTTCCATTTCGGAAAGCGGCAAAGGCGTTTCATGAACGCGCTGTTCGGTCGATGCGATCAGCGCTTCCTTCCATTGCAGACGTTCCACCTGCCAGGTGCCAAGTGCCAGCAAAATGACGAGCGCTATGGCGGATGCGATCACCACACCCCACGGAAAGCGATGCGACTGCTGTGCTGTCGTCATTTACTGTCATCCTGTCGGATGTCTATCCGTCCCGGCGCTGCCTTGTTGCGATATTGCATATTGATAAGGATACCTTTGGCCCATCGCATGGCGACGAGGCTGAGGATAATGGCGAGCGGCACCCAGAGAATGAAATGTACCCAGAGCGGCGGCCCGACATTCACTTCCATCCAGAGCGCAAGACCAACGACGATGAAGCCGATAATCAAAATGACAAACGCCGCCGGACCATCGCCGGAATCAGCAAACGCGTAATCCAGTCCGCAAGCCGAGCAGCGTGGAGCAACTTTCAGGAAGCCGTCGAACAGCTTCCCCTCGCCGCAACGCGGGCAGTGTCCGGCAATGCCACTCTTTATGGGATCGACCGGCGGATAAATGTTCTGATCCGGCATTACGCTTCCCTTCTCAATATCTTTTCACAAACAAAAGGCGGCCATGTTGCCAGGGCCGCCTCGGAATTTTTAACCGCTAATGATCAGCCGGCGTGCATCGGCGCGCCCCATCCACCCCATACATAGATGGCGAAGAAAAGGAACAGCCAGACCACGTCAACGAAGTGCCAATACCAGGCAGCGGCTTCGAAACCGAAATGCTGCTTTGGCGTGAAGTCACCGCCGATTGCGCGGAAGAGGCAGACCAGAAGGAAGATCGTGCCGACGATAACGTGGAAACCGTGGAAACCGGTCGCCATGAAGAAGGTCGCTCCGTAGATCGAATCCTTGAACGCAAACGGTGCGTGGATATATTCGTATGCCTGCACAAAGGAGAACAGAACACCCAGCGCGACGGTGATTGCGAGACCGGTGATCATGCCCTTGCGGTCATTGTGCAGCAGCGCATGGTGCGCCCAGGTCAGCGTCGTGCCCGACAGAAGCAGGATCACGGTGTTGTAGAGCGGCAGGTGCAGCGGATCGAGAACCTCGATGCCCTTCGGAGGCCAGACGCCGCCTGTGAATTCAGCCCGCGCTACCTGGTGAACTTCATTCGGGAAGAGGCTTGCATCGAAGAATGCCCAGAACCACGCCACGAAGAACATAACTTCCGAGGCGATGAACATGATCATGCCGTAGCGCAGATGCAGCGACACGACGCGGGTATGGTGGCCCTCATGCCCTTCCTTGATCGTATCGGCCCACCAGCCATACATGCAGTAAAGCACGATCGCGAGGCCGATAAAGAAGATCCACGGCGTCACAATGTTGAGGCCGAAGAACGGCAGCTCACCGGCATTGATGTAACGCATCCAGGCAATACCGCCGACGGCAAGCACGAATGCACCCACCGAGCTCAGGAACGGCCAAGGGCTGGGCGCGATAATATGATAGTCGTGATTTTTCTGATGAACGTCGGCCATGTCTCTCCCCGTAAATCCCCTTAGGGGCTCCTCTCTCGTACCTTCCTGCTTAAACCGCTAACACGGTGCCAAGCAAGTCTATCTGTAACAAGCGGTATTTCTTATCAGAATAAAACCGCTTCAGTGTTTTGTCTTTGCGGCATTATGCGCCGCTAGAGCATTTCGTGTGTCCCTGGATCATTGGAAATGCTCAATCTTCTTGTTTTATGCGCATGTCGGCTGAAACCGATTTCCAGTTTCGGGAGACATGCGCTAGGCATCAGCTTCCGTTGGTTGGCGTCTCGGCCTTGGCATTTGCGACCGGCTTCGGCTTTTCAATCGGAAAGAATGTATAGGACAGCGTGATCGTCTTGACGTCTTTCAGATCGGGATCGTTGACGATCTCCGGATCAACAAAGAACACCACCGGCATTTCCATGTCTTCGCCCGGCTGCAGGGTCGTATCCGTAAAACAGAAGCATTCAACCTTGTTGAAGTAAGCTCCTGCCCGACCTGGCGCTACGTTGAAGCTCGCGCGACCATAGGTCGGCTGATCGAACAGGTTACGCGCTTCATACTTGATCATCGTCGTTTCGCCGATGCGAACCGTGACCTCGCGCTGTACGGGCTTGAAATCCCATGCCAGTCCATTGGCCGTATTCGCGTCGAAACGCACCTTGATAGTTTTGTCGAGGATAGTATCCGAATATTGCTCCACCCGCTGCGTCGTGCCGCCATAACCCGTCACCTGACAGAAAATGCGGTAGAGTGGAACGGAGGCGTAGGCTGCACCGATCATGCAGACAAAGAAAGACAGGCATGCAAAAGCAATCGTCGCATTGGAGCGCTGTTGCTTCTTTAGCTTTTGATCCTTTTCCTGCTGATCCGCCATTTTCTCCTCCCGGTTAAGTTTAAAGCGTATCGTGTATTATCTGCTTCATATGACAGGCTTTAAACCATTGTATTTATGCATGTCCTTAGCCCAAACCCGGCTCCCATCTTTGGGGGGACAAGCTAGATCGGCCGTACCAGAACGTTCACGCCCAGTTTCGCAATCGTACCGATGTAGACAAGTAGCACGAACAGCGCCAAGGCAATTGCCAGTCCCCAGGAGCGATTGCGCTGGGCTCGCTTCTGGTGTTCCGTAGGAACAATCAGCTCCAATTCGTTGTCGGCCGGCTTCTGTACGGTTTTGTCCATTAGAACCCTCCAAAGGCGGTCAACGCCTTCATTACCAGTGCCTCTACAAGCAACACCGCAAACAATCCCGACAGATAAAGCAGCGAGAAACGGAACAACTTGCGGGCAGCAGCCAGCATTTCAGACTGCGATCCGGCAACCCACATACGCCATGCATAGTAAACGAAAGCCAGCCCAAGCAGCGTGGAAATCACACCATAAACAGGACCCGCAAAGCCCAGCACCCAGGGCAGAACCCCAACTGGTGCCATGATGATCGAATAGAACAGTGCCTGACGGCGGGTCGAAAGCTCGCCCTTCACGTTCGGCATCATCGGTATACGCGCTGCTTCATAATCATTGGCTGAAAAGAGCGACAGCGCCCAGAAATGTGGGGGGGTCCACAGGAAGATAATCATGAACAGCACGACGCTGTCCCAGGTGATTTCGCCTGTTGCCGCCGCCCAGCCGATCATCGGAGGGAATGCACCTGCGGCACCGCCGATAACGATGTTCTGTGGCGTCGAGCGCTTCAGCCACATTGTATAAACGACGGCATAGAAGAAGATGGTAAAGGCGAGCAGTGCGGCCGATAGCCAGTTGACCATCAGGCCAAGCGTGACAACTGAAAAGGCTGAAAGTGTCAGGCCAAACGCCAGGACCTGATTGGGCGCAATGATGCCCGCTGGAATAGGGCGGTTGCGCGTGCGCTTCATCACTGCGTCAATATCGGCATCGTACCACATGTTCAGCGCACCAGATGCGCCAGCGCCAACCGCAACGCACAAGATGCTGATAACAGCGAGCACAGGATTCATATGTCCCGGTGCGACAACGAGACCGACCAGCCCGGTGAAGACCACGAGGGACATCACCCGGGGTTTCAAAAGAACAAGGTAATCCCGGGCAGTCGCTTCGGAGAGAGCGAATGCGTCGTCAGTACCTGCGTTTTTTTCCACCAGAGACATTTTAACTTAAAAACCTCAAATTCGCCGGCCCGAACACCGCGCCCCTACAGCACGGATCGGCACAATCACAACAATGTCCTCCCGGAAACCATTCTGTTCCCGCCAGAATTGCCGGGCTTGTTTGCCGACTTTTTCGTCTACCGGCGACGGGCGGAACAGAATGCCGCCCGCCCATAGCACATTTTGTAAAGATGGGCGAAGTCTTTTCCGGACTCCGCCCATCGCACAATCACTTGATGCGCGGCAGCTGTTCCCACTGGTGGAACGGAGGCGGCGACGACAGCTGCCATTCCAGCGTAGTTGCGCCTTCACCCCATGGGTTTGCACCGGCTTCGCGCTTCTTCGCAAATGCCTCGAAGACATTGTAGAGGAAGATCAGGACGGCGAAGCCCGAAATATAGGAGCCGTAGGACGACACCATGTTCCAGCCTGCATAGGCATCCGGATAGTCGATGTAACGGCGCGGCATTCCAGCAAGACCGAGGAAGTGCTGCGGGAAGAAGACCAGGTTCACACCAACAAAGGTGACCCAGAAATGCAACTTTGCCGTGAACTCGTTGTACATGTAGCCGCTCATCTTCGGGAACCAGTAGTACCAGCCCGCGAAGATCGCAAACACCGCACCCAGCGACAGCACGTAGTGGAAGTGCGCCACCACGTAATAGGTGTCATGCAGCGCACGGTCGAGACCGGCATTGGCGAGCTGAACGCCCGTCACACCACCGACCGTGAACAGGAAGATGAAGCCGATTGCCCACAGCATCGGTGCGCGGAAAGTGATCGAACCACCCCACATCGTCGCGATCCACGAGAATATCTTGATACCCGTCGGAACCGCGATGACCATCGTTGCGAACACGAAATAACGCTGCGTATCAAGCGACAGACCAACCGTATACATATGGTGGGCCCAGACGACGAAGCCGACGACACCGATTGCCACCATGGCGTAAGCCATGCCGAGGTAGCCGAAGATCGGCTTGCGCGAGAAGGTCGACACGATGTGGCTGACGATACCGAAGCCCGGCAGGATCAGAATGTACACTTCCGGATGTCCGAAGAACCAGAACAGATGCTGGTAAAGGATCGGATCTCCACCGCCGTCGGGCGTGAAGAAGGTCGTCCCAAAGTTGCGATCGGTCAGCAGCATGGTGATGCCGCCTGCCAGAACCGGCAGCGAGAGCAGCAGCAGGAATGCTGTCACCAGGACAGCCCAGGCGAAGAGCGGCATCTTGTGCAGCGTCATGCCCGGAGCACGCATGTTGAGGATCGTGGTGATGAAGTTGATCGCGCCGAGGATCGACGAAGCACCGGAAATGTGCAGCGCCAGAATGGCAAAATCGATAGCCGGGCCAGGCTGACCGGTCGTCGAAAGCGGCGGATACAACGTCCAGCCGCCACCGGGCCCCCAGCCACCGGGTGCCGAAGGCATGAACAGCGAGATCATCAGCAACAACAGCGCAGGCGGCAGGAGCCAGAACGAGATGTTGTTCATGCGTGGGAAAGCCATATCCGGTGCGCCGATCATCAGCGGTACCATCCAGTTGGCAAAACCACCGATCAGCGCCGGCATGACCATGAAGAAAATCATAACCAGAGCGTGCGCGGAGGTGAACACATTGAACATCTGCTTGCCGGCATCAAGTGCGGCATCGCCCTCGACACCGTAAACCATGGACGCCAGCCCATGGAAAATCTGGATGCCAGGCTCCTGAAGTTCGGCGCGCATCGCAATGGACAGCGCGCCGCCGATGATACCGGCAATGATTGCAAAAATCAGGTACAGCGTACCGATGTCTTTATGATTGGTCGAGTATACCCAACGAACCCAGCCATGCGGCTTGTGGTCGTCGTGGGCACCATGCTCGTGAGCTGCTGTGCCAGCCATGGAATTCGCTCCCGTTTTTCAACAGTCTTGGCGTTCGGGATCAGAGACCCGCCGCAGCCACTTTATCGTTTGCGCCACCTTCAACAGCGGCTTGAAGCGCCTTGTTCGCACCATTCAGATCCGATCCCGCAGCGGCGATCCAGGTCTGATACTGCTCTTTCGAAACAACGCGCACGGCAATCGGCATGAAGCCATGATCCTTGCCACAAAGCTCAGAGCACTGACCGTAGTAGAGGCCTTCCTTGTCCGCTTTGAACCAGGCTTCATTGATACGACCCGGAACAGCGTCCATCTTCACCCCGAAAGCCGGAATGGTCCACGAATGGATCACGTCGGCAGCAGTAACGAGAAGGCGAACCGTTTCACCGACCGGAACCACGACTTCATTGTCAACGGCCAGAAGCCGCGGATAACGAGCGCGGTCTTCCTTGCCGGCTGCGGCGCGATCGCCATCCTTCAGAAGAAGGGCGTCAAAGCTGACCGGATTATCGACCTGATATTCGTAACCCCAATACCATTGATATCCCGTCGCCTTGACCGTCAGCGTTGGATCTTCCGGCGAATACTGCGCCGTCAGAAGCTGGAAAGACGGAACCGCCAGAAATAGAAGAATGATCACTGGGCCGATGGTCCAGACCACTTCAATAGCGGTATTGTGGCTTGTTTTGGACGGCTGCGGGTTCGCGCTCGCACGAAAGCGAAACACCACCCAGAGCAACAAAAACAGAACCAGCAAGGTAATTGGAATGATGAACCAGAGCGTATAACGCTCAAACCAATGAATCTGTTCGGCAATCCCAGTCGCTGCGTCCTGAAATCTCCATTCCCAGGGACGGGGCTGGTCCGCAAAAGCGGCACCAGTCGTCCACAGCACTGCAAGAGCGCCGCCGAAGGCGCCCTTCGTTGTGGCAACAATCTTATCCACCAGAACTCTCTCCCTTTTCGCCCTTTCGAGCTGGACGCCGGACGCTAAAGACGGCCGCATCCCCCGTCGGCGTTCAAACCACACCTTAGCGCACACCGCAAGCAAGGCGAATATGTTCCTGTGCGGCATTTTTGCGCGCAGTCCATGTCGGAAATAGCGAATGTCCGGGTTCAATCAATGCGCCAGGGTTGCTCGTTTTCACCGTGAAAACTTGGGAAAACCGCACGAAACCCATAATGAAGCCATGATTTGACAAGACGTTTTCTTTAACGTGCCGCGTGACAATCGTTGCAACAGACGGTATCACCGTTGCTATGATGGCCAGGACCGATTAACGCCAGTCACGGCGCTTTTCATGGCCAATGCAGCGCGTTAACGTCCCGGTGATTCGATCTGGAGATTTCATGACTTTTCGCATGCTTGCCCGCCGCACGATCAGCCAGCGCCTCGCAACACTTGCAACAGGCGCCAGCATAGCGCTTGCTGTTGCAACGCTTCCTTCGGTTGCTCAGGAAACACCGGCGCAGTTACAAACCCCACAAGAAGCTCCAGCTGCCCAGTCGCAGGCGGCTCCGACCAGCCCGCAGCAGAGCGGCAAGCTCAAGTCGCGACACGGCGCATGGTCCGTTCTCTGTGACACGCCCGCCGGTGCCAAGACGGAACAGTGCGCGCTGATCCAGAACGTGGTCGCCGCGAAGCGTCCCGAACTGGGCCTTTCTGTCGTCGTTCTCAAGACAGCTGACAACAAGGCGCGCATTCTTCGTGTTCTGGCCCCACTTGGTGTTCTGTTGCCCAACGGCCTTGGCCTCAATGTCGATGGCAAGGATATCGGTCGGGCCTATTTCGTCCGCTGCTTCGAAGACGGCTGCTACGCCGAAGTGATCCTCGAGGATGATCTTCTCAAGACACTGCGTTCTGGCAAGGCAGCTACCTTCATCGTCTTCCAGACACCGGAAGAAGGCGTAGGCATCCCGGTTGATCTGAAGGGATTTGGCGAAGGCTTCGACGCCCTCCCCTGATCACAACTGCTATGACCGGTTGTCCTCAACCGATTTAAGGCTTACATCCTGCAGCAATCAAATGCTGCAGGATTTATTTTTATGAAAAGCCTGATCGACAGTTTCGACGTCAGCCGCGACGATATCGAGCGCCTTGTCGCCCAAAGCCTGAAAGGCAGCGACGACGGAGAGCTCTTCGTAGAATACCGCGAAGCAGAGGCGCTTGTTTTCGACAATGGGCGCCTCAAGACTGGCTCATTCAATCAGGACCAGGGCTTCGGTCTGCGTTCGGTTGCGGGCGAGGC
Organism: Brucella cytisi; assembly: GCF_038433355.1. NCBI lineage: Bacteria > Pseudomonadati > Pseudomonadota > Alphaproteobacteria > Hyphomicrobiales > Brucellaceae > Brucella > Brucella cytisi. Next base: position 66,348 of record NZ_JBCAUP010000004.1, read on the forward strand.
CATCGGTTACGCCCATGCGGGTGACCTCTCGCTTGCTGCTTTGAAACGTGCCTCCGATGCGGTTTCTGCAACCCTTAGGGGTTATGGCGGAAACTATTCGGCGGCACCTGCTGGCACCAACCGTCACCTGTACACGGATGAGAACCCTATCGGCTCGCCAACATTCGATGCCAAAGTACAGCTTTTGCAGCAGGTTGATGCCTATCTGCGTGCTAAAGACCCGAAAGTACGTCAGGTGTCCGTTTCCCTCGCGGGCTCGTGGCAACAGGTTGAAATATTGCGCGCGGATGGTCATTTCGTCCGCGATATACGACCTATGGTGCGCTTGAGCGTTGCGGTGGTGGCGGGCGATGGAGACCGTCAGGAATCCGGCTCGCATACGGTTGGTGGACGCAAGGGGTTTGGCGAATTCATCACTGCTGAAAGCTGGCAGCATGCCGCCGATGAAGCATTGCGTCAGGCACTCGTCAATCTGGAAGCCATTCCTGCCCCGGCAGGCACGTTCGACATCGTTCTAGCCAATGGCTGGCCAGGCGTGATGCTTCATGAAGCCGTCGGACATGGGCTGGAGGGTGACTTCAACCGCAAGAAAACTTCCGCCTTTGCTGGGCTGCTCGGCCAGCAGGTTGCCTCCAAGGGCGTAACGGTCGTCGACGATGGTACCATCGCCGAGCGGCGCGGTTCTCTCACGATTGATGATGAAGGCACGCCGACCAATCGCACCGTGCTGATCGATGACGGTAAACTGGTCAATTATATGCAGGACCGCCAGAACGCCCGCCTGATGGGTATGGAAGCCACCGGTAACGGACGTCGCGAATCCTATGCTCACGCACCTATGCCGCGTATGACCAACACCTACATGCTTTCCCGCGACAAGACGCCTGAAGAGATCATCGCCTCCATGAAGAAGGGCATCTATGCGGTTTCCTTCGGTGGCGGTCAGGTGGATATCACATCTGGAAAATTCGTGTTCGGTTGCACGGAAGCCTACATGATTGAGGACGGCAAGGTCGGTGCGCCGATCAAGGGCGCAATGCTGATCGGCAACGGTCCTGATGCGATGCAGCGGATTTCGATGATCGGTAATGACATGAAGCTCGATACGGGTAGTGGCAATTGCGGCAAGGGCGGCCAATGGGTCCCCGTTGGCGTCGGTCAGCCACATCTGCGCATGGATCAGGTCACTGTGGGCGGCACGGCTGTCTAGAATCCCTGTCGTTCTGGCCATGACATCGGGTCGTACACCTTTATCAGCGTCATCTAACTTGCAGATATCACCGGTAAAGTGCAGGCTATGAGGATAGAGACCCTGCGCTACAATCTTCAATGCCGGGCCGATCTGGAGAGAGGGATGCGTGAATCGCCTTACGACTGGACAGGGAAACGAACAGAAAAACGTGACCGGCAAAAACGTTTGCTGGTCGTGACAGCCATCACAATGGGTGCGCTCATTCTTGTTCTCGGCATGGTGGACGGCCTGCTGATACTTCTGGGCTGATATGCTGCCCGTCTACGAAATCGACTGCACCGGCATAGAGAACCCCGATGATCTGTGGCGGCGGTATCTTTCTGCCGTTCCCGCCCAAGACCCAGAATCCTTCGGCTACACACTCGACTCGTTCTGGGACGCCGTGCAATGGCAAGGTCCAGGCTGGCCCGGTGAATGCGAACTGGTTTTCAGGAATACCGAAGCCCTGGCCCAGTTGAAAACACGCGGTGGGCAACCGTTTCTCGATGCCTTTCGGCGCTTGGTTGCCGACACGGACCTCGTGACGATTAGACTGGCGTAAACGAATTCACTCTGCCGTTCCGCTGTTCTTGTCATAGTGAGCCAAAGCCGCAACAAGCGCATTGATATCATCTGCGCAAAGATACGCTCTCATGGCATCAAATTTCTTTTCGTCCCACCTGTAGATTCCGAGCCCCAGAAGTGTATCAACTGTCGTCGCTGGAAATCGGGAGCGAATTGGGACTGCAGGATTGCCTGCCACGATAGTGTAAGCTGCAACATCTTTTGTAACGATGGCGCCCGACGCGATAATCGCGGAGCGCATCCCCAGCCACGCGCCGTCCCCGATAACCGTGTCACCCTTGCCCTTGTAAGCATCGAGAATGACGTCCGGAAATGGATAGAGACTGAACCAGTCCGTGCGATGTGTGTGGTTACCGCCCAAGAGGATAACAGCTTCTGCGCCAATACAAACGTAATCGCCAATATAAAGCTGATCGACAGGCAGGCCATTGGGAGTCCCAGGCCTTCAGACTATATTCGTCCCCATAAAGATAACGAACGACGGCTTCTTCGAACCAACCCGTCCATGCATTGCTATAATAGCTATGTCTCCCGCGCACATGAATATTCGGGTTCTTTACCGTTTCGTGAAGAAGCTCCACGATGGACCAATGCTTGGTTTCTGGACCTGCGAACGACACGTTAAGGCAACTTTCCAGAACTTATATCGCCGGGTCTTCCTCCAGCAAACCTGTCACGAAATCGAACAAACCCGGACGGCGGTCACGGCGAAGACGTTCGGCAATGATAATGCCTTTGATGCCTGAATAGGAACGCTCAAGATCTTCATTGATAACGATATAATCGTACTTCACCCATTTCTGGATTTCAAAGCGAGCATTCTGCAGGCGTGTTTCAATCACGTCAGCTGTATCTTCCGCACGACGGTTCAGGCGATTCTGCAATTCGCGCATGGTGGGCGGCAGAATGAAAATCGACACCACATCCGCCGGCATTTTGGCCTGCAACTGTTCAGCACCTTGCCAGTCAATGTCGAACAGCATGTCTTGACCTTCCGCCAGTGCTTCCTCAGCGGTCTGGCGCAGCGTGCCATAGAAATTGCCGTGCACTTCGGCCCATTCAATCAGTTCGTCATTGTCACGCAAACGCTCGAATTCGCGCTTGGTGATAAAATGATAATGTACGCCGTTGATCTCGCTTGGACGGCGCTCACGCGTGGTAACGGAGATCGACAGTGACAGCTTCATATCTGGATCGCCGAGCAACTGGCGCGCAATTGTGGATTTTCCCGCCCCCGAAGGCGACGAAATCACCACCATAAGGCCTCTGCGTGCAATGCCATTTTCAACCGAAGAGATGGCCATGATACCTGTTACTCCAGATTCTGTACTTGTTCGCGAAACTGGTCCACGACTGCCTTCAGTTCCAGACCGATGGCTGTGATCGACGCTGCATTCGATTTGGAACACAGTGTATTAGCCTCACGATTAAATTCCTGTGAAAGAAAATCGAGCTTGCGCCCGACGGGGCCACCATCCGCCAGAAGCTTGCGGGCGGATGCCACATGGGTCTCCAACCGGTCAAGCTCTTCCTGAATATCGGCCTTGGTCGCCAGAAACGCCGCTTCCTGATAGAGCCGCGTCTCATCAAGCTCGCGTGCGGAATCCAACAGCAGCGCTACCTGTCCAGCGAGACGGGCCTTGATCGCATCTATGCTCCGCGACGGGTCGCGGCGGGCATTCACGGTCAGGCGCTCGATACTGTCAACATGCGCGGACAGAATAGTGAAAAGAGCCTTGCCCTCCTGCTTGCGGGCGTCGGCGATTGCTTTCAGCGTTTCCTCAAAACCTGAGACGACAGCAGCTTCCAGTCTGCCGCGCACGTCTTCGTCATCAGCCATCTGTGCCTGATCGATGATACCGCGCAACGAAAGAATGCCGTCTACGCTGCCGGGGGCCAGTCCGTGCGTTGCCTGCAAATCCGCACCTAGCTTCAGGATCTCTGCGAGCATGGCCTGATTGATACTGAAACCGGCTTGTGCCTCGCTGCGTTCCACGCTGAGGCTTGCCTGAAAATTGCCACGCGAAAAATGACGCGCCAGCATGGAGCGTACAGGATGTTCGGCGGCTTCAAGGCCTTGCGGCAAACGCAGCCGAAGGTCGAGCCCCTTACCATTGACGGAACGCACTTCCCAGACAATGCGCGCTTCTCCGCCTTCCATGGCATGTTGCACGGCATGGCGTGCAAAACCGGTCATGCTTTGGAGCGCCATGCGTTCCATCCCCTCAACTCACGCCCGCGACAGTGCGGAATTACTCTAAAAATCAATCCGAAGCCGGTGGCGAACACCGGCTTCGGTTACACATTCTCAAACTCACCAAAGCCGTAGCGAAAAGCTACTGCCCCGCGCTTTGGTTTGTATTGTTGCCGCTATTGTTCTGTTGCTCGATATTCTTTTGCTGCTCCACGGAGCGCCATTTACGGACGTTGGCGTTGTGTTCCTGTAGCGTCTTCGAGAACACATGGCCACCCGTGCCATCGGCAACGAAATAGAGGTCTTCCGTATCCAGCGGATTAGCGACGGCTTCCAGCGCAGCCTTGCCCGGATTGGCAATCGGCGTCGGCGGAAGACCGTTGATCACATAGGTATTGTAAGGTGTCGGCTTTTCGATGTCCGACTTGAAGATCGGCCGATCAGAAGGTTTGCCAGCTCCGCCGAACAGGCCATAAATAATGGTCGGATCAGACTGGATGCGCATGCCCTTCTTCAAGCGATTGACGAAGACAGACGCCACATGCGGGCGTTCCGACGCGATACCGGTTTCCTTTTCAACGATGGAAGCCAGCGTCACAAATTCGTTCTTGTCCTTGATCGGCAGGTCGGAACCACGCTTTGCCCAGGCGTCGTCCACGAGCTTCTTCTGGGAGGCGACCATACGATCGATGATTTCCGAACGCGTCGTGCCACGTGTGAAATTCAGCGTATCGGTGAAGAGCGAACCTTCCGGCGGCATGTCCTTCGGCATGTCACCAACCAGTGTCGGATCAGCCGAGATACGGTCGAAAATCTGTTTGACCGTCAGACCTTCCGGAATGGTCAGCGGATACATGATGGATTTGCCACTGATGAGGATATTCATTACATCGCGCATCGAAGCGCCCGCCGGAATGGCGTATTCGCCCGCCTTCAGATCATTTTCGTGTCCGAGCGTCCGCATACCATAGCGGAAAATACGGGCATCACTGACAATTTCACGATTTTCCAGGCTGTTGGAAACTTCGGCAATACCAGCGCCGCGCTTGACGAGAAACGTCGTTTCAGTAGTGAGCGGACCTTGCCCGTCAAACTGCGTCTTGCCAAAATAGAACAAGGCGGACGCGCCGAGCAGAACAAGCACGACCAGAGACAGCATGAAATTCATGAAAACGACGATCTGGCTGCGGGCATGACGCGAACGCTTGCGCGGCGGAGGCGTTCCCGGCTCGGGACGCAGAGCTTCAGACGCGGATTTCGGCACAAACGGCTTTGAAGTCGCGTTCGTTTCCTGCGTCACGCCCTTGGGCTGCCCGTCTGCAGGGGGTGTTCCGGATGGCGCCTCTGAATTCACTCAATCACCTCGGTCCAGAGCATTTCGTTAGTTTAAAACAAACCACGAGAAAGGCTCTGTCTATCTATTTTGGCGAACCTCCCGACACATTGTGCCGAATGCCCGCCCACAACGGCTTTTGCACTTGTTTTCGTCAGAGTGGATGAAACTCTTCGGAGTCGTGACCACACTAACCGCTGTTCGTGATTTTAAACATCGCATCAGGTTTTATTTTGGCAAAAACGCGGAGAAATCCCCGCGTTTTTTTGATTTCGAAATTTAATTTTCAACAATGCCGATCAAGAGTATCGGCGCAGGACAAGCGAAGCGTTGGTTCCGCCAAATCCGAAGGAGTTCGACAAAGCCACATCGATCTTGCGTTCACGAGCCTTGTGCGGAACCAGATCGATCTTCGTCGAGACAGCCGGATTATCGAGATTGAGCGTTGCTGGCGCGATATTGTCGCGAATGGCAAGCGTCGAGAAAATCGCTTCGGCTGCGCCGGCTGCGCCCAGCAGATGACCGATAGCCGACTTGGTCGAGGACATCGAAATCTTCGACGCAGCATCGCCAACCACCCGCTCTACAGCGCCCAGTTCGATAGTGTCGGCCATGGTCGACGTGCCATGGGCGTTGATATAGTCGATCTGATCCGGCGTAATATCAGCACGCTTCAGGGCTGCGGCCATGCAACGCTCTGCACCCTCGCCGCTCTCTGTCGGAGCAGTGATGTGGTAAGCATCACCCGAAAGTCCATAACCGATGACTTCTGCATAAATCTTCGCGCCGCGAGCCAGTGCGTGTTCCAGCGCTTCGAGAACCACAACGCCTGCGCCTTCACCCATCACGAAGCCGTCACGGTCTTCATCATAAGGCCGGGAAGCTGCAGTCGGATCATCGTTACGTTTGGTGGACAAGGCCTTGCAAGCGGCAAAACCGGCTAGCGAGATGCGGCTTACCGGCGATTCCGTTCCACCGGCAACCATGACATCCGCATCGCCGAATGCGATCAAACGGGCTGCGTCGCCGATAGCGTGCGTGCCGGTTGCACAAGCCGTTACAACCGAATGGTTTGGACCACGGAGTCCGTGCTTGATGGAAACATGGCCGGAAGCCAGGTTGATCAGGCGCCCAGGAATAAAGAACGGAGAAATGCGGCGCGGACCTTTGTCGCGCAGCGTGTAGCCAGCCTCGACAATACCTTCGATACCGCCAATGCCGGAACCAATGAGAACACCGGTACGAACCTGGTCTTCGTCACTTTCAGGATGCCAATCGGCATCGTCCAGCGCCTGATCGGCAGCGCCGACAGCATAGACGATGAAAGGATCAACTTTGCGCTGTTCCTTGGGTTCCATATGGAGGTCGGCGTTGAAGGTGCCATTGGTGCCATCGCCAACCGGAATACGGCAGGCAATCTGGCAGGCCAGATCATCAACTTCAAATTCCGTGATGCGGCGAGCACCGCTTTCACCGGCAATAAGACGCTTCCAGGTCTCTTCGACACCGCTGGCAAGCGGCGACACCAGACCAAGACCGGTGATGACGACACGCCTCATATCCACCCCTTAAAACTTTGTTTTGTCATGAACACCGCCCCGCAGGCTTTAACCGACAGAACATATGTCCGGGCCTGACTGGAAGGGGTGGTGCTCCAATTGTTGAAACCGGAGCCTGCCATGTCGAACACGATCTTCGATCACCGTTCCGGCAGATTCACAAACAGGCCGCTGAACGGCCTTTGTGCATATTCGTTCCGATCATGAAGACGAAGGGAAACGACTAAAAACAAGCAGGGCCGGGATTTGCGAGAACCCCAGCCCAATGCCCAAGTTCAGATTAGGCAGAAGCCTTGTCGATGAACTTCACAGCGTCGCCGACCGTAAGGATCGTTTCGGCAGCGTCGTCAGGAATTTCAACGCCGAATTCTTCTTCGAAAGCCATGACCAGCTCGACCGTGTCGAGGCTGTCTGCGCCGAGGTCATCGATGAAGCTTGCGCCTTCCGTGACCTTGTCGGCATCTACGCCCAGATGTTCAACAACGATTTTCTTGACGCGCTCTGCGGTATCGCTCATGTCGGAACCTCGACCTGTGTGTTTGTTGCTCTGCCTTGGTTAGCGGCATGCAGGATTGTAATCAAGTTATAAGATGTCTGCCAAGTTTCGAGCGAAGCCGCCCGGACAGTCATCCTGTGGATATTCCTTTCGGAACAGGATCGCGGCACTTCTACTCTGAATGCCGCAACTCTCGATGGGCGCATTACCATGCTTCTTGAGCAAGGCAAAGCGCCTTTTCCTTCTCCACCCCCCGTATTAAGGCATTTTATACCATAATTGGGAGAAGAAGGAGGGTCAGATCATGGCCATTCCGCCATTGATATGCAGGGTCTGGCCCGTCACATAGGCTGCCTGGTCGCTTGCCAGATAGACGACTGCCGCAGCAATATCGCCACCAACGCCCATGCGCTTCATGGGGATATTGCTCATGATCGCTTCCTTCTGCTTTTCGTTCAACTTGTCGGTCATGGCCGATTCGATGAAGCCTGGAGCGATGCAGTTCACCGTCACATTGCGGCTTGCGATTTCCTGCGCCAGCGACTTGGAAAAGCCAATAAGGCCTGCCTTTGACGCGCAATAGTTTGCCTGCCCCGGATTGCCGGTCACACCAACAATCGACGTAATGTTGATGATACGGCCATTGCGGCGGCGCATCATCGGATGGGTCAGCTCACGCGTCAGGTTGAAAACGGACGTCAGGTTGACGTTCAAGACAGCATCCCAGTCTTCGTCGCTCATGCGCACGAACAAGCCATCGCGGGTGATGCCAGCATTGTTGACGAGAATGTCGACACCGCTCATTTCTTCTTCCGCCTTCTGGCCAAGAGCCTTGACGGCTTCACGGTCGGAAAGATTTGCCGGAAAGATGAAGGTACGGTCACCTAGTTCAGCGGCAAGCTCTTTCAGCTTTTCTTCGCGGGTGCCGTGCAGGCCGACGATTGCGCCCTGCGCATGAAGAGCGCGGGCAATCGCTTCACCAAGACCACCGGTTGCACCGGTTACCAGAGCCTTGCGGCCAGTCAGATCAAACATGCGAAATCCCTCTTAAGCGTTGAGAGCAGCAAGCGCTGCTTCAATTTCTTCGGCAGAGCCAACGGCAGCACCAGACACATCCTTCGAGATGCGGCGCGCCAGGCCTGTCAGAACCTTGCCTGACCCTACTTCATAAAGCGTGGCGACGCCATTGGCCGCAAACCATTCGACAGTTTCGCGCCAGCGCACCTGACCCGTAACCTGTTCGACCAGAAGATCAGCGATCTCGTTGGCGTCGGTGACCGGCGCTGCCCGCACATTGGCGATGAGCGGCACGATCGGGCTGTGCTTTTCAACCGAAGCCAGTGCTTCACGCATCGCGTCAGCAGCAGGTCCCATCAAAGTTGAATGGAAGGGAGCAGATACGGGGAGCATTATGGCCCGCTTGGCGCCCTTTTCGGATGCAAGCTTGGCAGCCAGCTCGACTGCAGCCCTGGAACCGGAAATGACAAGCTGTCCTCCACCATTGTCATTGGCGATCTGGACCGAACCGGATGCTTTGGCTTCAGCACAGACAACTTCTACGTCGCCATGTTCCAGGCCGATGATAGCCGCCATCGCACCTTCGCCAACGGGAACAGCTTTCTGCATGGCATTACCGCGAATACGCAGGAGGCGCGCCGTATCGGCAAGCGAGAATGTTCCAGCCGCGCAAAGCGCTGAATATTCGCCAAGAGAATGTCCGGCAACGTAGGAAACCTTGTCTTTCAACGAAAAGCCGCGCGCTTCCATGACGCGCAGCACAGCCATCGAGACGGCCATCAACGCAGGCTGGGCATTGGCGGTCAGCGTCAGCACATCTTCCGGTCCTTCGAACATGGTAGCGGAAAGCTTTTCGCCCAGCGCCGCGTCGACTTCATCGAAGACGGCGCGCGCTTCAGCGAACTGTTCGGCCAGAGCCTTGCCCATACCCACAGCCTGGCTGCCTTGTCCCGGGAAAGTAAATGCTACCGCCATTGATGCCTCGTTCTGGTGTTAAGCATATGATAATGTCGAAACCGTTATCCGTTTTTTCCGACATGCCCTGCAATTAAATGCACAATTTGGCGGGATGTGCCTCAGTGAGGGCAGCAAAGTCAAGTATTTCCCGGTTTTTGTGCGGTTTGCGCCTTGCAAAGCCGGGGAAAAACACGTAATAGCCGCCCGTTCATTGCTCGGCACCAGCTGGGGGCTGAACGGAGGGCCGGTTGTTTGTGCAGTCAAATTCACGAACATCCGTAGAAGTCACAAGCGCTTCTGCCTCCCGTGTCTCCGCTCTCGATCGTCTCAGTGAGCGTCCTTTCTTCACCGGTTTTCCGGCAAAAGAGAAGTCGCAGAGGCTTAGCCGTTGGTGTCGGCATGTTGTAACAGAAGAAAGGCAAAGCCAATGGCTCTTTATGAACATGTGCTTCTTGCCCGCCAGGACATTTCCCAGCAGCAGGTCGACGCTCTCGTCGAACAGTACAAGGGTGTCCTCGAAGCTAATGGCGGCAAGGTCGGTAAGGTCGAAAGCTGGGGTCTGCGTCCCCTCACCTACCGTATCAAGAAGAATCGCAAGGCGTATTACACGCTCGTAAACATTGATGCTCCGGCTGCAGCCGTTGCCGAAATGGAACGCCAGATGCGCATCAACGAAGACATTCTTCGTTTCCTCACCGTTCGCGTTGATGAACACGAAGAAGGCCAGTCGGCCATGCTCACCCGCCGTGACGACCGTCGCGAACGCGATGGTGACGATCGTCCGCGCCGTCGTGAAGGCGGTTTCGACCGTGGCGATCGTGGTCCGCGCCGCCCGCGCGACAACGAAGCTGGTGAAGGAGCATAATTATGGTTGATATCAATCAGATCCCGACCCGTCGTCCTTTCCATCGCCGTCGCAAGACGTGCCCGTTCTCCGGTGCAAACGCACCGAAGATCGACTACAAGGACGTCAAGCTTCTGCAGCGTTACATTTCCGAACGCGGCAAGATCGTTCCTTCCCGTATTACGGCTGTCAGCCAGAAGAAGCAGCGCGAACTCGCCAAGGCGATCAAGCGCGCTCGTTTCCTCGGCCTGCTGCCTTACGTTGTGAAGTAAGAACAAGCTTTCGGGAGGCATTCTCGCAGAGATTGTCTCCCGAACCCCTTTCCTTCATTGCGATGGGCGCAACGGAGCGTAATAAAACCCAAGTTGGGGCAGCGGCCTCTAACTGCACGAACCGGCAAGACCGGAGCAGGACAGCGAAACTGATGAAATTCAATGGAACCATTATCGGTGTCGGCATATTGGCGGGGCTTGCCTCGGCCTTGATGTCGTCCGGCGTCATCGCCCAAGGTGGCGCGATGGCAGCTATGGCCATGGTTCTCTACTTCCTGACACCACTTCCCATCTTCGTTGTTGCCCTTGGCTGGGGTTCGAGCGCCGGTGTCGTTGCCGCTGCCACAGCCACGGTTGCCGTCGGCATTGTCGCCGTTCCGCTTGCAGCACTCCTGATGGCATTGACCAGCTTCATTCCAGCGGCGGCTGGCGCCTATCTATCCGGTCTTGCACGACCAGCCGAAGAACTCGGCGGACCGAAAGATGTTCTGGTCTGGTATCCGCTTTCAGACATTGTATTCCGGCTTGCCATGATGGTGGCGCTCAGCTTCATCGTCATCGGTGCGATTCTCGGCTTCGGCCCGGACATGGCGCGCGAACTCGCGAACACTCTGATCGACCGGGTTGCCGAAGCCGACCCGCAGTTCACGGCTAGCGACGACATTCGCAACAATGTCACGTCACTCCTGATGGTTGCCTTGCCGGCAATCCAGCCGGCAACCTGCCTCGCGATTCTCGTTGGTAATTTTTATCTGGCACAGCGCCTGATCTCTATCTCGGGGCGCCTACGCCGACCACGTGACGACTGGCCCGCTACGCTGCGTATGCCGCGCCCGGCCTTGCTCGTCTTCGCGGTTGCTCTTGCGGTTGCATTTCTTCCCGGCGGCGTCGGACTGATCGCAACCGTCGTTGCTGGCGCGCTTAGCGCTGGTTTCATGATGTCGGGCCTTGCCATCATGCATTTCCGCACACGCGGCAAGGTGTGGCGCCCGGTAGCGCTATGGCTCGCCTACTTTGCGATCATACTTTTCGCATTCCTGCTTTTCATCTTCATGGTTCTCGGACTTTTCGACACCTCGCGCGGCGCGCCGGTCTCGAAAATGCCGGGAGCTGACAGTCAGTAACCGAATCAGAAACTCGAAAGGAAACTCCAATGGAAGTCATTCTTCTGGAACGTATTGGCCGCCTCGGCCAGATGGGCGAAACAGTCAAGGTCAAGGACGGTTATGCCCGTAACTTCCTGCTCCCCCAGGGCAAGGCTCTTCGTGCCAACGAAGCCAACAAGAAGAAGTTCGAAGGCCAGCGCGCTCAGCTCGAAGCCCAGAACCTGGAACGCAAGAACGAAGCCCAGGCCGTTGCCGACAAGCTCGACGGTGAAAGCTTCATCGTCGTGCGCTCGGCTGGTGAAACCGGCCAGCTCTATGGTTCCGTTTCGACCCGCGACATCGCCGACATCATTTCGGCCAATGGCTTCACCCTGCACCGTAACCAGGTTGAACTGAACCATCCGATCAAGACGATCGGCCTGCACGAAGTCTCGATTTCGCTGCACCCGGAAGTTCAGGTTCAGGTTTCGGTCAACATCGCCCGTTCGACGGAAGAAGCCGAACGTCAGGCAAAGGGTGAAGACCTGACCTCGATCGAAGCTATCTACGGCATTGAAGAACAGCCTCTGTCGGAAGAAGTTTTCGACGAAGAGGAAGAAGCTGAAGATCAGGCTTAATTTAGCCACCTATTATCTAGGGGAACGCACAGCCAGACGCCGCGCATTCCCATCGTGGTAAACTTTATATGATCGTGCCCGGCGGCCCCCGCCGGGCATTTTCTCTTTTCAGATCGGTAAAACTCCCTATTCTGCATATTAGTATTGGATTGGAGAGGGTGCTGACGGAAACGTCCGCGTTGCTTGGGCATTACTCCCGAGGCCGATTGACCGAGGGGCTATTGCCTGAAAATCTGATGACAGAGCGGCTCTGATACTTATGTACCGCCGCCTGCCATGCAAACGCATGGATGTGCGCCAGCTTCAGTCCTGAAAAGGGAGATGGGGCCGATGTATGGAATGATGCGTACTGTTCTTTCGCATATGATTAAAACCGGCGATCTGACGGTCACCGATTCTAGTGGTGCGCGTACCCAGTACGGCGACAAGACTGGTGAGCCAGTTCATATACACTTCAAGACAAAGCACGCCGAGCGCGCCGTAGCGATCGACCCGGAACTGAAACTCGCCGAATGTTTCATGGATGGCGAGATCGAATTTCTGAACGGCGACATCTACACGCTGCTTCAGGTTGTGTTCGAGAACACCGGGCCGACAGCAGCGACTGAACCGTGGATGAAAGCCCTGGCGAAGCTGCGTATCTTCTTCCGTCGCTTTCAGCAGATGAATACGATTTCGCGTTCCTCAAACAATATCAAAAGCCACTATGATCTTTCAGGCGAACTCTACGACCTGTTTCTCGATCCCGACAAGCAGTATTCCTGCGCCTATTTCGATCCACCAAACGCCACACTCGCCGAAGCACAACTCGCCAAGAAGCGCCATATCGCTGCGAAGATGTTGGTGAAGGAGGGCGACAGGGTGCTCGATATTGGCTGCGGCTGGGGTGGCATGGGCCTCTATCTCGCCCGTCATCTCAAGGCCAACGTCACCGGCGTCACCTTGTCAGAAGAGCAACATGCCATTGCCAACCAGCGTGCGCAGGACGAAGGATTGTCCGACCGCGCGAAGTTCGAACTGACCGATTATCGCAACATCAACGACAAGTTTGACCGGCTGGTATCGGTTGGCATGTTCGAACATGTCGGGGTCGGGCATTTTGCCGAATATTTCCAGCATGTAGCGCGACTGATGAAGCCGGACGGCGTTTTCCTTCTGCATGCCATCGGACGCGCCGACGGGCCGGGAGCGACCAATCCGTTCATCCGTAAATACATCTTTCCAGGCGGATATATTCCAGCGCTTTCAGAGGTTATGCCGCATATCGAAAAGGCCGGCCTTTATGTCACCGACGTAGAGATCCTTCGGCTTCATTATGCGGAAACGCTGAAGGCTTGGCGGGAGGCCTTCATGGCCAACCGTGACAAGGCCAAGGCGCTGTATGACGAGCGTTTCTGCCGCATGTGGGAGTTCTATCTGGCCGCATCGGAAAGCGCATTCCGCTGGCAGAACATGATGGTGTTCCACATTCAGATCGCCCACAGGCAGCAATCCGTTCCACTGACCCGTAACTATATCGAGGCTGAGGAAAAGCGTCTCAAACGCCTCGACAGCGCACCAAAAGGTGCCAACAGCGAGGGTCGGGCGGTCAAGAAAAGCATGAACGCCTGAGATGAAGCCTTTCTGCTAGACATAGGAACGGGCCACTCCGCTGGAGCAGCCCGCTTCTTCTATTCTTACTCCGGCTTTGGCACACCTGCTTCCCATTTGTCCCAATGGGTAACGATGTCCGTCACGACTGGGGCGCCGACGAGGTAGATGTTCTCTACCGTTTCCGCAAAACCACCGGCCGTTTCACCTGGTGCCGGATCCAGATGCTGCAGCGTGGTTTCTTTCGGATTTCCCTGATCAAAGTTCACCGAACCGCGTAGACTGAGAATGCGGTCTGTACCGTGCTGCCGCTTGATAACGAGCGCGAGTGCTGCAGCTTCCATCTCGGTGGCCAGATAGTCGTCGGCACCGTATAGCTTGGCTATATACTGTGCTTCTTTCGACAGTCCGGGACCGTGGAAGAATGTATCTCCGGTCATATGCGTGCCCGTCTTCAAAGTCGGTTTCGCCTGTGCAGCCTTGTCGGGGTAACGCATGCGATAGGCCTGAGCTTCGGGTGAATCGCGAAGCTCGACATTGGAACCCAAGCGGAGTGCTGCCGCAACCAAATCGGAATTAAGCTTGAAAACACGGTATTCCTCATAGCCCTTCCGCGGCATGAAAACCGGTTCACCCGACTTGCCTTCTTCCGGCGCCCAACGATGACCCAGATCGTAATCGACAAGCCACGTCGCCCAGCTGACATCGCCTATCGTACCGCGTGAAGGCGGCGTTCCGGCTACACCGGACAAGATGTAATAGGTTTTGGAGAAGTCGAAGGCCGGGTCGAGCATGATTGCCTGCATGCTGGCCGAGGAATTCACCTTGCCCATGCCGAGAACTGAGCCGCACACACCATCATCGTTGCAATAAACGGGTTTCAGCGCCCCTCTGACTTCGATGGGCTTCGCGTCCTTCCAATAATGCTCATACCACCGTTGAAACTCGCCGGCCCGGTCGCCACTGTTCTGACCGATCTCGAACATGGCGGCGATAAACACTCTGACCTTGATCGGTTCTGAGGCTGCCGATGAAGCAGTTGATGAAGAAAAAAGAGCCAATGCTGTCAGAAGCCAGGCTGCAATGGTACGGTGTCGCATGAATATTCCTCATGAATATAAGCCGGGCTTTGCTTTGAATGCCCGCACAGATCGGGGAGCTTTGGGGTGGGAAAAGATTAGTATCGTCGATTGCTCCCCGCAATCTCCGTCAATAGGAAGTGCATAAAGGCAATGCCTGAACTGTGGATCAGTGTGAATCATGGTATAGGTTTTCTCTTCCAGCAGGAATCATCCGAAGCTGCGTTGCGTTTGGCATCGCTTGAGGGCTAGCTGGTCGCATCAGGAACGGAAAAGAGAATCATGGCGGAAGCGGCGGTACGCAAACTCGACGATGCGCGAGACCAGAAGGATGCGCTCTATCGGGAAGCACCCCACAATATTGAAGCGGAACAGGCTCTGCTTGGTGCGATCCTGATCAATAACGATGCCTTTTACCGGGTATCCGACTTCCTAAAGCCAACCCATTTCTTCGAGCCATTGCACCGTCGCATCTATGAAATCACGACCGATCTCATTCGCGTCGGCAAGATGGCCAATCCCGTGACAATGAAGACCTTCCTGCCGACCGAAGGCAAGGTGGGTGATCTCACAATCTTCCAATATGTGACCCGTCTCGCAACCGAAGCCGTCACCATTATCAATGCCGAGGATTATGGCCGCGCGATTTACGATCTGGCGACGCGCCGCGCGCTGATTGGCATTGGCGAGGACATGGTGAACGTTGCCTATGATGCACCTGTCGACATGGCGCCGCAGGAGCAGATCGAAGACGCCGAGCGTCGCCTGTTCGAGCTCGCCGAAACAGGACGTTATGACGGCGGTTTCCTGCCCTTCAAGGATGCCGTCACCACAGCCGTGGACATGGCCAATGCCGCCTTCATGCGCGACGGCCATCTTTCAGGTGTTTCAACCGGCATCCACACGCTCGATGGCAAGATGGGTGGCCTGCAGCCTTCCGACTTGATCATCCTTGCCGGTCGTCCGGGTATGGGCAAGACCTCGCTTGCAACCAATATCGCGTTTAATATCGCCAACGCCTATGAAGGAGAACAGCAGGCCGATGGTTCGATCAAAGCTGTAAATGGCGGCGTCGTCGGCTTCTTCTCGCTCGAAATGTCGGCGGAGCAGCTTGCAACCCGTATTATTTCCGAGCAAACGGAAGTCTCCTCTTCGAAGATCCGTCGTGGCGACATCACCGAAACCGATTTCGAAAAGCTCGTCGCTTGCTCACAGGTGATGCAGAAGATTCCGCTCTATATTGACCAGACCGGTGGTATCTCCATTGCGCAGCTTGCAGCGCGTGCACGCCGCCTGAAGCGCCAGCGAGGCCTCGACGTTCTGGTGATCGACTACGTGCAGCTGATGACCGGTTCGTCGAAAGCTTCGGCACAGAACCGTGTGCAAGAGATCACCGAAATCACCACAGGTCTCAAGGCGCTCGGCAAGGAACTGAACGTTCCTATCATTGCACTTTCACAGCTCTCCCGTCAGGTGGAAAGCCGCGAGGATAAGCGCCCACAGCTCTCCGATCTTCGTGAATCAGGCTCTATCGAGCAGGACGCTGACGTGGTGTTATTCGTGTTCCGTGAGGAATATTACGTCAAGAACCTGGAGCCGCGCGACGAATTCGACCCGAAATATGAAGAATGGAAACAGCACTTTGAAAAAGTGCGCGGCACTGCTGACGTAATCATCGCCAAACAGCGCCACGGACCGACCGGCACCGTCAAGCTCGCCTTCCAGTCTGAGTTCACACGGTTTGCAGATTTGGCCGAGGGTTCCTATCTGCCGGACCAGTATGAATAATAAAATCACGATCAAGATGGAGCGCGTCTGATGGCCAAGGCGCGCGTTCAGTTCATCTGCCAGAATTGCGGTGCGGTTCATTCGCGCTGGGCAGGCAAGTGCGACTCCTGCGGCGAGTGGAATACGCTTGTCGAGGAAGGCACCAATAGCGGTATCGGGTCTGGGCCCGGCGCCATGTTGTCCAAGCGCAAGGGTCGGGCCGTCGCCCTGACGTCTCTGTCCGGCGACATTGAAGATGCGCCGCGCATCATTTCCGGTATCAGCGAGCTTGACCGGGTTACGGGCGGTGGGTTCGTGCGCGGTTCCGCCCTTCTGATCGGCGGTGATCCCGGTATTGGGAAATCCACGCTGTTGACGCAGGCAGCAGCTGCCCTTTCCAATCGTGGCCATCGCATTGTTTATGTTTCTGGCGAAGAAGCCGTCGCACAGATACGCTTGCGTGCGCAGCGTCTGGGCGTGGCATCTTCGGCGGTGGAGCTTGCCGCCGAAACCAATGTTGAAGACATCATCGCTACCATTTCAGATACAAAGCGCCCCGATCTCGTCATCATCGATTCGATCCAGACACTCTGGACCGATATGGCAGATTCTGCTCCCGGCACGGTCACGCAGGTACGTTCGTCGGCACAAGCCATGATCCGCTATGCCAAGCAGACGGGTTCCGCAGTCGTGCTGGTGGGACATGTTACCAAAGACGGCCAGATTGCAGGCCCCCGCGTGGTCGAGCATATGGTTGATGGCGTTCTCTATTTCGAAGGTGAAGGCGGACATCACTATCGCATCCTGCGCACGGTAAAGAACCGTTTCGGCCCAACCGACGAGATCGGTGTCTTCGAGATGTCCGATGGCGGACTGCGCGAGGTTTCCAACCCTTCCGAGCTTTTCCTTGGCGAGCGCAACGCCAAGGCTCCGGGTGCGGCAGTCTTTGCCGGCATGGAAGGAACGCGCCCCGTGCTGGTGGAGATACAAGCGCTTGTCGCCCCCTCCTCCCTCGGCACCCCGCGTCGTGCGGTCGTAGGCTGGGACGGCGGACGCCTTGCCATGATCCTCGCCGTGCTCGAATCGCATTGCGGCGTTCGTTTCGGCCAGCACGATGTCTATCTGAATGTGGCTGGCGGCTATCGTATCAGCGAGCCTGCCGCCGATATAGCGGTGGCCGCTGCACTGGTTTCATCCATGGCCGGTATTGCCCTTCCGCCAGATTGTGTTTATTTCGGCGAAATCAGCCTTTCCGGTGCTGTTCGCGCGGTAACGCATGCAGTACAGAGGCTCAAGGAAGCCGAAAAACTCGGTTTCCGGCAGGCAGAAGTGCCCGGCGGCAGTGGCGAACTTTGGAAAGATCGTAACTTCCGGCTAATGGAAACTTCGGCTCTGCCCGACCTTGTTGCCCGCATCGCGGCTTCAGGATCCGGAAAGACGCAATAAATCTGGAGTTTTATGACTGGAAGAATCTGTCAACCTTCCGGTGATAAGCTCCAGCATCTTTGACTGCCCTGCGTATTAAAGTAATTGCGCATAATAACTGAGGACAGGCAGAATGCCGATAACCATGCTTGATGGAATTCTACTCGGGATAACGCTGGTTTCAGCCGTTTTGGCGATGGTGCGCGGTTTTTCCCGCGAGGTGCTGTCGCTGGTATCGTGGGCGGCAGCGGCCGCTGCAGCCTATCTCTTCTACCAGCCGGTTTTGCCTTTCGTGCAGCCCTATATCAACAACGAAACCATCGCAAAGATTGCCGCCGCTGGCGCGGTCTTCCTCGTCGTGCTGATCGTTGTATCGCTGATTACGATGAAGATCGCCGATTTCATCATCGACAGCCGTATCGGTGCGCTTGACCGCACACTCGGCTTTCTGTTCGGCGGCGTGCGCGGCGTACTTCTCGTTGTCGTTGCCATGCTGTTCTTCAACTGGCTCGTCCCGACAAACCAGCCAGCCTGGGTAACGAATGCGAAATCGAAGCCAATGCTCGATTCGTTCGGCCAGCAGCTGATCGACCTTCTGCCGGCTAATCCCGACCAGATGATCGACAAGTTCAAGCCACAACAAAATGCTCCGGCCTCTGGCGAGCAGGAAGAAGCGCCGGTTCCGGACGATACGCCTGCACAGCAATAAGGGGTTCCGAGAAATCGAGAAGCCGTCAGCCTCGCTGGCGGCTTTTTCAATTCCGGAAGCGAAAAACGAATAAGGTAATATAGCCCACTTGACCGTCAGACATTGTCATTTCGGTTCCGCGATCATATTTCAGGCGGGAATTTGCGAGATTATTCGTGGACATCGTGCGATACTAATGTTCATGAGACTATATCGACGTAGCGGTGAACTCTTCGCTTTTAACAAAAAGCCATCTTGTGATAGAGAGGCGCTTTAGTTGCCTCTGCAATCGAAAGGCCTTGCGGCAATGACCAGCCATTCTTCTGAAAATGCCTCCTTTATGCTGGATGAAGACACCCTGCATGAAGAGTGCGGCGTATTTGGCATTCTTGGCCATGAAGACGCAGCCGCACTGACCGCATTGGGCCTGCATGCCCTTCAGCATCGCGGGCAGGAAGCAGCCGGTATCGTTTCCTATCACAATCGCCGTTTTCATTCCGAACGCCATATGGGCCTTGTCGGCGACCATTTTACCGATGCCGCGACGCTGAACCGCCTGCCCGGTGATCGCTCGATCGGCCATGTGCGCTACTCCACCACCGGCGAGACGATCCTGCGCAATGTGCAGCCATTGTTCGCGGAACTGGAAGTCGGCGGCATCGCCATTGCCCACAATGGCAACTTCACCAACGGCATCACGCTGCGCAAGCAGCTGATTGCTTCCGGCGCAATCTTTCAAGCGACATCCGATACGGAAGTCGTACTACATATGATCGCCCGTTCGCGACATGCATCCTCGTCCGACCGTTTCGTCGATGCCATTCGTCAGGTCGAAGGCGGCTACGCCATGCTGGCGCTGACCCGCACCAAGCTAATTGCCGCGCGTGACGCAATCGGTATCCGTCCGCTTGTCATGGGCGAACTCGACGGTAAACCTATCTTCTGTTCGGAAACCTGTGCGCTCGATATTATCGGCGCGAAATATGTTCGCGACGTCGAAAATGGCGAAGTGGTCATTTGCGAGATTCAGAAGGACGGCTCCATCACCGTCGATTCCATCAAGGCTGAAAATCCACAGCCGGAACGGCTCTGCCTGTTCGAGTATGTCTATTTTGCCCGTCCCGACTCCGTCGTCGGCGGTCGCAGCGTCTATGTCGCGCGCAAGAAGATGGGCATGGAGCTTGCCAAGGAAGCCGGCATTGAAGCTGATGTTGTCGTGCCGGTCCCTGATGGCGGCACACCGGCCGCTCTCGGTTTTGCTCAGGCCAGCGGCATCCCGTTCGAATACGGCATCATCCGCAATCATTACGTGGGCCGTACCTTCATCGAACCAACGCAGCAAATTCGTGCGCTGGGCGTCAAGCTGAAGCATTCGGCCAATCGCGCCATGATCGAAGGCAAGCGCGTCGTGCTGGTGGACGATTCCATCGTCCGCGGCACCACTTCCGTCAAGATTGTTCAGATGATCCGCGATGCAGGCGCAAAGGAAGTGCATATCCGCGTGGCAAGTCCAATGATTTACCATCCGGATTTCTACGGTATCGACACCCCCCATGCCGATAAGCTGCTGGCCAACCAGCACGAAAACCTGGAATCCATGTGTCGTTACATCGGTGCGGATTCTCTGGCATTTCTTTCCATTGACGGGCTCTACACGGCCGTTGGCGGGAATCCACGTGATCCGAACGCGCCGGCTTTCACCGATCACTATTTCACCGGCGAATATCCGACCCGCCTCCTTGATCAGGAAGGCGAGAGCAATGTGCACACGCTGTCGCTGCTCGCAAGCAACGGCTGATCGCACAATTCTTCACACAGGTGGCCCAAAAGGCTGCCTGTTTCTTGTGTTTGCATGACAAATGGGGACTAGATGAGCATCGACCTTACGGGCCGCATCGCACTGGTAACAGGCGCATCGCGCGGTATTGGCTATTTTCTTTCACTTGAACTGGCAAAACGCGGCGCACATGTAGTCGCGGTCGCACGCACTGTCGGCGGCCTTGAAGAGCTGGACGATGATATCCGCAAGCTCGGTGGCAATGCGACGCTGGTGCCTCTCGATATTACCGACATGGAAGCGATTGATCGCCTCGGCGGCTCCATTCATGAGCGTTGGGGTAAGCTCGATATCATGGTTGCCAATGCTGGCGTTCTTGGCACGATCTCACCGATCGGCCATGTCGAGGCCAAGACTTTCGAGAAAGTCATGAACGTTAATGTCACCAGCGTGTGGCGCCTCATCCGGTCTACTGATCCGCTGCTGCGTGCTTCTGATGCTGGCCGTGCCATTCTCCTCTCTTCCGGCGTAGCGCATACCTGCCGGGCTTTCTGGGCGCCCTACGCTGCCTCGAAAGCTGCTGTCGAAGTCATGGCACGCAGTTGGGCAGAAGAAACAAAGCAGATGAAGCTCAAGATCAACTCGGTCAATCCGGGCGCCACACGCACGGCAATGCGTGCGCAGGCCATGCCGGGCGAAGATCCGGAGACGCTGCCAACACCGCAGTCGGTTGCCGAAAAGATCGTCAAGCTCGCCGATCCGAACCTAGAAGTTAGCGGTAAGCTTTTCGACGTTCGTCAGAATCGCTTCCTCGACTATCATCTGCCGAGCTGATTTCCGTCCTCCGGCCTTGCCAATATGCAAGGCCGGTTCTATGTATTTACTTATTCATGTTTCCCGCCTAGCCACCTGACGGCTCTTTTTTCCGCGGGCTTTTCTCCCACTCCCAAACCTCTTCATCGCGCGCCGACTGATTTGACGCGCGTTCGCTTTTCTATTGGAGGACTTATGACCAAAGATTATCAGCATTTCATCATTATCAGCGGTGGGCCCGGATCAGGCAAAAGCACACTGATCGATGCACTCGAAAGGCAGGGGGTTTCCCGCACAGTGGAGGCTGGACGTGCCATCATTCAGGATCAGGTCGCCATCGGCGGCAATGCTTTGCCCTGGAGCGACCGCATGCTTTTTGCGGAGTTGATGCTTTCATGGGAAATGCGCTCGCACGCGATGGCAGAACAACAGCACGGGACAGTCGTCTTCGACCGCGGTGTGCCGGATGTGATTGGCTATCTGATGCTGTGTAACCTCTCAGTTCCGCAGCATATGGAAGAGGCCGCTCTACAAACCAGATATAACAGAACGGTTTTCCTCGCGCCGCCATGGGCGGAAATCTTCGGTCAGGATGCTGAACGCAAGCAGGATTTCGAGGAAGCCGTACGCACATTCGAGGCGATGGATAAAACCTACAGACGACTTGGATATGAAATCGCGCTCCTGCCAAAATCATCGGTCGAGGAGCGCGTTGGTTTCATCAAGCAGGAATTGCCATCAGTTTTCCCCTGACGGCGCCTCTCCTTCGGTGCCGGCTTCTTCCTCGGCCTTTCGGTCGGCGGCTTCGCGCTTGTTCCAAGCAGCCAAGCTGAACGGAAGAAATGCGAGATAGGCAAGTGCGGTAAGGCTCAATGTCTGCCAGGTGAAGCTCATCAGGAACGCGACATAAACAACCACGAACAGGATGAGCGGCATGACTATATCGCGCCGGACAAGGCTTCCAGCGGACTTGCCGTTATAGACCGGGAGGCGGCTTACGAGCAGAAACGCGATTGCTACGGTATAGATCGCTACGCCGAACGCGAGCCCTCGCGTTGGGGTCAAACCGAGAAAACCGAGATAAACCGGCAAAAGGACAAGCATGGCGCCTGCTGGTGCAGGCACGCCGATAAAATAGTTGCTTTGCCACGCTGGACGGTTCGGATCTTCCAGCATGACATTGAAACGTGCCAACCGCAGGCAGCAGGCAATGGCATAGAGGAGTGCCGCAATCCAACCGAACGAGCGTGCTTGATCGAGCATGAAGGCATAGAGCACCAGAGCGGGCGCCACACCGAAATTGACGATATCGGCGAGCGAATCCATCTGCGCGCCGAACTTCGACGATCCCTTCATCATGCGAGCAACGCGCCCATCGATACCATCGAGAAAGGCTGCGACGAGGACCATCACAACGGCAAGCTCGAAGCGGTTTTCGAAAGCCAGGCGAATGCCTGTAAGGCCCGCACAGATGGCGAGAACCGTTATAACATTTGGAATGACGATACGCAGCGGTATCTGCGACAGCTTGGGGCCGCGCGATGAATCGACATGGCCATTTGGCTCGAAAGGCGGAAAAGGCGTCTCCATCGGCTCAGCCGATCCGCACCACAGGTTCGCCGCGCACGCTGCCGTAATCGGCCAGAACGGTTTCACCGGCGACTGCAGTCTGGCCAACTGCAACACGAACGGTCGCATCGGCCGGAAGATAGACATCGACGCGCGATCCGAAACGGATCAGGCCAAACCGTTCGCCCACGGACAAGTCATCATCCTCGTTGGACCAGCAGACGATGCGCCGCGCGACCAGACCGGCTATCTGGACGACGCCGATCTTGCCATGAGGACTTTCGATCAGAACACTATTACGTTCGTTCTCCGTGCTCGCCTTGTCCAGTTCCGCGTTGAGGAACTTGCCAGGACGATGCACGACCCTTTCGATTTTTCCACGAACCGGAGAGCGGTTGATGTGAACCGAGAACACATTCATGAAAACCGACACACGCATACGCGGCTCAGCGCCAAAATCCAGCTCGGCTGGTGGCACAGCCGGACCGACGAAGGAAACCTTGCCATCAGCGGGGCTGATGACCAGATCATCGTCCATCGGGGTCACGCGCTCCGGATCACGATAGAAGTAGATGCACCAGACGGTCAGTACCATGCCGATCCAGAACAACGGGTCCCAAAGCCAGCCAAGAATAAGGGAAACCACGAAAAAGCCCGCGATAAACGGATAACCTTCCCGATGGATCGGCACGAAAGTATTGCGGATGGTGTCAGTAAGGCTCATCGCTCTTCCTTTGAGTTTGGCCGTTATTTACCTCATCCTGTTCAGAATCGAAATCCATTTCGCAAATTATTCACGGCTGTCAGGGCACGTGATCGCGCCCTGATATAACTGACCGCCGATAAACTGCCTACTCCGCCGCCGGAACTCCACGTTTGACGATACCCAATTCGTCACTTTCGCGAACCTGACGCAGACGCTCTTCCGCCTCATCCGCCTCGCGCTGACGAGCCCACATGGACGCATAAAGTCCCTTATGCTTGAGAAGCACGCGGTGGGTGCCCCGTTCGGCAATCAGACCATCTTTCAAGACGATGATCTCATCGGCACCGATCACGGTCGACAGTCGATGCGCGATGACAAGCGTAGTTCGGCCCCGGCTGACGATATCGAGCGCAGACTGGATTTCCTGCTCGGTGGCTGTATCAAGCGCGGAGGTTGCCTCATCAAGTATCAGGATCGGCGGTGCCTTCAGGATCGTGCGGGCAATGGCTACACGTTGTTTCTCACCGCCCGAAAGTTTGAGGCCACGTTCGCCAACCATGGCCTGGTAACCTTCCGGCAGATGCTTGATGAAGCCGGAAATCTGCGCCAGTTCAGCCGCCTTTTCCACTTCTTCGTTCGTGGCGTCAGGACGGCCATAACGAATGTTGTAAGCGATCGTGTCGTTGAACAGGACCGTGTCCTGCGGCACCATGCCGATAACCTTGCGCAGGCTTTCCTGCGTGACATCGCGAACGTCCTGCCCGTCGATGGAAACCGATCCGGACTGGACATCATAGAAGCGAAACAGCAGTCGTGAGATCGTGGATTTACCCGCACCCGACGGCCCGACAATCGCCACCGTCTTTCCCGCCGGCACTTCAAAACTTATGCCCTTTAGAATCGGGCGGTTCGCATCATAGGCGAAATGCACATCATCGAAACGAATTGCGCCGTGATCGATTCCCAATGCTGGTGCGTTGGGCTTGTCGACGACTTCCTGCTTCACATCGAGGAGATCGAACATCTGCTCAATATCGGTCAAACCCTGACGGATTTCGCGATAGATGAAACCGATGAAATTGAGCGGGATGGACAGCTGCATAAGCATGGCATTAATGAAAACGAAATCGCCGATGGATTGTGTCCCGGCCCGGACTTCAAGCGCTGACATGACCATGACCACCGCCATGCCGACACCGAAGATGACGGCCTGACCGAAGTTCAGCCAACCAAGTGACGTCCAGGTCTGGGTAGCCGCTTTTTCATAACGTGCCATCGAGGCATCGAAGCGCTTGGCTTCCATGTTCTCGTTGCCGAAATATTTGACAGTTTCGAAATTGAGCAACGAGTCGATTGCCTTAGTGTTGGCATCCGTATCGGAGTCGTTCATTTCGCGACGAATGTTGATACGCCAGTCGCTCGCCTTGATTGTAAACCAGGTGTAGAGCCAGACCGTTGCCGCGACCACGAGCAGATAGGAAATGCCATAGGCGAATGCGAAAATCACCGCCGTCAGCGCAAATTCAAGAATGGTGGGCAGCGTGTTGAGGATCGTGAAACGGACAATCGTTTCGATGCCCTTAGTCCCACGTTCGATAACCCGCGAAAGCCCACCCGTTCGCCGTTCAAGATGGAACCTGAGTGAAAGCTGGTGCATGTGCACGAAAGTTCGGTAAGCCAGCTGGCGTACTGCATATTGCCCGACACTTGCAAACAATGCGTCGCGAAGCTGATTGAGGCCAGCCTGTACGATCTTGGCGCCGTTATAAGCCAGCACAAGCATCACTGCGCCAACCAGAAACAGTGGAATATAATCCGGCGGGTTCAATTGACCGGTCAAGGCATTCGTCACCCATTTGAAGAAATAGGGCACGAGGATGAGCACGATCTTGGAAATCACCAGATAGAACGTGGCCCACACAACGCGCATGCGCAGATCGGGCCTGTCGGACGGCCACATATAGGGCCAGAGATTTCGCAGTGTCTTGAACGTCTCGCCGGAGTCGGCGGAAACCGTTTTGGGGGAACTCATGGTGCGTTCTTTCAAGTCGGTGGGCTCAAGCGATTTCGTATGAGATGAAACTCCGTCATCGCTCTATCTATTTGTATTGACGCATCTCTTCCGAAATCCACTTGGGGCTTTTCGGGATGCTCTATCCGTTTGTTTTTACGTATGTCTTTATCCCGAAACCGGTTCCCACTTTCGGGAGACATACTCTAGCCGCAGCATCTGCTCTTAAAGGAAGCAAAATGCGTGCGAACAGCGTTTAGTTGCTGCCAGTTGACGCTGTAACGCGAGGACTGACGTTCGGGCCGATAATCGATAAGACCGGCCTGCACGAGGACCTTGAGGTGTTGGGAAACCGTCGATTGAGCAAGGTCGAGCTTGCCGACAATATCCTTGCAGCAGCAGGCGTCCTCCATCATCAACTGGCGGATAATTCGGATGCGAACAGGATGGCCCAGCGCGGCGCAAATGCGCGCTGCCGCTTCATCGTCAATGCCAAGCTGCGCCAGATCGGCGACAGTTTCGGTCGAGTTTTTGTCCAGCACTATCTTCATCGTATATCGACGATATACGATTATACTATAAAGTTCAAGATTTGGAGACGTTCATTCCAGAAAATAGCGCCAAACCGGAAACACACTATCATGAGTGACGCTCATTGTTGAAATGCGCCCCCTGCGTTGAGAGCCGCGCAATTCCAGGAACTCGTCGTCAGTTAGCGCTATCTTTCAACTGGCGCTTGGCCTCCCCATCGCCCAAAGGTGCCTTCGGCATATTAAATACTTGCCCCGGCCAGATTAGATCTGGATTGCGGATCTGGTCGCGATTGGCGAGGTAGATCGTCGTATATCGCGTCCCCTTACCATAGGCGCGCTTGGATATCGTCCAGAGATTATCCCCACGCCGAATGATGACAGAGCCGTCGACTTTCTGCAGCGGGGCTGCGGACGAAGCGGCCTCATCACCAATCGCTTCCGATGCAGCCGCCGCCTGACCGTCCGTGTCGGAAGCAACAGCCGAAATATTCTCGCCAGCTTCCCGACGGAACGGGACGCGGGCTGTGGCCAGAACCTGATTGGCATTGTCGAGCAGGTCGGCGCGAATGATGTAATCACCAACGCTGAGCGGTTGTTTGCTCTGCACAAGGAAACGGCCTTCAGGCGAAATGAGGCTTGCGCCAAGCAATGTATCGTTGGCGTGGACAATCACGCGATTGCCGCCCTTGGCTTTACCCGCCACGAAAACAGCCTGGCCTTCAATCTCGACAGCCTCGATGGCAATCGGCGAATCCTGAGCAGGCTTGGCCGCTGGCTTGTCTGCTGCTTCAGGGGTAGCTTCCGCATTGTCCTGCAGCTTCTTTGCTGTTTCCGGCTTGGTAATCAGGCGGCTCGCCTGCCCCGGCTCCTCAACCAACGCCAGCACTTGCCCGGACTTGGTTTCAGGCACCGACACGATGGCGGTCTGGGCAGAGGTGGCAACGTTGTTATCCGTTCCAGTTGAACGCAAGACCAACTGATGGTCACCCGCCTTCAAAGGATTATCCAGAACAATGGCAAAATCGCCATTGGCTCCGGCCTTGGCATTGCCGACAACAGTGGCACCTGCGACAACCTCAACATCAGCATTGGGGAGCGCCTTGCCCGCGATCACGACCGAACCGTCAGGCTCGACGCGAAGAAGATCGAAAACCGGTGTGTTGTCTGCCTGCTCTGCGGGAGTGGCATCAGCCTGCTTGGCAGGCTCTTCGGATTGCGCGCCTTGCGGGCTCGCATCGTTTGCTGAAGCGTCACCAGCAGGCCTGGCAGCGTCTGGCCTCTTCGTCTCGGATGGTGTTGTTTCTGGCTGCGCTGGCGCATTGCTCGAAGCTGGCGCAGTGGCATTAGGTTGCGGCGCCTCAACGCGGGATCGTGTCGCATTCCAATAGAGGCCGAGCCCGGCGACGATTGCGACGAGCCCGATACCGAGCAATCCTAAACTGTTCTTTTGCATTTCGTTTCGAAATCCACGCCAGAGACTATAATAGCGGGTTTATAGCTTTTGGCTTGCCCCTACAAGGAATCTGCACCGAAACAGCAAAAGGTACGAGGCATTTTATTAGCTAGGTTACTGTTCTACACAGTTTGTCGGCTTTGATTGGTCCGGATCCTCCATAAGGTTATAAAGATCGGCCGTTTCGCCCTTGGTCCACCAGATGTAGACGCCACCGGCATATTTGGCTCCAGACCCTGAAATGACGTTGGAAGCGACGATAGTCTCGTCGTCAAGCTCCAGCTCAGCAAGCGAAACATCACCGGCATTGTAGTAGGTTACCGAGACATTTTTCTCGCCACATTTATACAGAACAGAGTTGGTCGTTACTTCGGTATTGTCCGGCAGTTTGATGTTGATCTCGCCAGCCGATGCGGATGATGCGGCAAAGGTGAGCCCGAGAAACACAACCCAGTTCTTCATATCCAATCCACTTCTCAATCTGGAGTACATACGGATTGAGATATAACAATCACTGCGAATGTCCACCCGGAACCTGATGTATACGTCTCACTGGTAGCAATCTTCACTGCAAAATGAAATCGCAGACGCTTGACGCTGAAAGGTCAAAAGCGCACAAGAAAATCATGTCTGAGATTCGATCCATCTGTGTTTATTGCGGCTCGTCCACGGGCCTGAATCCCATCTATCGCGAAGCGGGCGTCACGCTCGGCCGGTCCATTGCCGAACATGGTCTGCGCCTAGTTTATGGTGGCGGCACGCGCGGCATCATGGGCGCGGTTGCGCAAGGCGTGATGGAAGCCGGCGGCGAAGTCACCGGCATCATCCCGACCTTCCTGCTCGACAAGGAAGCAAGCCTTGAAAAGGCCGAACAGCTGACCGAACTCATCGTTGTCGGCGACATGCATGAACGCAAACACCTCATGTTCCAGAAGTCGGATGCGTTCGTCACGCTGCCCGGCGGCATTGGCACGGTTGAGGAAATCGTGGAAATGATGACCTGGGCGCAGCTCGGCAAGCATCGCAAGCCGATGGTGTTCGCTAACATCAACAATTTCTGGCAGCCTATGCTCTCGCTTCTGGAGCATATGACGGCGGAAGGTTTCCTGCACACCGCACACCAGGTAAAGCCGCTTGTCATCAACAAGGCGGAGGACATCGTTCCCGCCATTATCGCCGCCAACGGCAAGGCGCATGAAGGCGACCAGAAGATCATCGAAAAGATGTAATCGCAGCTTTCGCCCAAAATACATGACCGAATGCCATACATGGCCGAATGACAGGGGCGGAGCGATCCGCCCTTAATTTTATCCGGGAGGGATTGATGAAGACGATTGGGCTGATAGGCGGGATGAGCTGGGAAAGCTCGCAGGAATATTATCGCATCATCAATCAGGAAGTCCGCGCACGGCTCGGCGGCACGCATTCGGCCAAAAGCCTGATGTGGTCGATGGATTTTGGTGAGATCGAGCATCTTCAGCATGAAGGCAAATGGGACGAGCTGACCAGGCTCATGATCGAGGCCGCGCAGAACCTTGAAAAGGGCGGCGCGGATTTCATCCTGATCTGCACCAACACTATGCATAAAATGGCCGCTGACGTCGAAAGCGCCACATCGATCCCGCTTGTGCATATTGCTGACCCTACGGCAAAAAAGATCAAAGCCGCAGGCTTGTCCAAAATCGGGTTGTTAGGCACCGCCTTCACGATGGAGCAGGAATTCTATAAAGGCCGCCTTGCGGCCAAACACGGGCTAGAGGTTCTGACGCCCGATGAAGCCCACCGCAAAACCGTGCATGACATCATCTATCACGAACTGGTCGTCGGCGAAGTACGCGATACGTCACGAGAAAAATACCGTGCTGTCATCAGTCGTCTAGTCGAGCACGGGGCCGAAGCTATCATTCTCGGCTGTACCGAAATCATGTTGCTCATCGGGCAGCAGGATAGCCCCGTGCCGGTATTCGACACAACGCAACTGCACGCCGAAGCGGCGGTGGATTGGGCTTTGGCTTAAACGCTTACCTTTTCACCAGCGTCGCTACGGCCTCTACATGTGGCGACCAGAGGAACTGGTCAATCGGCGTGACACGTGTAACGCGATAGCCGCCCTTCGCCAGAATGGCGAGGTCACGTGCGAGCGTCACCGGATTGCACGAGATCGCGACAACCTTTTCCACCTTGGATTTTGCCAGTTCAAGTGCCTGTTCTTCCGCACCTGCGCGCGGAGGGTCGAAAACCACGGCGTTATAGGGCAGTAATTCCTTCGGCATAAGCGGACGGCGGAACAGATCGCGACGTTCGACTGAAACGGGCTTCAGTCCCTGCACATGGCGCACGCCCCGATCGAGAGCAGCGAGAGCCAGTGCGTCATTTTCAACGGCATGAACTGCGCCCTTTTCCGCAATCCGCAGCGCAAATGTTCCGACACCGCAAAACAGGTCCGCGACACGCTTGGCCTTACCGACATGGTCCAGAACAAGCTGCACCATTGCTTCTTCAGCATTGGCCGTTGCCTGCAAGAAACAGCCGGGCGGAACCGGAACCGGAACCTTGCCGAAATGAATGAGCGGCTTCTTCGGCTCTACAATGATTTCGCCTTCATGCGAAAGGCGGGCAAAGCCCTTCTTCATGACAAGCGCGGTCAGCGCACGCCGTTGCTCATCGCTCAGCTTGCCACAACCGCTTGCCGCGAGATCAAGGCCGGACTCCGTTTGCGTAGCAGCCAGCTTGAACGGTTTGGAACCCGGTGCAATCAGAGCCCCGACTTCACGTAGATCATCAAGCCGCGCAATGATTTCCGGAACGGTTACCGCGCATTCGACGATATCGATGATTTCATGGCTGAGATGACGGTTGAAGCCGAGCAACACGCCCATCTCCGTCTTGCGCGCCGCAAAAACAGCACGGCGGCGTGTGCGGGGCTGGCAAGCCACCAGCGGTGCAACCTCCGTGTCGATCCCCCTGCCCTTCAGTGCCGAGACAACCAGTTCGCGCTTCCACAGACGATAAGGTTCGTCCTGCCAATGCTGCAGCGCGCAGCCGCCGCAATCCTCGAAATGCTGGCAGGCTGATGCCTGACGCTCGGGCGATGTTTCGAGGAGCGCCATAACCGTCGCGCGGTTCTTGTCGCGCGCAACATTGGCGACTTCACCCGGCAGTGTGAAGGGGACATAAATCTGGCCATCAGGAAGGTTGGCGACGCCATCGCCGCCCGCACCAATCGAGCGGATTGTTAACTGCGTCGTCATCGGTCCTTCTTTCCTGCCAGGAGATACTCAAGATTGCCATCGCCACCTTCGATGGGCGAGGGGCAAAGGCCGAGCGCACGCCAGCCGGGTAGCGTCTCAAGCCACGATTTCAGTTCTTCTGCTATGCGCGCGCCATCTTTCGGGTCGCGCAAAATACCGCCCTTGCCGATAGCCTCGCGGCCCGCTTCAAATTGCGGCTTTACGAGAAGCGCGCAGATAGCACCTTTTTGCGCAAAGGCCAATGCCGGAGGCAATGCAAGCTTCAGCGAAATGAAGCTCACATCCGAAACCACGCAATCGATTTCGCGTCCATCCAGGTGGATAAGTTCCAGCGCGCGGGCGTTGAGCCCTTCCTTGCTGGTGACGCGTGAATCGGCGCCCAGTGTCTCGTGCAACTGGTCGTGGCCGACATCAATGGCAAGAACGTGGCTTGCGCCGCGCTCCAGCAGAACTTGCGTGAAACCGCCCGTCGAGGCACCGATGTCGAGCGCGGTGCGCCCCTTCACATCAAGCTCGAAATGGTCAAGCGCCGCAATGAGCTTCAAGGCAGCGCGAGAGACATAAGCACTCGCCGGATCATCCACGGCGATCTTTGCGGTGCGCAAAACCGTCTGGCCCGGCTTGGTGACGGGCTTGCCGTCCACCTTGACCGTGCCGCGCTGGATCGCATCACGCGCCCGCGAACGCGTTGCAAACAGTCCAAGCTCCACCAGCAGCTGATCGAGCCGCAGGTTCTTGTCGCTCGTTTCTCCGCTCATCGGTCAGGCGCTAAACGGCGCTGCAACAGCCTCACGGCCAAGAGCTGCGAACACCGCATGCACGATGCCTGTCCGGTCGAGACCGGCCTCGGCATACATAGCATCCGGCTTGCCGTGGTCCTGATAGCTATCCGGCAAGGTCAAAGCCCGCACCTTGAGGCCACGATCAAGAAGGCCGTCAGTTGCAAGGAATTGCAGCACATGGGAAGCAAAGCCGCCGACAGCGCCCTCTTCCACCATCACTAGCACTTCATGCTCGCGTGCCAAACGACGGATCAGATCGTTATCGAGCGGCTTGGCAAAACGCGCATCGGCAACCGTGGTGGAAAGACCGGCAGCACCCAGCTCATCGGCGGCGGCAAGACATTCCTGCAAGCGCGTTCCGAAGGATAAGAGCGCGACCTTTGTACCTTCACGCACGATGCGGCCCTTGCCGATTTCCAGCAATTGCCCACGTTCTGGCAGATCAACACCGACACCGTCGCCACGCGGATAGCGGAAAGAGATCGGGCCTTCATCATATTCGGCAGCCGTGCGCACCATATGGCGCAGCTCGGCCTCATCCGACGCAGCCATCACAACGAAACCTGGGAGAGCCGCAAGAAAGCCCGTGTCGAATGAACCTGCATGGGTCGGACCATCGGCTCCCACCAGTCCGGCACGGTCGATAGGGAAACGCACGGGCAGATTCTGGATCGACACGTCATGCACGACCTGATCGTAGCCGCGCTGCAGGAAGGTGGAATAGATCGCGCAGAACGGCTTATAGCCCTCGCTGGCCAGACCGGCAGCGAAGGTCACGGCATGTTGCTCGGCAATACCGACATCGAATGTGCGCTGCGGAAACACTTCACCGAAGAGGTCAAGCCCGGTGCCCGACGGCATGGCGGCGGTGATCGCCACTATTCTGTCGTTGTGACGGGCTTCCTCGATCAGGCTCGTGCCGAAAATCTTGGTGTAGCTCGGCGCATTTGCAGGTGGCTTCGACTGCTTTCCCGTAATGACGTCGAACTTGTTAACGCCGTGATATTTATCGGCTGCGGCTTCTGCGGGCGCATAGCCCTTGCCCTTCTGTGTCACCACATGAATGAGCACCGGGCCTTCCTGCGTATCACGTACGTTTTTCAGGATCGGCAGCAGATGGTCCAGATTGTGGCCGTCGATGGGACCAACATAGTAGAAGCCCAGCTCCTCGAACAGGGTGCCGCCAGTAAAGAAGGCACGCGCATATTCTTCCGATTTGCGGGCCTTGTCCTGCAAGAATTTCGGTAGTTTCTTGGCAACCTGCTTGGCGGCCTCGCGAACGCTGCGATAGGTCTTGCCGGAGACAAGACGCGCCAGATAGGCACTCATAGCGCCGGTCGGCGGTGCAATCGACATGTCGTTGTCGTTGAGTATGACAATGAGGCGCGCGTCGAGCGCACCGGCATTGTTCATCGCCTCATAGGCCATGCCTGCGGACATCGCCCCATCGCCGATAACTGCAATCACATTGCGCTTTTCGCCCGAAAGATCGGAGGCGACCGCCATGCCGAGGCCAGCAGAAATCGACGTCGATGAATGCGCAGCACCGAAAGGATCATATTCACTTTCATTACGCTTGGTGAAACCCGAGAGGCCGCCCGTCTGGCGCAATGTGCGGATGCGGTCGCGGCGCCCGGTCAAAATCTTGTGCGGATAGGCCTGATGGCCAACATCCCAGATGATACGGTCGTGCGGTGTGTCGAAGACATGGTGCAATGCTACTGTGAGCTCAACAACACCCAGTCCCGCTCCCAGATGTCCACCGGTGGTCGAAACCACGTCGATCAACTCGGCACGCAGTTCCTGCGCGAACTGCGGCAGATCGGATTCCGGCAATGCGCGCAGGGCTTCCG
The DNA here is from genome assembly GCF_038433355.1 of Brucella cytisi. NCBI lineage: Bacteria > Pseudomonadati > Pseudomonadota > Alphaproteobacteria > Hyphomicrobiales > Brucellaceae > Brucella > Brucella cytisi. The sequence continues at coordinate 99,856 of NZ_JBCAUP010000004.1, forward strand.
GAATCGGTGCCTTGTCAAGCAATGGGGTCGTGGGTCGGGACATTGAAACAACCTGTTTCTGGTTCGGTTTTGTTGTCGGTACAGCAGCAACGCGACAGGATCAAGCAGGGCGGGACATCGTGTCCTACAGCCCAACCCAATTCACCTCATTCAGGCAGAGGTATGAAATCCTGCTCGTCACCGGGCACAATATCGAAACGACCACTGCGCCATTCTTCCTTGGCCTGTTCTATCCTCTCCCGTGAAGAGGATACGAAGTTCCACCATACATAGCGCTTCGAACCAAGAGTTGCACCGCCAAAAAGCATGATATGCGCGCCTTCCGGTCCGGCCTGCACGACAATATCGTCGCCGGGACGAAACGCCAGCAAGCGATCCGGCGGAAACACTTCGCCGCCGATGCCGACATTGCCCTGCAGGGTATAGATGGCGCGCTCTTCGGCCACCGGAACGATCGGGAAGCGCCCGTTTGGTTTTATGCGAATATCTGCATAAAGCGTATCCGCATGCTGGATCACCGGAGATTTCACCCCAAGCATCGATCCCATGATCAGCCGACCGGAGAAGTCGCGATCCTCCATCACCGGCAGGTCTGGCGCATTGGTGTGAAAAAATTCCGGGCTGATTTCTTCAAGCGCATCAGGCAGCGCGAGCCAAGTCTGAATGCCGGAAATGGACAATGGTCCGTTGCGTTCCTCTTCCGGCGATCGTTCGGAATGCACAATGCCGCGACCGGCGGTCATCAGGTTCACGTCACCGGGGCGAATAACCATTTCCGTGCCGAGACTGTCTCTGTGGCGGATATGGCCGTCGAACAGATAGGTCACGGTCGAAAGGCCGATATGCGGGTGCGGGCGCACATCCAACGCATCACCATCTCGCAAAACAGCCGGTCCCATGCGATCAAAGAAAATGAACGGCCCGACCAGACGGCGTCGCACTGTCGGCAAGGCTCGCCGCACTTCCAGTCCGCCGATGTCGCTTGTACGTGGAATGACCAGCGTTTCGATGCTGTCTACCGACGTCTTGTCGCCAAGAACCGGATCAGGACACGGAAAGAAACTCATGAAACGCAACTCCAGCTGTTTGTCTTGACGTACATCCTCAAGACCGGTTCCCACTTTTCGCAACGCGTTCCTAGATAAACGGCGATGCCATTTTATCGAATGTAACTCCAAAACAAAACCGCACCGACAAGCGGTGCGGTTCGATCAAGATGCAAACTCTGTCAGCGTCCCTGTAGCAGCTTGGAAAGCGAGCTTGCGTCTGGCACTTGTCCGTTCGTTGTCAGCTTGTCCACCAATCCTGGCAGAACCTGGGATAGCTGATCCAGAAGTTCCTGCTGGTCGATACCGGCGTGCTGAGCAATCTCACTCAGCGTTTTCTGGCCGATTGCGTCGCCAAGCTGACCCGGCTCGATTGAATGATTGGTTCCCTGACCGACCCAGGAATCCACTTTCTCACCAAGACCCGCCTGTTTCAGCTGATCGAGGAGGCCGCCAAGTCCTCCGCCAAGTGAACCCGGAGCTGAGGGAGCTGCGGAGGCATTTCCAGCTGCCGCGCCGCCGAGCAGGCCACCAAGCCCGCCAAGGATACCCCCGAGCAGGCCGCCGCCCGCTTGCGACTGATCCGGTACTGGCACCGGCTGCGCCTGTGTGGCTTCCGTCTCTTCGCTATTACCCTTCAGCATCTTGCCGATCAGCAGGGCGCCGAGCGCAATCAGAACCGGTTTCGCGAGGCTTCCGCCGGGAATGGGCGAATTGCCTGAGTTGTCGTCATAACTTCCCATCACACGATACTCCCTGTTATCCGATGCCAACTGTGCATTCGGTAAGTTAAAGTTAAATGGGTTTCCCGATTTGACAAGCATTATACCTTGCAAATTTTGTAGCAGTGTGAAAATTTCCTAAGTGCGTGATGCAAAAGTGTATTTACGCATCGGGAGATATTAGATGTCTGTTATAAGCTGGATAATACTAGGCTTGATTGCCGGCTTCATCGGCAGCAAGATCGTTAATAAAAGTGGCCAGGGCTTGTTCCTGGATATTGCTCTCGGCATCGTCGGCGCCATCGTCGGCGGCGTTATCTCGTCTCAGCTTTTTGGACGCGGCGTCACTGGCGCATTCGATCCGATAAGCCTTGTTATCGCGATCGTCGGCTCAATAATCGTGTTGTGGGTATACCACGCAATTACCGGCAAGCGTTCCATCGGCTGATGTGATAGTTACAGATTTCAGGCTCCGGCTCGTCCGGGGCCTTTTTAGTTCTGTCGGCCGAAAGACCTGCCAATCAATGAGCTTTCTGGAACCATATATTGCAGCCTATGGCACGCTCGCGCTTTTCGTAATCGTATATTTTGAATCTTTCGGCGCCCCCTTGCCCGGTGAAAGCGCACTCATCGCAGGCTCGCTGCTTGCTTTGCATGGAGCGCTCAACATCGAAGTCGTACTGATTGCGGTATTCATCGGCGCCGTGCTCGGCGACTCCACCGGATACCTGATCGGCCGTTTCGGTGGTCGCCGCATGATACTGCGATACGGACACCTCGTCAAACTGACGCCTGAACGGTTGGAACAGTTCGAGAAAATTTTCGACAGCAAGGGAATTTACGTCGTCGCAACGGCGCGTTTCGTCGTGCTCCTGCGACAGCTCAACGGCATCGTTGCGGGTTCAATGAAAATGAACCCGCTGCATTTTCTGGCGGCCAATATCGTCGGGGCTGCTGGATGGACACTGGTCTGGGGTCTAGGCCCCTACATGCTGAGCGGGATTCTTGCGCCTTACCTCACCCAACTCAAAACACTGTTCTGACAGGAATTATTCGGAATCCAGCGGTTCGGTTCCGACCGGCTGGCCGTCGCGACCAATACGAATCTTCTCCACCTTGTCCTCGGCGGACTTCAGAAGCGTGTCGCAATGCTTTTTCAGGGCTTCGCCACGCTCATAGATGCGAATGGACTCTTCCAGCGGCACGTCGCCCCGCTCCAGATCGTCAACGATCTTCTCAAGCTGCTTCAACGCATCCTCGAAGCTCATCACTGTAATGTCGGCGTTGGACGGTTCGGTTACCATGATTCATCCTTTCAACAGCCGCGTAATATGCGTAGACGCGGACTGCGACAAGCCCTCTAGATCATATCCACCTTCAAGCACACTCACTAGCCGGTGATCGCAGAACCTTTCTGCCCGCTCCATGAGTTTGCCTGTCGCCCAGTCAAAATCCGCTTCGTCAAGATTGAGCTCGGCCAGCGGATCGCGAAAATGAGCATCGAAGCCCGCCGAAATAAGGATCAAATCTGGCCGGAAATTGTCCAAGGCGGGTAATACACGACTATTAAATGCCTCGCGGAATTCGCGACTTCCGGTATCGGGGGAAAGCGGTGCATTGAAGATGTTGCCGACGCCGGTTTCATCCTTCGCACCCGTGCCGGGATACAAGGGAAACTGATGCGTCGAACAGAACAGGACGCTTGGATCGTCTTTGAAAATATCCTGCGTTCCGTTGCCGTGATGGACATCCCAATCGATGATAGCGACACGCTCCGCACCGTGGCGCTGCTGCGCATGACGGGCAGCAATCGCAACATTGTTGAAAAGGCAAAAACCCATCGCAGTGGAACGCTCGGCATGATGTCCAGGCGGGCGGGCTGCAACGAAGACGTTGTTTGCAGCACCAGTAAAGACATCATCGACCGCCGCCGTTGCCGCGCCAATTGCCGTCAGCGCCGCATCCAGACTTTTCGGGCTGACATAGGTGTCGCCGTCGAGTTTCATCACGGGCGCTGGCGCTTCCTCGTCCGAAGCGGCCTCCGGTATGCTGGCGCGTACGGCTTCCAGATGTTCTTCCGGATGCGCAAGAAGCGCTGCTGTCTCGTCGGCGCGTGGTGCGTCCACACGGTCAAGCCGATAGAAATCCGGCCCCTCCAACTCGCTCATCAAGGCCCGGATACGATCCGGGCGCTCGGGATGGCCGGGCGGGGTCAGATGTTCAAGATAGATCGGATGCCAGTAAAGCCTTGTCGTCATAGTTTCACTATAACATCTCACCGGCACATGACCATCACGGCCATGCGCCAGCTCTGTCTGAAACGAGGTTAGATGATTTCGGTACGGGCGATGTGGATTCCGAAACCCTCAAGGCCGACATAGTGGCGCTCACGCGAGGCCAGCAGCACAATTGATGTGATTCCGAGATCCTTCAGTATCTGCGCGCCAAGGCCTATCTGACGCCATTCCTCCTCGCGGGCAACCGCTTCGGCATGGCTTTCATGCTCGCTCTGCATTGCATCGCGAGCGCGGGTGTCGTGGTGATCAGAACGCACGCCGACGGAGCCTTCGCGCAAATAGACCAGCACGCCACGACCTTCCTTGCCCATCTTTTCCATGATGGCATCGAGGTTGCTGCCCCCCTTACCGAAGACATCATTCAGCACATCCTCGCGATGCAGGCGGACCGGCACTTCCTCACCGTCACGAATATCGCCAAACACAACCGCTACATGCTGCATGGGTTCCCACGGCAGTTCGTAGGTATAGGCATGAGCTCCGCCCGCACACGTCTTGACCGACGCGTCGCCAATGCGCTTGACCAGCGTTTCCTTACGCTGGCGATAGGCGATGAGGTCGGCAACTGTAACCCGATGCAGTGTGTGCTTTTCAGCAAAAGCCTTTACGTCCGGACCGCGCATGACGGAACCGTCATCATTGACCAGCTCGCAAATAACGCCGATGGGCGGCAGATTCGCGAGCTTGCAGAGGTCGACAGCGGCTTCCGTATGGCCGGAGCGCATCAGAACCCCGCCTTCGCGGGCGACCAGCGGGAAAATATGGCCGGGACGCACGAAATCCGAAGCCCCGGCATTTGGGTTCGCCAGATTGCGCACGGTCAATGTGCGGTCCTCTGCCGAAATGCCTGTCGTCGTGCCATGTCGGTAGTCAACCGTCACGGTGAACGCCGTGGTGTGAGCGGATTCGTTTTCGGCGACCATAGGCGCGAGATTGAGACGCTTGGCTTCATCTCGGGTCATCGGCGTGCAAACAATGCCGGACGTATGGCGAACGATGAAGGCCATCTTCTCCGGCGTGCAATGCACGGCTGCAACGATCAGGTCGCCTTCGTTCTCGCGCCCGTCATCATCCATAACCACAACGATCTCGCCGCGCTCGAAAGCGCGAAGAGCATCCACGACCTGTTTCTGATTATAGCTCATTTCGACCTCTATATGTCAGACAACCAACGGGCCCAATCGTCAGTCAGATATGGCCAGTCCGGCCTAATTCAATCAGAGAAGGCCAGTCTGGCCTCAAGTTGTTCAGATGCGGCCAGTCTGGCCGCGATGACGAAGATAGTGATCGGCAATCGCACAGGCCACCATTGCCTCGCCGATCGGCACGGCACGAATACCCACACATGGATCGTGACGACCCTTCGTCATCACATCCACTTCCTTGCCGTCCTTGTCGATGGAGCGGCGCGGGGTCAGGATCGACGAGGTCGGCTTGACCGCAAAACGCGCTACAACCGGCGCGCCTGTCGCAATGCCCCCCAGAATGCCGCCCGCATGATTGGACAGGAACAGCGGCTTTCCATCATTGCCCATTCGCATTTCGTCGGCATTTTCTTCGCCGGTAAGACGGGCAGCCTCGAAACCATTGCCGATTTCTACACCCTTCACGGCGTTAATCGACATCAGCAGGCTGGCAATATCCTGATCAAGCTTGCCGTAGATCGGCGCACCTATGCCTGCAGGAACGCCTTCAGCGACGATCTCGATGACTGCGCCAACCGATGATCCGCTCTTGCGAATGCCATCGAGATAGTCTGCGAACAGTTCAACCGAACCTGCATCCGGCGAGAAGAAAGGATTGTTGTCTACTTCCGCCCAGTTCCAGCGGCGGCGGTCGATACCGTGCACGCCCATGCCAACCAGTGCACCCTTGACCTCAAGCCCCGGCACGATCTTGCGTGCAATGGCACCAGCGGCAACACGGGCCGCCGTTTCACGCGCAGACGAACGTCCGCCACCACGATAGTCACGAATGCCGTATTTGACGTCATAGGTATAATCGGCATGACCGGGACGATACTGACGTGCAATCTCGCCATAATCCTTCGAGCGCTGATCCGTGTTCTCGATCATCATCGAGATCGGTGTGCCGGTCGTCGTCATGGTCACGCCGTCGTCGCCCAGAAGAACACCGGAAAGCACGCGCACCTGATCGGGTTCGCGGCGCTGCGTGGTATACTTGGACTGGCCGGGCTTGCGTTTGTCGAGAAAGGCCTGAATTTCGGCTTCCGTGAACGTGATGCCGGGCGGGCAGCCGTCAACTACACAACCGAGCGCCAGACCGTGGCTTTCCCCCCAGGTGGTTACGCGGAACAGATGACCGAAACTATTGTGAGACATACGCGACGCCTGAATAAATTGTCCTTGTCCTGAGTGGGTCAAGGAAAGAGCAGCTTCTTTACGGGCCGGTTTTATTGAGCTTTTTGACGCCGGTCAAATCAAGCTCCCCCGTGACGCAAAATTTCCTTCTGAAGATCGATATCCGGCATTTTTTTTGACACATTCCGCACGCTACATTGTGGGATATGCGGCGCGGCGCGCCAAAATACGTAGTAGCGACAATCGTGTCGAATCGGTCAGGCGACAACCCAACCCGAGGCACAACCAAAGGAACGGAAAGTCATGCATTATCTGGTCGGAATAATTCTCATCGTGGCATCGCTTTTTTCGACAGTAGCGATGGCAGACGATGCCGAAGGCAAGATCACCGGTATCAACAAGGACAGCGAAACCATAACGCTGGATGACGGCCAGACTTACAAACTGCCTGGCGAGTTCGATTATAGCGCGATCAACAAGGGCATGAAGGTCCTCATCATCTACGATATGGTCGACAGCACACGCTTCATCACCGACATTCAGGAAGCGCCGTAAGCACGCCCCCAGAAAGAGAATGAGCGGCTCATAAGCCGCTCTTTTCATGTTCGCTGAAGCCAGCCGCTTCTAACGACACGCGCCCAATCGGCACGACAATTTTTTTCCGCCATCCGGGTCATGCGGGCCGCATCGTAGGGAATACTGCGCAACGCCACCTGCCAGCCCATTCCGCTCTGTTCTACGACCGCATAAGATGCATTAGGATTGCCAGTCTGGACAATATGCGACACCGGTTGGTCGTCGTCGTAACCGGGGCAACCCACGCTTCCCGGATTGACCAACAATCGCCCGTCTCCAAGGCGAACTATCCGCGGTGTGTGCGTATGGCCGCAAAAGATCAGCGACGCCGCGATATCTTCGGCCTCTGCCTCGATCTCACCCCGGGTTCGCAGAACGACTTCGCCGTTCGCGGTCACTTTCTCCATCCAGTAAGTGGTATCACTCAATGGAGTACCGTGACAGATGAATATCCGCCCGTCAGCTAGAGCGCGCGTTGCAGGCATCGCGCGTAACCATTCGATGTGTCGGTCATCAAGCTGCTTGCGCGTGACCCGATCCGACGGCCCCATATCCGCGACAGATTTTTCGACAAGCCAGCGATCATGATTGCCACGAATGCAGATCATTTCTCGCGCCATCAGCATATCTGCTGTCTCACGCGCGGCTAAGGGACCACTTAGATGATCGCCGAGATTGATAATCGTCTGGATTTGCAAAGCATCGATATCGGCCAGCACCGCAGCCAGCGCGTCGCTGTTACCGTGAATATCCGATATGACCGCGAAACGTTCGAAGGGCATAAACGCCTCCACCGCTGGCAAAATTTTTGTTCACGGTCACTATAGACTGATTTGCCGGATCAAACCCACTCCAGCTTGCCGTTTGCGAACTTCAGAATCTTGTCCTGCGGGATGGAAAGATTGGCAGCGGCGTGCCCATCCATATCGCCATAAAGGTAAAACAGCGTGCGGATGCAGCCACCATGCGTCACGCAGACAGTCGGCCATTCAACGGCTTCCACCCAGCGTCCAATGCGGCGCGACAGGCCCATATAGCTCTCGGCGGTTGTGCCCGGCGGCACGAAATTCCACTTGTCGCGAGCGCGCGCTTCCAGAAGGTCTTCGCGCTCCTTGGCAATGTCTTCCATCATGAAGCCCTGCCAGTCGCCGAAATTGACTTCCATCAATTGCGGGTCGGTGCGGTATTCGTAAGGATCAAGACCCATGCGCAAACGGATACGTTCCATCGTCTCGCGCGTGCGTCGCAGGGGACTTGCCACGAAATCAAAGCCCGCACCATCGCCGATCAGCGACTTCAGCATATCGCCGTTGCGGTCGGCCTGGCTGCGCCCATTATCGTTGATATCGATATCGAGCTGCCCCTGAATACGCTGCGAAACATTCCAGTCTGTCTCGCCGTGACGCGAAAAGTAGATAATCTCTCGAGCCACAGCCCTACCTCTATCTGCCGTCGATGAATAATCTGGATAACTTCCCCGCAGCGGGAAACAAAGAAAAATCCCGAAAAGCCGGTCAACTTTTCGGGATTTTGTATTCGCTGCCTCAGTCTTTCACGACCGTAATATCCGGAGCGTCAACAGCTTTCATGCCGATGACATGATAGCCGCTATCCGCGTGATGGACTTCGCCTGTCACCGAACGGGACAGGTCGGAAAGGAAATAAAGGCCGACATCGCCCACTTCCTCAATGGTAACGGTACGGCGCAGCGGCGCGTTGTATTCGTTCCACTTGAGGATATAGCGGAAGTCTCCGATGCCCGAAGCGGCCAGCGTCTTGATCGGACCAGCCGAAATCGCATTGACGCGAATGTTCTGAGGCCCGAGATCAACCGCCAGATACTTCACGCTTGCTTCGAGTGCAGCCTTGGCAACACCCATGACGTTATAGTTCGGCATGACCTTTTCGGCACCGTAATAGGTCAGCGTCAGGATCGAGCCACCGTCAGCCATCAGCTTTTCCGCGCGACGCGAAATCGCAGTCAGCGAATAGACCGAGATCAGCATCGTGTTGGTGAAATTGGCTTCCGACGTATCGACATAACGGCCCGTCAGCTCGTCCTTGTCGGAAAACCCAATGGCATGCACGACGAAATCGAGCTTGCCCCACTTCTTTTCAAGCGTCTCGAAAACAGCGTCCATGCTGGCAGCATCAGCCACATCGCAATGTCCTGCCACGAATGCGCCAAGCTCTTCAGCCAGCGGTTCGACACGCTTCTTCAATGCATCGCCCTGATAGGTGAATGCGAGCTCTGCGCCTGCATCACGAGCGGCCTTGGCAATACCCCATGCGATGGAGCGGTTGTTGGCGACGCCCAGAATCAATCCACGCTTGCCCTGCAACAAACCTGACTGTGCGGTCATTAGGGGTCCTCATTGAAAACAATTAACTTGTTGCCCTATCGCACAGGCTCGGCTCTCCTTCAAGCAATTGCAGTGAAAAAGCCGGGCATTGTCACTTTACTGCCGCAAAGAGACAACACCCGGCTTTAAACGATTGAAGTAGAGCTCAAGCGACTTTGCGCTTTTGCAGGAATTCTTCCAGTTCCTTGTCGCCGCCTTCCGGCAGCATGATCCGCACATGAACGTAGAGATCGCCGCGCCCGCCAGCTTTCAACGGGAGGCCTTTTTCTTTCAGGCGCAGCACGCGATCGGAACTCGACCAGGCCGGGATTTTGACTGCGATACGCCCATCCAGCGTTTCGACTTCCTGCTTGCCGCCAAGAACCGCGTCGGCAAGCTCGACCGGCAGATCGACATGGACATCACGTTGGTCGAGGCGAAACCGCGGATGCGCCTTGAAGTGTATAGTGACCAGCGCATCGCCGGCTGTTCCACCCATCAACGGCTCACCCTGCCCTTTCAGCCGAATGGTTTGACCGTCTTCGACGAATTTCGGCAATTTGATCTTCAGGTGTTTGCCATTCGGGAAAATCGCTTCGACCTTCTCCGCACCGACCGCCTGCTCCAGTGTAATATTAATGGACGCGGAAAGGTCGGCTCCCTTGGCCGGGCCACGCTGACGCGCACCGCCAGCACGGGCGCCCCCACCGAAAGCACCACCGAAAAGGTCGTTCAGAATATCTTCCGCGCCGCCGAAACCGCCGCCCTGCTGAAAGCCGCCGGGACCAGAACGGAATTCGAAGTGACTGTTGCCGTCACCACCCTGCCGGAAGCCGGCAAACGGGTCACCGTGAGCGCCGCCGAAGCCTTGTCCGCCGGTGAACCCCTGAAAGGCGGGCTTGCCTTCGGCATCGATCTCGCCCCGGTCAAACTGACCACGCTTGTCCTTGTCGCCCACAATTTCATAGGCCTGGTTCAGTTCTGCGAAGCGCTCCTGCGCTTTCGGATCATCCTTGTTCTGATCCGGATGGTGCTTTTTGGCCAGTTTGCGGAAAGCCGATTTTATTTCCTCTGGCTTCGCCGTTTTGGCGACGCCCAGCACGCTATAGGGATCGCGCATATAGTTCCTCTTTCAGGAAAATAACTGTGAGATAAGTATGACTCGTTGCCCATAATATGCGCACCTGGCCGGAAAAGTTCCAGTCAAACCGGAGTTTTCTTTTCGGTGGGTGGATCAAAAAGCGGCAGACCGACAGGTGATTGTTGGGATCGGACCCTCAGATCGGAGCGAAAGAAGTGACCGTCCATTGACCGCCGCGCTGCATGCAGGTTTCGCCGCGATAGATGGAGACACCGTCAAAAGCTTCACGCGAGGTTTCGAATTCACGACAAAGCTGGTTGTTCTTGCTGTTCTCGGCAATCGTGGTGATCGTGCCCTGGCTGCCCGTATCGGGATTGGCCCATGGTACAGGTTTCTTGCCCCATTCCGTGAAATTGAGCGCAGAAACAACGTTCTTAATCGCGGATTGATCGGAAAGTTTGCCGGAATCGGTTTCAACCGGCTGCGACTGTTTCACCGATCCGGTGATAGCAGAAGAATCAGGAACGGCTTTTTCAATGCTCACGCCACCCATGGCGCAACCGGCAAGCGAGAAGATGCATATGCCAATCGCGGTCGTGCGCAGCGCATTTGCGCCGCAGCTAAGGCTCCAGAGATTGTCCTTGTGGCGAAGCGTCTCGACAGCCAACGCTATTCCCTTATTTTTACACGCTAAAGATGCAGGGATTATGAGTGAACTTGAGTTAACAAGCAGTGTGCCGGAAAGGTAAACAAATCGGAATCGGAGCACAACGCCCAACTCCGCACTTTATTCAACTGTCAGACGATGTTCCCGGTTTTCTGAATCCTGATCGACAGAGGTCCGCTCAACTGGTGGCCAGCTACTTTTCAGGAGGAGGAGAACATGACGCGTTCATCGCCGCCGTGGCGTGCCAGCACACCGCGTCGATTGAGGACATCGACCGCCACATCGGCAAAATGCGCGAGCGCCTAATCGCCCAGCCCATGGCCGTATGTATCGTTCCATTGCTTGAAATTATCGGTATCGATCAGCATGACGGTATAGGTTATCCCGTCCTCACTGGATGCAAGTTCGGCCCTTGCCAGCCTTTTCATGAAATGACGGAGGTTTGGAAGTCCGGTCAGCTCATCCGTTTCTGCTACCTTGACCATATTGCCATGCAGGCGGTTCATCGCCATGGCGATAAAGCCGAAATTCCAGATCATGCCACTATAGATCACACAGACAAGCGCATAACTTTCGATAGCAAAATAGAGCGACTGGTCGAACTCCCCCACCCATGCAGCGATGTTCAGCGAGGTCTCGATGGCGTGCCCGATGATACCGAGCAAAAGGCCATGATTGCAATCTGATCGAATTTAAGAAAATTACAATATAAGGCGTCAAACAATCGAGTTTTGGCATAGTCCCTACCTTGACTGGGCCCTATAAGAAGTTGCCCGCTAAGTAAAGCCGGACCGGGTCCTGCGACGACGCATCCCAGTTAAACCATGGACAAAATGCCGGTTATGGAAGAAGCTCCCTCCCGACCCGCCCCATTGGGGTTTCTTTGGCGGGGATTCCATTGCTGGATGGTCCGCAAAATTCCGACAGGCTTTTGAAATATCCAAAATGACAAACGCAAGCGACGACTTCACCGAATCCTCCCAGCCGTTCAAACTTTTCGCCGACTGGCTCGCTGACGCCAAAGCGAGCGAACCGAACGATCCCAATGCGGTTGCGCTGGCAACAGTCGATCCCGATGGCCTGCCCAATGTGCGCATGGTGTTGCTGAAGGATTTCGACGAACAGGGCTTCGTTTTCTACACCAATTATGAGAGCACCAAGGGCAAGGAAATCCTGTCGGCGGAAAAGGCTGCCATGTGCTTCCATTGGAAGACGTTGCGACGTCAGGTGCGCGTGCGCGGCGCGGTGGAGAAAGTCAGCGACGCCGAGGCCGACACCTACTACGCTTCACGCCCACGCGGCAGCCGCATCGGCGCCTGGGCGTCCAAGCAATCACGCCCTCTGGAAAGCCGTTTTGCGCTGGAAAAGGCCGTTGCAGAATATACTGCAAAATATGCCATTGGCGATATTCCACGCCCGTCCTACTGGTCAGGCTTCCGTATTCGTCCGGTCTCGATTGAATTCTGGCATGACAGGGCGTTCCGCCTGCATGACCGCGTTCTGTTCACACGCCCGACGCCAGAGGGCGACTGGAACAAGGAACGGCTTTATCCGTAATCCGATAATAAGAAGGCCGCCGGACACGGTGGCCTTCTTATTTATACCAGCGGCTTGACCGCCACCCAGAGACTTCCAAGAACGAGCCCGAGGAAAATCAACCAGCCAACGATATTGTTGGATTTGAACAGCTTCAGGCACTGATCGGGATTGTCGATATCAAGCACGATGATCTGACGATAGAGATGTACGCCCGCTGCGAGCAATCCGGCCAATGCTGGCATCGGCACCTGTGCCACAGCGAAAGCCGCCGCGAAGAAACCAATAGCGCCGCCATAGAGGATCATCAGCGCCGTTTTGGTGTGCTTACCGAACAGGCGCGCCGTAGAGCGCACGCCCACCAGTGCGTCGTCTTCCTTATCCTGATGCGCATAGATCGTATCATAGCCGATCGTCCACAGGATCGCGCCGATATAAAGAAGCACCGGTGCAAGGCTGAGTGAACCTTCCACCGCAGCCCAGCCCATGAGTGCGCCCCATGAGAACGCAAGACCAAGCACGAATTGCGGCCAGTTGGTAATGCGTTTCATGAAAGGATAAGCGGCGACGATTAGAAGCGAGACAATACCAAGCCCGATAGAAAACCAGTTGAACTGCAGCACCACCACAAGACCAACCAGCGCCTGCAGAACCAGAAAAATCTTGGCCTGACCGCGTGTCACCTGCCCCGAAGGCAGCGGTCTTGAACGCGTGCGATCCACCTTGTCGTCAATATCCTGATCGACAAGATCGTTATAGGTGCAGCCGGAGCCACGCATGGCAATGGCACCGATCAGGAACAGAACGAGATGCCAGATCGAAGGCATGACGACCCAGGCGCCATCGCCAGGCTTGGCGCCCGCACCTGCCACCAGCGCTGCCGACCACCAGCATGGCCAGAGCAGAAGCTGCCAGCCAATCGGACGATCCCAGCGGGCGAGCTGTGCATAGGGCCAGAGCCAATGCGGCAGCAGCTTATATACCCAATGGCCCGATGGAGCATCCTTTACACGCCCTTGCGCATTGCGTGACTGAATCGATCCGTGTAGTTCGGGCTGTGACATGGCGAAATCCTTGATATATGCAGCCATCACTATAACCCCGGCGAAGACGGAGCAAGCAATGAGAGTTCTTTTAATCGGTTCTGGCGGTCGTGAACATGCTCTGGCCTGGAAACTGTCCGCTTCTCCGTCACTGACAAAACTCTATTGCGCTCCCGGCAATCCCGGCATTGCGACGGTCGCGCAACTAGTCGACATCGGTGTCGATGACCATCAGGCCCTGATTGCGTTCGCCAAGAGCAAGAAGATCGACCTCGTCATCGTTGGACCAGAAGCGCCACTTGTGACTGGCCTTTCCGATGACATGCGCGCAGAGGGCATCCGTGTGTTCGGTCCCTCCAAGGCCGCAGCGCAGCTTGAGGGATCGAAGGGCTTTACCAAGGATCTCTGCGCACGCTTCGATATTCCGACAGGCGCTTATGGCCGCTTCAACAATGCGCCAAAGGCCAAGGCATATATCCGCCAACAGGGTGCACCCATCGTCGTCAAGGCTGACGGTCTTGCCGCAGGCAAGGGCGTAGTTGTTGCAATGACGCTGGATGAAGCGCTCGACGCGGTGGATGCCTGCTTCGAGGGCGCATTCGGTTCTGCCGGTGCCGAAGTGGTGGTCGAAGAATTTCTGGACGGCGAAGAAGCAAGTTTCTTCTGCATCTGCGACGGTAAGACCGCCTTGCCGCTCGGCTCGGCGCAGGACCACAAGCGCGTCGGCGACGGCGATACCGGCCCGAATACAGGCGGCATGGGTGCCTATGCTCCGGCTCCGGTCATGACGCCGGAAACCGTCGAACGCACCATGTGTGAACTGATCGAACCAACCATGCACGGTATGGCCGAAATCGGCGCACCATTCTCCGGCATCCTGTTCCTCGGTCTGATGATCGGTAAGGACGGCCCGAAGCTCATCGAATACAACACCCGTTTCGGTGATCCGGAATGCCAGGTTCTAATGATGCGCCTCAACAGCGACCTGCTCGCGCTCATCAATTCTGCTGTGGACGGCAAGCTGGATCAGGTATCTCTCGACTGGAAAGACCAGCCTGCGCTGACTGTAGTAATGGCTGCGGAAGGCTATCCGTCCAATGTGAAGAAGGGTAGCGTCATCCGCGACCTCGACAAGCTCGAAGGCATCGATGGCGTCAAGGTCTTCCACGCGGGAACAGCGGAGAAGGACGGTAGCATCGTTGCCAGCGGAGGCCGCGTGCTCAACATCACCGCCATTGCCGACACAGTCGCCGAAGCACAGGCGCGCGCCTATGAAGCCGTAAAGCTCATCGACTGGCCGGAAGGCTTCTATCGCTCCGATATTGGCTGGCGCGCCGTGGAACGGGAAACCCAAGCCCACAAGAAATAGCCTCGACAGCATTATCTGTAACCGCCGAGATTCGGTCCTCACAGGCGGATAATGCCTGGTTCGTTCACCTCCATACAAATGGCTATGAAGCGGCTGCATTATATTGACGTTTACGTAATAAGCCGATAGCTCTTGTATTGAACAGCCAAAATGGCTCCTGCCGGATTGCATGACGCGCCGGCGCAGGGTGGGCTTCTGAGGAGAAGTCCGCGAAACATATTCGGAGGAAAGATGTATCGCGCGCCGGTTTCTGAAATTTCCCATACGCTGATGAAGGTTGCAGGGCTGGAGAAAGCCCTCGATGACAACCGCTTCCCCGAATTCTCCGCCGATCTTGCCGCTGCCATTCTGGAAGAAGCTGGCAAGTTTGCCTCAGAGCGCGTCGAGCCTCTACGCATCACCGGCGACAAGCATGGCGCGACCGTCAAGGACGGCGTTGTCACCACCGCGCCGGGCTGGAAAGAGCTTTACCGCGACTGGATCGAAGGCGGCTGGAACTCGCTGACCGGCACGCCGGAATATGGCGGTCAGGGCCTGCCCACGATGATGTCGGTGGCAGTGAGCGAAATGTGGAACTCCGGCACGCTGGCCTTCGCCATCGCGCCGACACTGACCATGGGTGCCGTCGAAGCGGTCGAAAAGCACGCCTCCAAGGAGTTGAAGGACATCTATCTCGAAAAGCTCATCAGCGGCGAGTGGATGGGCACGATGAACCTGACTGAACCGCACGCCGGTTCCGATCTTGGTGTACTGCGTACCCGTGCGGAACGCGCCGGTGACGGCAGCTACCGCATCTTCGGCCAGAAGATTTTCATCACCTATGGCGAGCATGACCTGACCGACAATATCGTGCATCTGGTGCTGGCGCGCCTGCCCGATGCCCCGGTCGGGACGAAGGGCATTTCGCTTTTCCTCGTGCCAAAATTCCTCGTCAACGATGACGGCTCGCTTGGCCGCAGGAACGATCTGTTCTGCTCTGGCCTCGAGCACAAGATGGGCATCCATGCCTCGCCAACCTGCACCATGATCTATGGCGATGGTTTCGTGAAGGATGAAGAACAGGGTGCCGTCGGCTACCTGATCGGCGAGGAAAATCGTGGGTTAGCCTGCATGTTCACGATGATGAACAATGCGCGTCTTCTGGTCGGCATTCAGGGTGTCGGCGTTGCCGAGGCCGCTTATCAGCAGGCCCTTGCCTATGCCAAGGAGCGCAAGCAGGGCCGCGCCATCGGTGCTGATCCTAAGCAAGGCATGAGCCCGATTATCGAGCATCCAGACGTCCAGCGCATGTTGCTGACCATGAAGGCACTGACGCAGGTTGCCCGTTCGATCACCTATTCCTGCGCGCATGCCATTGATATGAGCCATGCAACGGAGGGCGCGGATCAGCAGTTCTGGTCAGATCGCGCCGGTCTACTGACGCCGCTAGCCAAGAGCTTCGCGACCGATGCAGGCGTGGATGTCGCTTCGCTGGGCATCCAGATTCACGGCGGCATGGGCTTCATCGAAGAGACAGGTGCTGCGCAATTGCTGCGCGATGCCCGGATTACCCCGATCTACGAAGGCACCAACGGCATTCAGGCCATCGACCTCGTGGCGCGCAAGCTGCCGCTTGGGCATGGCGAGCATATCAAGGGCTTCCTTGCAGAATTGCAGGACGACGCCGACAAGGCCGCCGCATCCAATCGTCCGGAACTCGGCGAAACCGGCGCTCGCCTTTCCAAGGCCATCAATGAGGCCCGCGAAGCCACGGACTGGCTGCAAAAGGCAGTTGCCGAAGGGCAGCTTGAGGCAGCACTTGCCGGAGCCACGCCTTATCAGCGGCTTTTGTCACTCGTTTCCGGCGGCGCCTATCTCGCGCGTGCGGGGCTCGCGGATGACGATAGCGGTCGCGCAGTGCTGAGCCGCTTCTTTGCGGAAAATATGCTTACCGAAGTATCGTCCCTGAAAGACACAGTCATCACCGGCGCTGCCAGCCTTGCCGCCGCCAAATCCGCGCTGGAGGCATAAGCATGAGCGAACACATCCTGATTGAGCGCAAAGGCGCGATCCAGATCATCCGTCTTAACCGGGCCGACAAGAAAAACGCCATTACCCGCGCCATGTATGCCACTATGACAAAGGCGCTCAAGGACGGCGATGCCGATGACGCGGTGCGTGTGCATGTGTTTCTCGGGGTTCCGGGTGCATTCTCATCCGGCAATGACATGCAGGATTTCATGGTCGCGGCATTGGGCGGCGATCTCGGCAACGATATTCTCGATTTTCTGGGTGCTCTTTCCAGCGCAAAGAAGCCGATCGTTTCCGGTGTCGATGGCCTTGCCATCGGCATCGGCACGACCATCCACCTGCATTGCGACCTGACATTTGCAACGTCGCGCGCCTTGTTCCGCACGCCTTTCGTCGATCTCGGCCTTGTGCCGGAAGCAGCTTCCAGCCTGCTGGCACCACCGCTGATGGGACATCAAAAGGCATTTGCCCTGCTGGCGCTCGGTCATGGATTTACCGCGGAAGCCGCACAGGAAGCCGGGATCGTCTATCAGATCGTTGCCGAGGATGCGCTGGAAACGGAAGTGATGAAGGCCGCAGAAGAAATCGCTGCCAAGCCTCCGCAGGCCATGCAAATCGCCCGTACGCTGATGCGCATGCCAGCTGAAAAAGTTTCCGAACGCATTGCGCGTGAGGCCAAACATTTTGCTGAACGGCTTACCTCCGATGAAGCCCGCGAGGCTGTCATGGCGTTCCTCAGCCGCAAAAAATAAACCCGGATGTCTTCTTTTCTGAGCGCATCTTTTCCGAAAACGGTTTCGACTTTTCGGGATGCGCCCCAAGACGTCCGGGGGCTTTTGGAGGTCAGCCGAATTTTTTGAAAGGGTCACTTTATCTCAGGCAACCTTTTCAGATTCAATTTCGAGCAATGATTTCCTTACCCGAGATCACCAGACGGACACCAAGCGTACCGGTCTTGCGGCGAGCAAGAAAACGCGGACGGCGCCGGCGCGGCTCCTGCCCCTGACGGCGAGCCTGCGGCTGGTAGGCGCGGACAGCGCCTGTGCTTTCGTAAAGCGGGCGGGCGACGCCGTCTTCCTCAACGAGCATCATCGGCAGATTGAAGCTTGCAGCCCAGGCACGCCAGTCGGCGGCAACGTCGGTCAAATCATGGGCGACCAGCAGGGGAACGGAAAGCTGCGGGTCTTCATGCATCAACTCCAGCGTCACTGTGATTTCGCCGAACTCATCTTCCACCGCACGGGCGGTAACGCCGACAAATGCGTTGGCCGGGAGAGCGATGGACATCGGCAGACCGCTTGACGGCAGAACCTGCCGGATCACTGCGCCGCGCTCGTTGATGGTGAAGGTAACGTCGCTGCTCCCGTCTTGGGTCGCATAGCTCACAACCTGCGGAAAGTGAAACGGATCAAGCCGCAATTCCCGTCCTGCCCAATCGGGCTTCAGTCCCTTGCTCATCATTTTCGACGCCTCTGTCTCTCTGTCTTTTTTATTGTTGGGAGCCGGTTATTCCGACTTCCCTTGGTCGAGCTTTTTGCTCTTCGTTGAGATGGAGAATAGGCGCGGTTTATTACCGACGAGCTTAATGAGTTAAGTTAACTTTTTCCTGCCTTTTCCTTTGGTTAGCAGATTGCAACCAGGTGTAAGAATTCGGAAATTCTTCTGAAGAAGTGTTTACTAAAACAAACGGGCGGTTAAAGCGCATCCCGAAAAGTGTGAAACGGTTTTCGGACAAGATGCGGGTTCAAAAAACAGTTAGCGCGCAGATCTGATTAAATCAGATCTGCGCGCTAACATCGCCCGTCTTACTTCGTGGAAATATGCTATTTTTACAGAACCTTGCCGGGGTTCATGATGCCTGCCGGATCGAACGCCGACTTGATGCGGCGCATCAGGTCGAGCGCGACATCCTGCTTGAAGAAGGCCAGTTCTTCACGCTTCAGTTGACCAATGCCGTGCTCAGCCGAAATCGAACCCGTATAGCTCGCGACGATCATGTGAATACGGTGGTTCAGTTCGTGCCAGCGCGCAAGGAAGGCTTCTTTGTCGGTGCCGACAGGCTGCGAAACGTTGTAGTGCAGATTACCGTCGCCGATATGGCCGAAGCAAACGATGCGCGCACCGGGAATCATTTCCAGCGTCGCTGCATTGGCTTCGTGGATGAAGGCAGGAATGGAAGCAACCGGCACGGATATATCATGCTTGATCGAGCCACCTTCCGGCTTCTGTGCCCAGGACATTTCCTCACGCATTTTCCAGAAGGACTGTGCCTGCGCCACGCTTTCGCCGATGGCCGCATCCTGAATAATGTCGCTCTCGAAGGCTTCGGTCAGGATCGTTTCTAGCGTCGTGCGCGCATCCTCTTCCGAGCGGGTAGAAGAAATATCGATCAGCACATACCAGTCATGAGGGCTTTCGAGCGGATCGCGCACGCCATCGACATGGCGCACCGTAAATTCCACACCCACGCGCGGCATCAATTCGAAGCCGGTCAGCGATGGGCCTGCATGTTCCGTCGCAAGCTGGAACAGGCGCAGCACATCCTCCGGATTGCGCAGGCCCGCATAAGCCACGCCCTTGCCCTTCGGCTGCGGGAAGATTTTCAGCACGGCAGCCGTGATGACGCCGAGCGTGCCTTCCGAACCGACGAAAAGGTCTTTCAGGTCGTAGCCGGTATTGTCCTTCTTCACATAGCGAAGATCGTTGAGAATCTCTCCGGTCGGCAGCACAACCTCAAGACCGAGGCAAAGCTCGCGCATGTTGCCATAGGCAAGCACTGCCGTGCCGCCAGCGTTGGAACCAAGATTGCCGCCGATCTGGCAAGAGCCTTCGGCACCCAGCGACAGAGGGAACAGGCGACCGGCCTTTTCAGCGGCTTCCTGAAGATTCTTCAGAATGACACCGGCTTCAAGTGTTACCAGATTGCCGACTGTATCGAGATTGCGGATGCGGTTCATACGACCAAGCGACAGAATAATGGCCGCGCCGCTTTCATCGGGCTGTTGCCCCCCGACGAGGCCAGTATTACCGCCCTGCGGTACAACAGGTGTTTTTGTCTCGCTGGCAAGCTTCATGATAGCAGCGACTTCTTCCGTCGAACCCGGACGAAGAACGAGAGGTGTGCGACCGTGATAGAGATCGCGCTGCTCGACGAGATAAGCGGCGAGATCTTCCGGCGCGGTGAGCGCATTCTTTTCGCCCACGATGGCGGAGAAACGTTCGATCAGAGCGGTATCCAGCATAGTCTGTCTCTTACATAGGAGGATGTTAACGCGGGGCCGCCGCGCGTTTCAAACGGTCGTTGATGGCCTCGCCGAGGCCTTCAAAGGGGATAGGCTCGACAGCGATGGTGGCGGCACCTGTCGCATCCAGCCTGCGCATGAAGTCGAACAGATTGGCCGCTGCTTCCCGCAAATTTCCATTAGCACTCAGATTCATGATCGCCTTTGCCGTATCAGAACCGGCCACGCGCTGCGGGCCAAA
Organism: Brucella cytisi; assembly: GCF_038433355.1. Classification (NCBI taxonomy): domain Bacteria; kingdom Pseudomonadati; phylum Pseudomonadota; class Alphaproteobacteria; order Hyphomicrobiales; family Brucellaceae; genus Brucella; species Brucella cytisi. Next base: position 120,349 of record NZ_JBCAUP010000004.1, read on the forward strand.
GGCAAGCAGGGCCTCGCCCGACAGCACCGAGCCGACATCAAGCCGCATCGCAGCATCGGGCGCATAATGCGATGCCATCATGCCCGGCGCCTGAATTGCCGATGTTTGGTCGGCGCGCACGAGCTTTTCGCCGATGACGGCCTCGATTTCTTCCGCAGCCAGCCCGCCCGGACGAAGCAGATGCACTTTGTTGCCATCAACCTTGACGATGGTGGATTCAACCCCAACACCACAAGGGCCGGCATCGAGGATGAGATCCAGCTTATCGCCAATATCGTCTGCAACCGCATCGGCGCTTGTCGGGCTGATGCGGCCCGACGTGTTGGCGCTCGGCGCTGCCACCGGACTGTCGAGTCCCTCAATGATATCGTGCACACGGCCAAGCGGCATGCGGATGGCGAGGGTCGAAAGCCCGGCGGTCACAAGCGGATGGATTGGACGATAAATGAGACGGGCAGTGTCCTGCCTGTCCTTCAGTGGCAGCACGATGGTCAATGGGCCGGGCCAGAACAGTTCGGCAAGCTTGCGCGAAAGAGCGTCAAAAATGACATAGCGCTCGGCCATGGCGATGCCGCTCACATGCGCGATCAGCGGGTTGAACTGAGGCCGCCCCTTGGCCGCGAAAATACCCGCCACGCCCTCGCCGCTGGAAGCGTCGGCGGCAAGGCCATAAACAGTTTCGGTTGGAATGGCGACAAGACCGCCGCGCCGCAGCACTTCCACCGCGCGCTGGACTGCCTCATCATCGAATTTGACTATATCGGACACTGGTTTTCCGCCTCTCGAGCGTCCCAAGTTGGAGCGCATCCCGAAAAGTGTGAAACGGTTTCGGATAAGATGCGCGTCAAAACAGACCGTTAGAGCGCCGATCTGACTCAATCAGATCGAAATGCGCTCTAAGCCCGTTCTGCCTACACAAGCTCTGGCCCCGGTGCAAGCGATGTGCAAGCAAGCTCGCCCCCTATCCGGGCACAATCACGGCAAGACGATCACGGTTGCGTATGAAAAATTGCGTTTTGTTAGGTTTTTCAGGTCATAATGATGTTATTCATGCGTGAGGTGAATAATGTTATCGCGATTTATCGCTATTTCGCTGACGGCCATCGGACTGCCCGGAATTGCTTTCGCAAACGGAGGTGAGCGCGGGGCGCCGACCTATCAGGTCGGCTCCATAGATTATATTGGCTATGACAAGATTGGCACCAACGGCCTGCCAGTCTGCGGCACCTGTGCGCAAAAGCAGGCAGCCGAACTGGACGCACAGAAGGAAATCGAAGCCCGCCGCAAGCGCGCTCGCGCTTATATGGCGCGTATGCAGGGCCAGCCCGTCCCGGACGATCTGCTTGAGCCAGCCGCAGCACCGGCAGAAGACTTTGATCTCGCCAAGCCGGTACGGGTCGTTGGCGATCCCTGGGCCAGTGCATTGGGCGAGATCGACCTCAGTTCACTCGAACTGAGACCAAGTCTGAAATAAACAAAAATGGCGCCCACAGGCGCCATATTTTTTATCATACTGCCAATAATCAGCCAGCGATTTTCGAGAAATCCGCCACCTTGCCGGTGGCCGCACGAATCTGGTCGAGCAATGCCAGACGATTGGCGCGGACATTCTCGTCCTCGTCGTTCACCAGCACCTTTTCGAAGAACGTATCGACGGGACCGCGCAGCTTGGCGAGTGCCAGCATCGCACCGTTGAAATCTTCACGGGCAATTGCCGCCTCGGCATCTTGCGAAGCCAGAGTGACAGCTTCGAACAGCGCCTTTTCTTCCGCTTCGCGAAGAAGAGAAGCGCTCACGCTGTCTGCAACCTTCGTACCCTTCTTCTCTTCTGCAGCGAGAATATTGGCGGCGCGCTTGGCACCGGCCAGAAGGTTTTTGCCATCTTCTTCATTGATGAAGACGATCAGCGCTTCCAGTCGACGCGCAACCAGAAGCAGATTGTCGGCATCCGGCGTCAGCACGGCATCGATGGCGTCGTAGCGTGCGCCCTCTTCCTTCAGATGCACCTTGAAACGGTCATGGAGGAACGACAAAAGATCGACCAGCAACGGCTCGGACGATGCCTCCGCCTCGGCGCGAGCCTGCTTTTCATAGCTGGCCAATGCGTTGTCGACGTCCTGTTCGCCGTCAACATCACCGGAGTTTTCCGCAGCAAGCTTGGCTTCAAATTCGCGCAGCTTGCGCTGGACCTGACCTTCTTTCAGCGCGGCAAACGCCGAGCGGAAGAGCGGAAGCAGCGGGAACTTCCATTCCTGCGACAGCAGGAGTCGGATCACGCCCAGTGCCGCACGGCGCAGAGCAAACGGGTCCTTCGAACCGGTAGGCTTTTCGTCGATCGCCCAGAAGCCGACCAGCGTGTCGAGCTTGTCGGCAAGCGCAACGGCAACCGAAACAGGGTTCTTTGGCACAAAGTCAGATGGACCTTGCGGCTTGTAGTGTTCTTCAATCGCAGCGGCGACGGCTTCATCTTCGCCCTGAAGCAACGCATATTTGCGACCCATCGCGCCCTGAAGCTCGGGGAACTCTCCGACAACTTCGGTGGTCAGATCGGCTTTGGCTAAAACTGCGGCACGGGCTGCAAGCTTCGGATCGGCACCCACCAGCGGCGCAATCTGCGCAGCCAGTTCGCGAATGCGTTCAATGCGTGCGCCTTGCGTGCCCAGCTTGGCATGGAAGGTCACATTCAGTGCATCCAGACGCGCCATGCGCTGATCGAGCGGCTTTTTCAGCTCAAGACCGAACTTTTCCGCCGAAGCGGCAAGCTTGTCGAGGTCGGGCAGATCATGCTGATCGGTGTGCCAGAAATAGAGCGCATCCGACAGGCGTGCGCGCACGACCTTGCCGTTGCCATAGGCGATTTCCGTGCCGCCATCGCGGGCCGCAATGTTCGACACCAGAATGAAGCGGTTGGAAAGCGCTTCGGTTTCGCCCTGCTTGCGGGTGACGAAGCACTTCTGATTGGCGCGGATAGTGAGGCGAATGACTTCCGGCGGAATGGCCAGGAATTCTTGCTCGAACTCGCCCATCAGCACCACCGGCCATTCGACCAGACCGGACACTTCTTCCAGAAGTCCATCGTCTTCGACCAGCTCAAGGCCGGAAGCGAAGGCGAGATTATGCGCATCCTGCGAAATGATTTCCTTGCGGCGCTCGGCATCTAGAACCACGAAAGCCTTTTCGAGCTTTTCGACATAATCCTCGAAGCGGCGCACCTTGATCGCCTGACCGTCGCTCAGGAAACGATGGCCATAGGTGACATTGCCCGACTTGATGCCATCGACATCGAAATCGATAACCACGGTTTCCTCGGTTTCAGGACCGAAGGTGCAGAGGATCGACTGTAGCGGGCGTACCCAACGAAGCGAACCCGGCCTAGCGGAAGCAGCACCCCAGCGCATGGATTTCGGCCATGGGAAATTGCGGATAGTCTGCGGCACCAATTCGGCAACGATCTCTTCAGCTGCACGGCCCGGCTTCGTCAGATGGGCGACGTAGAAATCACCCTTCTTCGGATCGGAGTGGATATGGGCTTGGGCTACATCCGTCAGACCGGCCTTGCGCAGAAATCCTTGAATGGCCTGTTCCGGTGCTGTGACCGATGGGCCCTTGATGTCTTCATGCACGTCCTTGGAACGCACGGTGAGACCGCGAATATCAAGCGTCAGACGACGTGGCGTCCAATAAGGGGTCGCAGCTTCATAGGTAAGGCCAGCCTCCACCAGACCATCGGTAATCATCTTTTTCAGATCACCGGCAGCCTTGCGCTGCATGCGAGCGGGAATTTCTTCGGAAAAGAGTTCGAGCAACAAATCAGGCATGTTCTTTACTCGCCCTCACGCTTGAAATTGAAACCACCGGCATCCGTCAAAAGGAATGCCTCGCCGCACTGACGCGCAAGATTGCGCACGCGCAGAATATAGCTCTGACGCTCGGTAACCGAGATCACGCCGCGCGCATCCATCAGATTGAACACGTGGGATGCCTTGATGCACTGGTCATAGGCCGGGAAAACGCACTTATGCAAGGAGGTCTCGCCCATGCTGCCAGCTTTCAGAACGGCTTCGCATTCACGCTCGGCATCGATAAAGTGCTGATGTAGCATTTCGGTGTTAGCAATCTCGAAATTGTAGCGGGAGTATTCTTGCTCGGCCTGCAGGAACACGTCGCCATAGGTGACCTTTTTGTCGCCTTCGAGGCCGTTGAAGTTGAGGTCGTAGACGTTGTCCACGCCCTGCACATACATGGCGAGGCGTTCGAGACCGTAGGTCAGTTCACCGGAAACCGGCGAGCATTCAATACCGCAGACCTGTTGGAAATAGGTGAACTGCGACACTTCCATGCCGTCGCACCAGCATTCCCAGCCAAGGCCCCACGAACCCGTCGTCGGATTTTCCCAGTCGTCCTCGACAAAGCGCACATCATGCAGGTTCATGTCGATGCCGATTGCCTTAAGTGAACCAAGATAGAGTTCTTGCAAATTGGGTGGGCTTGGCTTCAGGAGAACCTGATACTGATAATAGTGCTGGAGACGGTTCGGGTTTTCACCATAGCGTCCATCTTTTGGGCGGCGTGAGGGCTGAACATAGGCCACGTTCCACGGACGCGGTCCGAGCGCCCGCAAAGTCGTCGCCGGGTGCAACGTACCCGCGCCCACTTCCATGTCATAGGGCTGCAAGATAGCGCAGCCGTGCTCCGCCCAATAGTTATGGAGCGTCAGGATCAGCCCCTGAAAGGAACGGGTGGGATGCATATGTGCTGGCAACGTACTGGACACGGGGTCGGGCCTTGTAATTGAAATGATGGCCCGGTCTAATTTGTCCGTAACGCAGGGTCAAGCATAGGCTGCCAGTTTCGGTGTCACACCATCTTGAAACCGACAGCCTGAAGTTCGTTAGTCCGTAGCAGGCTTTTCCGGAGCCTTATCGGAAGGTGCGGCAGGAGCAGGCGATGGCGCGGGATCTCCCGGCTTCTGCCCATCCGGCTTTTTCACGGCAGGCTTTGCAGCTTCAGCAGAAGATTGCCCCGGAATATCCGGCAGTCCCTTCTTCAGCTTCGCCTCGATCTTCACCAGATCTTCCGGCTCGGGTTTGCCTGCAATGGCATGGTTCCACTGGAACGTCGCTTCCAGAAGGCGCCCGACACGCCAATAGGCATCGCCCATATGGTCGTTAATCGTCGGGTCTTCCGGGCGAAGCTTGACCGCCTTTTCCAGTTCAACCACCGCCTCATCATACCGACCCAGCATGTAATAGGCCCAGCCCAGCGAGTCGACGATATAACCGTCCTGCGGGCGCAGCTCGACCGCCTTCTTGATCATGCCCAGCGCTTCATCAAGATTATCACCACGGTCGACCCAGGAATAACCGAGATAATTCAGCACCTGCGGCTGGTCGGGATAAAGCTCAAGCGCCTTGCGGAAATTGGGCTCGGCCTTGTCCCATTGCTTCAGACGTTCATAGGCAATGCCGCGCTGGTAGAAGACTGGCCAGTCCTTGCGTTCCGGTGTTTTGATCTGCTCCACAGCAGCATCATAAATTTTCGCTGCATCGGCAAAATTCTTGTCCTGCGCATAGACGCCACCGAGGGCCAGATAAGTGCGCATGTCGGTCTTGTCGCGGTCTAGCAGAACTTTCAGCTGCTTGACGGCCTCGGCAGACTGGTCGTTTTCTGCCAGATTGAGCGCGCGCTGCATTTCCGCGTCACGGCGATAAGGCGACTTCTCTGGCACGCGGCCATAATAGTCGATTGCCTTTTCCGGCTGGCGCAATTTGGCGGAAATATCGCCCAGCTGATAAAGCGTTGCGTCATTGCCCGGACGCAGCGGCAGTGACATCTGCAGATAAAGCTTTGCAAAGGCTTCAGCGCCACTGCGGTTGATCGCAGTGCCAAGCGTGTAGAGGGCTTCGGCAGTACCTTCCTGAGCGGTTTTGATCAGGCGGCCATATTTCTCGCCAGCCTCGATCTTTTCACGCATTTCTGTGATCGTCATGCGACCGTTCAGAAGTTCGGCTGCATCGTTCAACGTCTTGATCGCACCTTTCTTGTCGCCCTGACGAAGTTTGAAGGAGGCATAGGCCATCACGATGCGTTCATAAGTGTCGGGGGCAGAGCTTCCGCCCGGCCGGTCGTCGATAGCCTGCTGGTAGAAATCACGCGCCTCCTGCTTCTGGCCGGCGAGATCGGCTATGAGCGCAGAATTATAGGTGCGGAACAAACCATACCATTCCGGTCCCTGCATTTTCTGGATGTCGGCGAGCGCCTGTTTGGGGTTGCCCTGCCCGACCTTCACCCATGCGCTCATGAAGCCTGTCGCAAGGCGATCCATATCGGATTGCAACGACAGCATCAAAAGCGGCTCGACCTTGCGATATTGCTTGCGGTCGATGGCGTCGATGGCCAGCGCCACGCGAGAAAAACGCTCGATATCCGGGACGTTCTTCAGTTCCTCCGCCAGAGGCAGGGCATCCTTGAAGCGGCCCTCGGTCAGCAGAACCAGCAGCAGATCCTGTTTGACCTGCGCATTGCCCGGATCAAATGCCATGGCCTGACGATAGAAATCGACGGCAGCGGCAAGATTATTGTCGGATTCGGCAGTACGTCCGGCAAGATAGGCCCCGGCGAACGAACCGGCGCGGACAGGAGGCGGTACAGGATCGGTTGTCGCCTTGGCCAAAGCACCGCTTGTCGGGATCGCGATTCCCGCCAGAAGCGAGAGCAGCAATCCATAAAGCGGGCGGTATTTCGATCCTTGCCGCATAAAGCCCTATCCTCTTCTCAAATCCCTGTGACAGATACCGGCAAGCAAACCCTCAAGTGGCTCAAAGCCGGGCACGCTGTCTCTTTGCCGGAAAAGGCACCCCAAGCATGGCCTTTTTGGGATGGCGGGGCAAGAAAAGCATCCGTGATAGGATGCTTTTCCTGAGTATTCCTGGCTCGCAAGAAATGCTGGCCGGAGTTTGCAACTGTTGTCGGTCAGTTCACACGGCTGATGCAGAAATCGATGACTTCGATCAGCGCGTCCTTCTGAGGCGTCGCTTTCAGAGGTGCCAGAGCATCGCGGGCAATTTCGCCAAAATGCCGCGCGCGCTGTACCGTGTCGGCAATCGCACCGTGTTTCGTCATCAGGCCGATGGCTTTTTCAAGCGAGGCGTCATCGCTCGCACCGTCCTCGATCGCGTGCTTCCAGAAAGCGCGTTCATTGTCGGTGCCGCGGCGATAGCTCAGAATCACCGGAAGCGTGATCTTGCCTTCGCGGAAGTCATCGCCGGTATTCTTGCCGAGTTCGGCTGCCGAGCCGCCATAATCGAGCGCATCGTCAACGAGCTGGAAAGCGAGACCGAGATTGAGACCGTAATCGCGTAGTGCCGCACGATCCGAACGCTGTGCGCCCGCGATGATCGGGCCGACCTCAGCGGCTGCCGAGAACAGCGCCGCAGTCTTGGCTTTGATGACCGCCAGATATTCGTCTTCGGTAGTTTCCATGTTCTTGGCAGCGGCAAGCTGCATTACTTCGCCTTCCGCAATCACCGAAGCCGAGGTCGCCAGAACGTCGAGCGCGTCCAGCGAACCGACATCGACCATCATCTTGAAGGCCTGACCGAGCAGGAAGTCGCCGACGAGAACGCTGGCCTGATTGCCCCAGATCATGCGCGCCGTGCTTTTTCCGCGACGCAGATCGCTTTCATCAACCACATCGTCATGCAGAAGTGTTGCAGTGTGCATAAATTCCACAGCAGTCGCGAGACGCACATGGCCATCGCCTTCGTAACCGAACATGCGGGCCGCCGCGAGCGTCATCATGGGACGCAGGCGCTTGCCGCCGGAGGAAATCAGATGATTGGCGACCTCCGGTATCATTTCAACATCGGACCCGGCCCGGGAAAGGATCATCTCGTTCACCCGCGCCATGTCGGCCTTTGTCAGATCGACAAGCGGTTGAACCGATCCTCCCTGTTCCTTTTTACCGTCCAGATTCAGAACCACACCCAATGCCATTTCTCCTAGCTGCCCGGCCACATTATTGAAACGGACCGAATTGCTCAAGACGCAACTGCCCCCAAAGCGCCCTCAAAGCGTTACTATTCCAACGCCTGTTCACCATTGAAGGAAGCTGTTGTCAATGCGGTGCATTCGCTACAAACTGTTCAAATGATCGAACTTATCCGTACGAATGATTCCGTTCTGCTGTCCTTTGCCGAGGCCTTGATGAAAGAGGCCGGGATCGCCTATTTTATTGCCGACACTAATATGAGCATCATCGAAGGCTCTCTCGGCGTATTGCCTCGTCGCCTGCTGGTCAGCGAAGAACAGCTTGAGGAAGCACGGCAGATTCTGATCGATGCCGAGATTGAACACGAACTGCGCGATCGATGACTTCGGAAGCAAGTTTTGAAACTGAAGATGAGGCTGGAGAAACGCTTGATGTGTTTCATCGTGGGGCGTTTCACCTCATCCAGCCCGCATTGAAAGGCCATCGTTCCGGTGTGGATGCGATGATTCTGGCAAGCGCCGTTCCAAGCGGCTTTGCCGGGCGCGTTGCCGATCTTGGCAGCGGTGCAGGTGCTGCGGGGCTTGCTGTTGCCTCGCGCTGCCCTGACACCAATATCACTCTTGTCGAACGTTCCGGTTTCATGGCCGGCTTTGCCCGCAGAAGTGTTGCGCATCCGCTGAATGCCGCGCTGGCAGGCCGTATCAGCGTGATCGAAGCCGACGTCGCGCTGAGAGGCAAGGCACGCATTGCCGCAGGGCTTGTCGACAACAGTTTCGACTTCGCCATCATGAATCCGCCCTTCAACGAAGCGCGCGATCGCAGTACACCCGATCCGTTGAAGGCGGAAGCGCATGTCATGCCCGAAGGTATGTTCGAGCAATGGGTGCGCACTGCGGCAGCTATTGTGAAGCCCGGCGGCGGTATTGCCATTATTGCCCGACCGGGCTCAATTTCCCCCATCCTTGAGTCTCTGTCGGGACGGTTTGGCGGGCTTAGGATCATCCCCGTTCAGCCGCGCCCCGAAGCGGCGGCAATCCGTATTGTCGTGACAGGCACACGCGGGAGCCGCGCCGGTCTTTCGCTGATGCCAGCGCTTGTTCTCCACGGCACCAATGGACATGGTTTCACGCCACGTGCCAACGGTATCAATAACGGGCTCGACGCTCTGATCTAGAAACGCGGTTGCGTCAGCACGACCAGATTGCGGTCCGGGTCATGCAACCTCAGAATCATCCTATAGTCGGCGGTCTCGACATTGCCAGGACGAACCCCGTCGAACGAAAGACGCGCATGTTCGGCCCTCACATCGCGGACGATCAGTGTCAGGGTGCCGTGCCCTGCTTCAGCGGGGTTCTGGTAAAGCTGGAAGCCCGCACTCGAACCGTGATGCCACTCAGCCAGTCCCGGCATTGGTCGCGCATCGGGGTTCCGATCGAAAATCGTGGCGAACCATTCCGTGCTGCGTTCGAGGTCGGAGCAATTGAGCTGGGCGAAAATAGCTGTGAGCACCATCGCGGTGTCCTCCCGGATCGGATAACATCGCAATATTTCAGAAGTTCCACTCACACGAGCGGATCGTTTTCGGTCCGAGCGGGTGATTTTGGTTGAAACCCTATATTCGAGCCAATATTCCTAAAACCGCAATTTTCGTTCTGCGGCTCCCCGCCGCCCTTTTCCGAAAAAGCGCAAACAGCAAAACGACAAGAACAGGCAACGGGACCAATGAACCATAGCCCAAATCAAAGCCGCCCCGTATCGATCATGCGGCGCTTTCTGGATAGCGAATCTGCAGGGGGTGTAAGCCTCATGGTGGCGGCAGCGCTTGCGTTGATCGTGGCGAACTCTCCCTTCTCGCAGGCCTATTTTGAAGCGCTTCACTTTTATATCGGGCCGCTCAGCCTTTCTCACTGGATCAACGACGCCTTGATGGCCGTGTTCTTCCTTCTTGTGGGGCTGGAGATCAAACGTGAATTTCTCGACGGCCAACTGGCAAGCTGGCCGAACCGTATGCTGCCCGGCATTGCCGCCGCGGGCGGCGTCATTCTTCCGGCCATCATTTTCACCGCGTTCAACTGGCACGACCCAGCCAAGGTGCGCGGCTGGGCGGTGCCCTCCGCTACTGACATTGCCTTCGCGCTCGGCGTGCTGTCACTTTTGGGGTCGCGGGTTCCCTCGAGCCTCAAGGTTTTTCTGGCGACACTCGCAATTTTGGACGATCTCGCGGCCGTCGTCATCATCGCCATCTTCTATACAGCTGAAATCTCCATGCCTTATCTGGGCGGAGCTTTCGCCGCCGCTATCGTTCTGTTCGTCATGAACCGGATGGGAGTGATGAAGCTCCTGCCCTATCTGATCGGCGGAGCCGCCCTCTGGTTCTTCGTACTGAATTCCGGCGTTCATGCAACGGTTGCAGGCGTGGTGACGGCGCTGATGATTCCGCTGAAGGCAGCGCCTGGCAAGCCTGACGACATGACCTCGCCGCTGCATGTGCTGGAACATGCGCTGGCCAGGCCTGTTGCCTTCATCATCGTGCCCATTTTCGGTTTCGCCAATGCGGGCATATCGTTTGCGGGTCTCGATGCCTCGGTGATGCGGGATACACTTACTCTCGGCATTATGCTTGGCCTCTTCATCGGCAAGCAGCTTGGCGTTTTCGGCGCGGCCTGGCTCGCGATCAAGACGGGTCTCGCGCAAAAGCCGCTTGGAGCTACGTGGATACAGCTTTACGGCGTAGCGGTCCTGTGCGGGATCGGCTTTACGATGAGCATCTTCATCGGCCTCCTCTCTTTCCCATCCGAACTCATGCAAGCGGAAACGAAGATTGGCGTACTGGCCGGTTCGGGCCTGTCGGCCATTTGCGGCTATATTCTGCTGCGTCTGGTCACAAAGCCGAAAAACGTCTGAGAGAAACGACGTCACCGCCCGAAAAACAAAATTTCCGGGCGGTTTTCTTTGTGTTTCCCATATGGCTTCCTACATTCCCGCTGAATGATTTCAGTTAGCAGGAGTTAGCCTTGTCCGGTTTATTGACGCGCCTCGTTCCACGCCGCTTCCGCCCGGTTTCCATCGAGATTCCTGTCGTGCGACTGCATGGCGCCATCATGTCCGGCGGTTCTGCGTTCCGTCCGATGCTCTCATTGGCGTCGACTGCGACTGTTCTTGAAAAGGCGTTCACCGACAAGGAAGCGCCCGCCGTCGCCATTTCGCTCAACTCGCCCGGCGGGTCACCGGTTCAGTCCCGTCTGATCTATAGGCGTATTCGTGATCTTGCCGCCGAACATCAGAAGAAGGTTTTTATCTTCGTCGAAGATGTAGCCGCCTCGGGTGGCTATATGATCGCGCTGGCTGGTGATGAAATCATCGCCGACCCGTCATCCATCGTCGGTTCGATCGGCGTCGTGTCAGCGTCATTCGGTTTCCCCGAACTCCTGAAAAAGATCGGTGTTGAGCGCCGCGTCTATACGGCGGGTTCCAACAAGGTGACGCTTGACCCGTTCCAGCCGGAAAAGAAGGCCGATATCGAGCGGCTGAAATCACTGCAGCTCGAAATCCACGAAACCTTCATCGAAATGGTGAAGGAACGGCGCGGTACAAAGCTTGCCGAGGACAAGGACCTGTTTACCGGACTGTTCTGGACCGGCATCAAGGCGCAACAGCTTGGCCTGATTGACGGGCTGGGCGATATGCGCAGCTTCCTGCGCAAAACCTACGGCGACAAGATCAAGCTCAAGCTCGTGGAACAGAAACGCGGCCTTCTGGGGCGCAAGATGCCCGGCGTTGATATGGCGCTCGGTAATCTTGAACCGGCTTCCGTCGCCGCGCATCTCGGCGATGGGCTGCTTTCGATAGCCGAAGAAAAGGCACTTTGGGGCCGCTATGGCCTATAAAAATAAAGCGAAGGCGAAATTCAGCAGCGATTTTCGAACCAAAGCTTTGAATTCCTTCGTTTCACCATGATATGGTGTCTGAAAGTGGGGTGGGCCGCTTCCCGCCCCTTCATGAACATCCCGCATTTCGACTTTTGCGATCCGGCAATCCGAAATGCGACCCTTAAGGACTTGAGGCCATGCCCCAGCTCATTTTTCTGCTGCTGATCATCGCCGCCGCCTGGTACGGCTACCGCTCGTTCAAGCGTGAAGCCTCGCGCGTATCCCAGCGTGTGCGTCAGGCAGAAAAGGAAGCGCAGAACCGGGCTCACGGAACACTCGTGCAAGACCCTAAAACCGGCGAATATTACGTCAAGAAGGACTGACCTTTCCACCACGAACAATTGCCGGCGAAGCGGTGCGATCGCCATGTTTTCTCGCGTCCCGGTTCCCTAGCAGACATGACCCATTCTACGACAACCGAAACGCCCGCAAATGCCGGGTTCGCACATGTGGTGACGCGTCTTGCCCCAGCCAAGATCAATCTCGCGCTGCATGTGACGGGGCGTCGAGATGATGGCTACCATCTACTCGATATGCTGGTGGTCTTTGCGCGCTATGGCGACCTCATCCGTATCGAGCACTCCGAAAAGGACAGCTTCACTGTCAGCGGTCCTTTTGCAAAGGGCATACCGCTCGATGGCGGCAATCTGGTTCTCAAGGCGCGCGACGCCTTGCACGAGCATGCACAAAGGGCTTTGCCGCCCGTCGCCATTCATCTGGAGAAGAACCTGCCGATTGCGTCGGGCATAGGCGGCGGATCGAGCGATGCCGCAGCAACGCTGCTCGCACTTGATGCGTTGTGGGGGCTTGGTCTCGGTTTCGAGCAACTCGCCGCGATGGGGCTTACCCTTGGCGCCGATCTGCCCATGTGCCTGCATGGCGCATCGAAGGGCACACCATTAGCCGCACGTGGCATCGGTGAAAGCCTGACCCCGGTTGCGGGATTGCCAGCCGTGCCCATGCTCCTCGTCAATGATGGAACCGCTGTTGCAACGCCGGATGTCTTTCGCGCACTCGACAAACGCGACCATCCAGCGCTGAAATTCGCCTCCCATGCAGATATTGCCCCCCTTTGCGCCTATCTGGAGACGACCCGCAACGACCTTCTGCCTCCAGCCCTAAAACTTGCCCCCCAGATCGGTGACAAACTTGACCTGCTTCGCGCAAGCGGATCGCTTTATGCGCAGATGTCCGGTTCAGGTGCGACCTGTTATGCGATCTTTGAAGATATGGCTGCTGCAGAGCGCGCAGCAGCGCAACTTTCCGCCGAAAGACCCGACTGGTTCGTCATTTCGACCTATAGTGCCCCTTCTCCAAAATAATTTCTGAACGGCTCTCCCAACCAAAAGCCTGAAAATGCCCTATTGTTCACTTGGACAATACATTGGGACAGACTGTTCGCTCTTTTTGAGAAAACCGCCTTTTTCAGCTGCATCAGAACGACGAACAAACGCCGCTCCATCTTCCACGGAGATAGGAAAATGAAAAAGATTGTTGTTGCTGCCGCTGCCCTCGCTCTTAGCGCCGGTGCTGCTTTCGCTGAAAACCCGCATCTCGGCGAACCTGCCAATCTCTATGCGAACGACCGTACGCCGGTCGCAACGCAGAGCCAGAAGCTCTCGACTACGCGGCTCCTGCCTCGATAGAGGCTCCAGTCCATCAGGATGGTTCGGCTCATCGCGTTGGCGATACTTCGCCCTCCTCTCACCAGAACTAATCCGGTCGGCATGTATGCCGAAAAAGGCTAAGCTTCAGGTTTCACCTTTCTGTTTTGGTCAGTCTTCGTCGGGCGGCAGAATGGGGTGTTTGAGGCGGACAGACCGTAAATGTTGCGGAAGCTGATCAAACGCCACGCTGTCGAGCAATAGCGGCTTTACAAGGTCCAACCGGACTAGGAGCCCGGCATCAAGTGTCGCTTTGCGGCCAACGATTTTCCGAACCAAACCGAAACCGCCATCTTCCGGCAGTGAAAAGCGCGCGGCGGCGCCATCATTATCCATGTGACGGCGGAGGACTTCCTCCCACCCCTCCTGCGGAATAGCGCCCGGTTTCAGCAATAGTACCCACTGCGTTCGAATTTCATCGAGCGCAATCTCAATATCCGTTTCAGCATAAAAGGCGCAGCCTGCACCTAGTGCGACGAGAGCGGTTTCATCTGACGATCCCCGGTCGATAACGGTAACACGACGCAGCAGCCCCTCCACGACGGCAGGCACCAAAGCCGAAAGCGTGTGGGCTAGCGCTCTTTCAGAATTCAGGGTTTCAATGACGACAGACAACATGCGCGCTTCATATATCAAGAACGCGTGAACGGGAAGCTGCTGCTCGTATGTTCTTGCTTTGTTCTCAATCTTGGGATAGGAATAGATTCATCAAAACAGAGTCGCATGGCAGCACGGCACGCGCAACAGAACAGTTCTTAGCCCTGAAAGGGTGTGCTGTTTCCCGGTTTGCTTTCGCCGTGATTGCACAGGGAGACGAAGATGGAAGTGATCCAGCAGGCAGATATCATCAAACAGGCCGACCGGGCTGCCTTCGGTAACGGGCGCGCGGATCACGCCAACGCGATGATCGGTGAGGCAGGCCTGCGCATTGATCACGCCCGCAGGCGCGGACGCGGCGCGGGCATCAACCCTACCGGACGCTTCGAACCGACAACGCGGCATGATTTCGATGATGGTTGGACCACGCTTGAGGAACTACCGCCGTTCAAGACCGATGTGCAGATCGAAAAACCGCGCACGATCATCACCCGCAATGATTCACCTGACATCAATTTCGACCGCTCGATCAATCCATATCGCGGTTGCGAGCATGGCTGCATCTATTGCTTTGCCCGACCAACCCATAGCTATATGGGGCTTTCTGCTGGTCTCGACTTCGAATCCCGCCTGTTTGCGAAACCGGATGCCGCGCGCCTTCTGGAACGCGAGCTGGCCAAGCCCAGTTATCAGCCGAAAACCATCGCTATCGGCACCAACACTGATCCTTATCAGCCGGTCGAGAAGAAATGGCGTATCATGCGCGAAATTCTTGAAGTGCTGGAGGCTGCCAATCATCCGGTTGGCATCGTGACAAAATCTGCTCTGGTTGTCCGTGACATCGATATTTTGAGCCGCATGGCTGAGAAAGGGCTGGCCAAGGTCGCCTTGTCGGTCACGACGCTCGATGCTCATCTGTCCCGTACAATGGAACCACGCGCCTCTACGCCGACGCTGCGGCTTCAAGCCATCCGCAAACTGGCCGATGCGGGCATTCCTGCCTCCATCATGATGGGCCCGGTCATTCCGGGCATAAACGATCACGAGATCGAACGCATTCTGGACGCCTCTTATGCACAAGGTGCACGCGAGGCAGGCTATGTTTTGCTGCGCCTGCCGCTCGAAGTAGCACCGTTGTTCAAGGACTGGCTGCTGCGCAATTATCCAGATCGTTACCGTCACGTCATGTCGCTGGTGCGTTCTATGCGCGACGGCAAGGATTATGACGCCGAATGGGGCAAGCGCATGCGTGGCACAGGCCCCTACGCCTGGCAGATCGGACGCCGTTTCGAGATAACCGCGCGCAAGCTAGGCTTCAATGCACGTCGCCTTCAGTTGCGCACCGATTTGTTCGAGCCAGTCGAAAAGGGAGGCAAACAGCTTTCGCTATTTTAGTAGAAGCACACATAGAGGCTCCAAAAGGCGAACTTCACCTTGGACTGGTGTCGCCTTTCAAACTGAATACCCTATCAGTCGACAGCTCAACTCCCGTCTGACTTCGTGTCGGACGGAGGGCTACCTGCTTTCACGCCACCATCCTCGAGCAGGGCCCTTGCGGAGAATCGGA
This sequence comes from Brucella cytisi, assembly GCF_038433355.1. NCBI lineage: Bacteria > Pseudomonadati > Pseudomonadota > Alphaproteobacteria > Hyphomicrobiales > Brucellaceae > Brucella > Brucella cytisi. The sequence goes on from NZ_JBCAUP010000004.1 coordinate 136,096, forward strand.
AGCAATGCGAGCATAGCCGCCAAATGAAATGCTCGGCTTCTGATTCTCCGCTCCTCTTTGATATCCCACTCGCGCCTGACTTTTCCGAAGAGAAAAGACTGCTTTCACGCGGACTGAAACACATCGTCGGTATAGATGAAGCCGGACGTGGCCCCTTGGCTGGTCCCGTGGTTGCCGCTGCGGTCGTTCTTGATATCGATGACCTTCCAGACGGCCTGGATGATTCCAAGCGTCTCACGGCTGCAAAACGGGCAGCGCTCTACGAGATCATTCTGGAAAAAGCTATCACCGTTTCGGTGGCAAGCCTCAGCGCGCGCAGCATTGACGGAAGCGATATCAGGAAAGCCGCGCTCGAAGCCATGCGTCGCGCATCTGTCGGCCTGACTTTGCAGCCATGCCATGCGCTGATCGACGGGCGCGATGTTCCGGCGGGGCTGCCCTGCCCTGGATCGGCTCTCGTCAAAGGCGATCAGCGCTCTATCTCGATCGCTGCTGCCTCCATCGTGGCCAAGGTGACGCGTGATTGTATGATGATTCGTGCTGGCGCGGCACATCCGCCCTATGGATTGGAAATCCATGCGGGCTACGCGACCGTGAAACATCGCGCTGCCATTGAAACGGCTGGCCCCGTTCCTGGTATCCACCGCTACACCTTCGCGCCCATCAAAGGCCGCTACAGCATTTAAACCCTAAACCGCAGCCAGCCTGGCGGCGAAGCCAAAAAGCAGTGCTGCAAAACCCCAGCGCTGGACAGACTGTATTGCCGGATAACGTTTGAACAGGTTTCCAAGCGACGAACCTGTAAAGGCGTAGATCGTGTCGAACAACAATCCCACAATCGTCATCACTGCCCCCAGCAACGCGAACTGGAGCGTAATGCTGCCATTCTCGGGGTGAACAAACTGCGGCAGCAATACTGAACAGAAAAGCAGCGCTTTCGGGTTGAGCAGATTGGTGAAAAGGCCTTTCCGGGCCGACGCCAGATAGGACCGCCGCTCACGCATGCCGCCAACTGCATCTACTGCAGGCAAGGGGTGGCGCAAAATGCCGATGGCAAGCCAGACAAGATAGCAAGCACCAATGATCCGGACGAACTGAAACGCAACAGGGAAGGCATGCAAAAGCGCAGCCAGACCAAGTGCGGCAAGTGCAACGTGACAAGCGCGTGCGATTGCGAGACCCGAGGCAGCCGCCAGCGCGTGCGCCCTCCCCTGTGCCGCACCAGTCTGGAGGAGCAGAAGCATGTCCGGACCCGGAATAAGAAATGCAGCAGCCAGTGCGCCTGCGTATAACCACATCTCGCTCATCGATATCGTCCACAAAAGAGGATGTCAGCCAGTCCACTATGTGAAGCAGCTGCGATGTCGAAACTATGCGGAGATGGATGCGCATGTCCTTGCGATTTATGGCATAATATTACGGCTTTGTGATATATTCTGCTAACTTAACAACTCTGATTGTCGGATCATGCCAAAATTGAAACTAGACACTATCGACCGCAAGATATTGACGGCACTCCAGGAAGATGCGCGGCTCTCCAATGTGCAACTGGCAGAAAAAATCGGCCTGTCGCCTTCCCCTTGCCTGCGGCGCGTCAAGATGCTCGAAAATGCAGGCGCTATTCAAGGCTATCACGCGGCGCTGGATCGAAACGCGGTCGGCCTTGGACTGACTGTATTTGTTGGTATCCGGGTGGAGCGTCATCACGAAGAAACCGCGACGGCGTTTCGCACCTCCGTGCAAAATCTGCCGGAGGTCTTATCATGCCATCTTGTGTCTGGAGAATCCGATTTCCTGTTGCAGGTCGTAGTGGCCGATCTGGCAGCCTATGAACGCTTTCTATCAGGCACGCTGTTACGGCTTCCCGGCGTAATCGATATTCGGAGCAACTTCGCCATCCAGACGGTCAAGTCACAAGGAGAGCTGCCTCTCGCACATCTGTCCGAGAGAGACCGGGACTAGCAAGGCTCCAATAAGCAGGCCAACCGAAAAACAAAAACGCCGCCCTTTCGAGGCGGCGTTTTCTAGAAAACTATATAGGCCGTTATTAGTTCAGGTTCGACTTGACCTGTGACAGAGCGTCCTTGAACAGGTTGCCTGCGACCTTCGTGTCGACCTTGTTGGCAACGATCTTACCGGCTGCAGCAACCGCCAGATCAACCGCCGAAGCGCGAACTGCGTTGATGGCATCGACTTCAGCCGTTGCGATCTTCTGCTCGGCAAGCTTGTTGCGGCGTGCAACATACTCTTCCGTCGCGCGCTTGGCGTCTTCGAGAAGTGCTTTGGCTTCACGCTCGGCGGCAGCAACGATGTCGCCTGCTTCCTTTTCGGCTTCCTTGCGTTTGCGATGATATTCGGCCAGTAGCTGCTGGGCTTCTTCGCGAAGCGTGCGGGCTTCTTCCAGTTCGTTCTTGATGCGGTCGGCCCGCTCATCGAGCGAACGACCAACCATGCCCGGAACCTTCAGGTAAGCCAGGATTGCCAGGAAGATAATGAGGCCAATCAGTGCCCAGAATGTAGCGTCCATTGTCCTCTCCTCAGGCGTTCGAAGCCTTGACGGCTGCTGTTACTGAAGCCTTGTCGGCCTTGGTGCCCAGAAGCTGCTCGACGATCTCTGCCGTGGTTTCCTCGGCAATGTTGCCAACATCGTTCATGGCCTTGGCCTTGATCGCGGCGATACGTTCTTCGGCTTCCTTGAGCTTGCCTTCCAGCGTAGCTTCGGCCGCAACGCGTTCTGCGTCGGCTTCGCCCTTGCCCTTTTCACGAGCAGCTTCGGCAATCGAAGCAGCCTTGGTGCGGGCCTGGGTCAGTTCCTGCTCGTAAGCAGCGATAGCGTTGTCGGCATCCTGCTTGAGGCGGGCTGCCTGCTCGAGATCCTGAGCGATACGGTCGCGACGGGTTTCGATCACGCCGCCGATGCGCGGCAGAACCACGCGCGACATGAACAGATAGAAAAGCCCGAAGGTGATCGCGAGCCAAAGGATCTGCGATGCATAGTGGGTGGAATCAAACGGCGGGAATACGCCGCTGCCGTGTCCGGCATCGTTGGCGACCCCGGTTTCGGTGTGCACAGCATCGGCTGCGCCGTGCTCACCAGCAGCAGGTGCCGGTTGCGATTCTGTGGCGGTTTGGGCAAACGCCGTGGACACGAACATCCAGATTTCCCCTTTAATCCAGCACGATCTGATCCAGATGGAGAAGAATCATGCCCTACTCAGACGTCATATGCAAAGGCCAGCCGCGCTGCATTTCAAGATACAGATCGCGGCCAGCCAGTTCCTTGCAACCGTTGATTAGACGGCGAAGAGGAGCAGAAGCGCGATGAGCAGCGAAAAGATGCCCAGAGCTTCCGTAACGGCGAAACCGAACACCAGACGGCCGAACTGGCTGTCAGCAGCGGACGGGTTGCGCAGAGCGCCGGAGAGGTATTGGCCAAAGATATTGCCGAGGCCGAGAGCCGTACCGGCCATACCGAAACAGGCGAGACCGGCGCCGATGTACTTTGCTGCTTCCGCTTCCATGTTAAGCTCCTTCTGGATTGAATATAAGCGCGGATTTCAGTTCTGGCGGTCGCCCGCCGGCTTGAACTCAGTGTCCCGGATGTACTGCGTCGTTGATGTACATGCAGGTGAGAACGGTAAACACGTAGGCCTGCAGGAAGGCTACGAGGAATTCGAGTGCGGTGATCGCGACTGTCATGATCAGCGGCAGAACAGCGCCGCCGATGCCGATCGGGCCAAGTGCAGCCAGCGAAACGACGAAGCCCGCAAAAACCTTCAGTGTGATGTGGCCAGCAAGCATGTTCGCAAAGAGACGAACCGAGAGGCTGATCGGACGCGACAGGAACGAGATGATTTCAATGGCGACAACCAGTGGCACAATGATGCCGGGAACTCCGCTCGGCACGAACAGCTTGAGGAAGCCCAATCCGTGCTTGAAGAAACCGTAGATAATGACCGTACCGATGACCAGAACGGCAAGCGCGAAGGTCACGATAATCTGGCTCGTAACCGTATAGAAATACGGGAAGAGACCGAGGAAGTTTGCGACCAGCACGAACATGAAGAGCGAGAAGACGAAGGGAAAGAACTTCATGCCCTTCGACCCTGCTGAATCCCGCAAACTGGTGGCCACGAATTCGTAGGCCATTTCTGACACCGACTGAAAACGGGTCGGGATCAGGCCGCGGCCCGAAGACGTCAGATAAAGGAAGCCCGAAGCGACCACGACGGTTGCGACCATGAAGGCCGAAACATTCGTGAACGAAAGGTCCACACCGCCTACATCGATGGGAATCCACCGGGAAACCTGGAACTGATGGATCGGATCGTTCGCCACCTTAACCTCGTCTGTCTTCCCTGCCCGAAGGCAATTTGGCCTGCCCGAAGGCGTTTCAGTCTCGGACCAGAGGGCCCGCTTGTTCACTTACACTTGAACGAACTTTACCGTGAAGCCCGTCAAGTCCTATTTCTTGTCGTTCTTTTCCGCGCTAGATTTAATGTTAGCCTGTTCGGCAACATATCCAGCGGAACGAAGCACGTTGAGGACGCCCGCACCGAAGCCCAGAAGGAGAAATACGATCAATCCCCAGGGCGATGTACCGGCGACACGATCAATGAACCAGCCAATCAGCGCACCGACCAGAACCCCTGCGATAAACTCGCTGGAAATCTTCATGGCCTGCGCGACCGAGCTTGCAGTCGCCGATCGCTCCTCCTCGGAAGCTGGCTGCTTGAGCACACCCTTCCTGGCCAGTTCGGCCTCCAGGCGGTTCAAACGCTGATCCAGCTCCCCGGAACCGGGTTCGTTCTTCGCATTCTTGATCGCACCGGATGGCTTTCCGGGTTCAGTCCCGCGCGCCATTGGCAGCTCCCTTTTTCAAGAAATACGAGGATTTCAATCCCATTTCCAAGTTGCGCGCAACATATTGACACGCCGCCCGCTAGTCAAGGCGGTGGAGGCATTGCTCCAAAAGGTTTTTTATCAAGCAATGTCAATTACTTAGATATTAGTGCGACTCATTTTCCGACCAAAGGATCAGATTGGCCACATTATTGGCTAAAAAAACGGAATCGATTTCGGATGATCATGCCGCTTCCAAGTCAGGAGGAAAGTCGGCCTTATGCGCCTGTTCGACCTTTTAGTCCGCTAACAAAAACGTGACTTGAAATCGGTCGATCCCGCTATTGCCGCTAGAGGAAGCGATCAGCTCCATCCCCCGCCGTAGGTGCGATAGAAAATGTGGAGACCGATCTTGGCGACCTTCTTCATGGTCGGAGCCCAGAACGGGCGAACATAGGTTGCATGATAATGGGTGGCCGAACCGACTTCCGGCAGCCATATCTGACCAGCGGAGACTGTCTTCGCCACCTGTTGCGCCATGCGCCACTGCGGCATTTCGGTCACACGGTGCTTCTGGCCGTCGCAGGCAAAGGAAAACTGGCAGGCATTGAGCCAGTCGCGATTCTGGTAGACCACACCGCAGATCGATCCGGGATAGGCCGGGTTGCGCACGCGGTTGAGGACGACTTGGGCGACGGCAACCTGTCCCTTCACGGTCTCACCGCGGGCTTCATAATAGACAGCTTCTGCGAGGCACTTCTGTTCGCCTTTGCTGAAAGCGGAAGGCGGCAGTGGCGTAGCCGCCCATTCGTGGTCTTTCTCACCGATCGGTGGCACGAAGCGACCTTCGTCCGGCTGAGGCTTCAAAATGCTTTCGAACGGCGATGTCTTGCCATAGTCCGGCGTCGCAGGCGCATAACCAAGGGCCAGTGCATCCGGCTGGTCATTGGTAATGAGCTTGGCAAGTTGGGTTGGCATTTCGGAGCGCGGCTTCGGCGGCTTGACCGCATGGAACGCCATGGTGATGGCAACTTCCTTGCCTTCCAGCTTGTTGGAAAAGGCCATTTTCGCGTCCGTCTTTTCCGGCGGACGCGTGATCATGCTGATCTTGTCAAACATGCTACCGGCAGTGAAGGCCTTGGCGGGCGCCTTGGGCTTCACCGAGACGAGACGGCCCGTCTTGTCGGAGCGATTGATACGGTTTTCATCCGGGTTCGGATCGTCAGGGCCGAGCTTAGCTGTCTTGCGTCCGCCTGAAAGTGCAACACGACCAATACCCGGCACTTCTATACCATTGGTCGCGATGCTGCCCGTCACCGTCGTTGCATCCACGAACGGCATTTCTGCCTGATGGACGGAGCCGACCGGCGCCTTGGCGACGAAGGCGGTCCAGCGATGTGACCCCAGATCCGCCGACGGCACAAGGCTTGCCATGTCCTGAAAGGCAATCGCATTGGAATTGAAGAGATATGTCATGGCCGCCAGAACCAGCGGCACCAGACGGTGCGGTTTATGAACTGTCTGACGTGGCTTTGCCCTTACGGCGTAATAGCGTCCCTCTTCCGGGCAATAGCCCGTGACAGGGTAATGCCACACCGGTTCAGCAACGGCCTTCCTTTGACCAAACAGCGCTCGTAAAGATACAAGACGCACCGCACACTCCACTTACACTGACTAAACTGACGCGGTGATAACGGAGTATTAACCTTGCCCAATGGGTGGAGGGCACGCTTGCAGCTTTGGCAAATACAGTCATTATCAGCAGCGCGTTAACCATGAACGAATATGGTTAATGCAGGGTTTAAGCTCATTCGGCTTGGCGAAGGCCGGATAGCTAGGCAAAGTGAGGTGTGACATGGATAAGGTCACGGGCGGATGCCTGTGCGGCAATGTCCGTTTTGAAGCAACGGGACGGCCATATCGGGTCGGCATCTGCCATTGCCTCGATTGTCGCAAGCATCATGGAGCGCTGTTTCACGCTTCGGCGATATTTCCTGAAGCTGCTGTTACAGTTGAAGGGGAAACCAGCAACTATGCGGGACGATTTTTCTGTCCCCATTGCGGGTCGCCTGTTTTCGGGTGCAGCGCAGATGAAATCGAAGTTAATCTCGGTTCACTCGACGCACCTGACCGGTTCAAGCCAACCTATGAACTCTGGACCACCCGCCGCGAAGCCTGGCTGCCGCCGTTCCCGGACATGAAGGGTTATGACGGTGACCGCGATAGGTCGAGCCGCTTTGAAGATTAAAGCACGTCCCGAAAAGTGTGAAACGCGATCACAGAGAAGTCAGTCCGCTGGACTGATTTCTGATCCTGCCTCGAACGGACAAAGATGCGTGGGAAAACAAATACAATAGAGCGCTCCAAACACTTCAATTTTATTTAACGATGAAATGCTATCGGTGCCATCTTTTCTTTAATGAAAACCGTTCTATTTGTGATGAAGACAGTATCGTCAAAGTTTTGGGGAGGAATTTTATGTGGGGTTTGAAAATCGGGGTTATCGGGGTGGCTTTCAGTTCTTTTGCAGTCATTGCCACAGCGCAGGCCGACGACTGCCAGAACGCCAGTTCGCAGTCCGCGCTCAATGAATGTTATGGCAATGCCTACAAGAAATCGGATGCTGAGTTGAACAAGATATTCAAGACCTTGCAGCGTCGCGCCGACAATGCGGACTTGAAGAAAAAGCTGGTTCAGTCGCAACGAACATGGATTGCCTTTCGCGACGCCGAATGCGACATGCAGACAATTGGCGGCGGCAGCATTTCCGGCATGGCCTATTCGATCTGCCTGTCCGACCTGACGGCAGAGCGCGTCAACGATCTCAAGAAGTATCTCAAATGCGGGGAAGGCGACAGCAACTGCCCCTTCCCCGCCGCCAGTAACTGATCAGTTCTATAATTATCAGTTCTGGCTCTCATAGGCGGCATCGAAGAATGCCTTTTCCAGTTCAACCGCTCGCCTGAAGAACTGCTGGCATTGTTCTGCCGCTGCCGGGCCGACCCGGTCGAGTTCCGAGCGCAGGAAACCGACAAATTCCACGAAGTATGGATTGTCGTGCAACACGATCCATTCCGCGAAAATAAAATCGTCGGGCAGAGGCTTTGGCGCTTTTTCAGCCCAGTCGAGATAAAGCCATTCGGCAACGGTCAGCACCGACAGGCAGATCGAATAGGAGCCGGATCGCGCAGCCTCCAGCATCAGGTCCTTGAATGCAGCGGTCGGCGCTGTATCGGGCGCATCGAAACGCTCGGCTTCAGCGACTGCGAGTTTCGCAAAGGCGCGTTCGAAATAGGAGTTCTCATCGCTGCTGATCATACCGATGAAACGGCCCAATGTCAGCTTGGCTTCCATCCTGTCGCAATTGACGAGCGTTCCGCCCAGCAGTGAAAGAAAGCAGTCGATAAACCGATGGTCCTGCACCAGATAGCGCGTCATGACATCAGGCGCGACCGTGCCCGTATAGATTTCGCTCACGAGGCGATGGCCAACGGCGTGCGACCAGAACGGTTCGGCACCCTGACGAAGATTATCACTAAAACGACTGGCTTTGGTATCACTTGGCATGGAACGACCGACTCCTTGCTATTTTCACGGTCGAACCTTATCGGCGCCACCCAGTATCGGCAATGAACATGTCAAAATCTCCTATGCATCGCCTGCAGATTGGTTATGCTGCTGAAATGAAATGGATATTTTTCTGAGGGGAATGATGAACACACGCTTTTCGTCTGCCCGTGCGGCACTTCTGCTTGCTGTTGCGATGGCTCTCCCGACAGGGAACGCCTTTGCCAAATCTGCCTGCGATGGCGTGACGACAACGCTGACCATCCAGCAGAAATCCGACTACAGGTCTCTCATCGCGCAAAGTCTCGGCAAGAAAGTCAAACCGGCTTCCATTAGCATTGAGAGCTTCATGCAATATGGCAACTGGTCCGTCGTCTATGCGGATGTTCCGGTGGCTGATCCTGGCTATTTCTTTTTCGACCATTCCAGCAAGCAGCCGAAACTGAAGGACGTCTGGGGCGGGATGGCTGAAAGAAGCGAGATACCCGATCTGATCAAATGGGCGAGAAAGCTCGGTGCCAACAAGCAAATTGCCGCCTGCTTTGCCGATACGGCAACCGCTCCTTAAGTTGAAGCGATGACTTCACAGGCTATTGTCGACTTGTGACGGCCCCAATCATCTGTGAAAAGCGGGCGATAACGATCTGTTCGAAGCGAGCCCCATGATCAAGAAAACCCTCTTCGCCATAGTGCTCATCACTATTGCATTATTCGGCTATACGAAAGTCTTGGCCAGGATAAGCTTGGCCAAGCCTCCGCTTGCCGCACCGTCTGAACAACAAGCCGACACGATCAGGGTTGAAAAGGCCAACCGACAGATGACCCTGTTGCGCGAAGGCAAGACAATCGGCACTTATCGTATATCGCTCGGGAGCAATGGAGATGGTGGTCACAAACAGCGCGAAGGCGATGAAAAGACTCCAGAAGGCCGTTATATTATAGACTGGCGCAATCCGCGTTCAATGGCTCATCTGAGCCTGCACATTTCCTATCCCAACGAAAACGACAAACAGGCGGCCGCTGCAGCCGGTCATGCGCCGGGCGGCAATATCATGATACATGGCCTGCCGAATGGCTGGGGCTGGCTGGCATCCGCACATCGGCTTTGGGACTGGACCGATGGCTGTATTGCTGTCACCGACGCAGAAATGCGCGATATATGGGCAAAAGTACCGAACGGAACGCCGATTGAAATTCTGCCCTGACGGCCTGTCGCCGATCGCTAACCATCCGGACTGCCTCTAGCTCTTCACAGACCAGCGTTCGATATCTGCGCTTTGTCCGATCAATGCGAGACCGTTGGCGATGGAATCGAACTGGTTCGAGCTGGTCACCACGGCATCGGGGAAGCGGTTTTCAAACACGGTGCGGATGACCGGCACGAAAGACGTGCCGCCAGTGAGGAAAACACGGTCGATACACGACGTTTCCAGCTCCGCTTTATCCACCGCCTGCTGCACCGACTGTTCGATCTGGCGCACATCGTCCGCGATCCAGTTTTCGAAATCGTTTCGAGTGATATCGGAACGGATTTCGAAGCCGTCGGCCTTGAAGTGCAATTCCGACATACGCTGCGAGGAAAGGCGCACCTTCAGGTCCGAAACGGCACGATAGATTTCATAGCCGTAATCGTTCTCGATCAGATTGATGAAATGTTCGAGTGGCTTAGGATCGACCGCTTGCCGGGCCAGTTCATCCAGATCGCGAATGGTCGCCGGAGAGTTCATCAGAAACAGCGTGTTCCAGCGCGCAAAATTTGCATAATAATGGTTCGGGATGGTCAGCCTTTTGCCGAATGACTGGTATTCAGTGCCCTTTCCAAGCAGCGGCGAAACGGCATTGTCGATGATGCGATAGTCGAACGTATCGCCTGCAATGCCAAGACCCGTCTGGCTGAGCGGCGTGAAGCTGAGGCCATTCTTGCCCACCTCGAAGCGCACGATGGAAAAGTCACTCGTACCGCCGCCAAAGTCGGCCACCAGAACAGTGGATGCAGCTTTCAGTTCCTGTGCATAGAAATAAGCTGCAGCAACCGGCTCATAGACGTAGTGAATATCGGTGAAACCGAACGTCCGGAATGCCTTTTCATAGCGCTGCATGGCCAGCGCTTCATCCGGTGAAGCGCCCGCAAAGATCACAGGCCTGCCGATGACCACGCGATTGCCTTTTGGCGGCAGCCGGTCGCCCAGCCGCGCGGCGACCGTTTGGAGGAAAGTTGTCAGAATATCCTCGAACTTAAACCGCTTGCCGAAAACCGGTGTATCGGTGAAGGATTTCGATGCTGCGAATGTCTTGAACGATTGCAGCATACGCGTCGAATGCGGCGCGTTGACGAATGCGTCCATCGCCCAAGGTCCGCTTTCAACGGTGCGCTCGCCGGTTTCGCGATCCTGCCAGAAGCAGAGGATCGAGCGATAGCCGGTAATCTCGAGGCCATCCTTCGGCACACTCAGAACTACGGTGGTTCCATCGAGTGCCGCCACAGACAGAACGGTGTTGGTGGTGCCGAAGTCGATGCCCAATGTCACGCCGTTAAAACGGCTCTGGTCAGCCTTCGTCATCATCACACCTTTCTTGGAGAAAACCGGAGAGCGGGCGAATTAGCAGTCACGGGGGCCAAGCTCAACCCGAAAGTGCCGATTTAAACACTTGTTGCGATCACTATCTCGATCGCGCGGTCCAAATGAGAAAATTTTCAGGTCGCGCAAATGTTAATGCGTGTTTTTAAAGTTTACATGACCTCTTTCTTCCGCCTGTTAGGTTTCTGCGCCGCAACTGGAGTGGTTCGTCTTCACTCACATCCCCTGAACTGCTCCGCTTATTTGTTTTCACCGCCTTCACGTAACGCCAGATATTTTCCGTCTGGCTTCGCTATGCCCAAGGTTATCCAACAAATGAAAGCGATACACATGGCGTTTCTCTCACGTACGGTTCTTGCCACTATCTTGCTGTCGGCCAGTGCTCTTCCCCATACGGCCAGTGCTCAGGAGGCTGCCGGCCAGCCCATAGCAACCGGCTATCACAGCAGCGGTCAGGCCACCGCAGAGGTGAGCGGCGTCGTGGCAGATGGCGACAAGCTGACCGTCAAGGTCCGCTTCATCAATGCCAAGGAAAACGGGAGCGTTTCGACGACGCTTTACAGCTCTCTGTCGGACGAGGACTACGAGAATGACTACTATCTTCTCGCAGGCGACAAGAAATATCTTCTGCTGAAAGACTCCGAAGGCAAGCCGCTTACTCCGGCATCGGTTTCCCTGTTCGGCACCGGCCATGTCGTCGGCGTCTGGCATGGCGTCTTTCCCGCTCCACCGAAAGGCCAAAAAGTGACGCTTTATATCAAGGGGGTCGAGCCGCTCGGACCGTTCGCCGTTCCCGCCGAATAGGGGGCTGGCCATGACCAATCAGATCAAAGGCTGCATCGCTTTCGGGCTTGCCGTGCTCTGCCTGCCGTCCATTGCGGCAGCACAGAATACAAGCACCGACAACAGCGCTTATATTCGCGACCTTGTGCCTGAAATCCGCGATCTGGTTTCAGCATCGGGCAGCACCGATGGCAAGGCACGTGGCCTGTCCGGTGCAGCACAGGAGATTGTCGAGAAGAGCGGCAACATCACTATGCGGGAAACCGATGACAGCATCGTCCTTTCCGTGACGAGCGATATTCTGTTCGATTTCGACAGCGCCAACCTGACCGGCAAAGCCAAGGCAACGCTGACCGATATTGCCGTAATATTGGAAAGCATGCCGGATTCAGCCGTACGTGTGGTGGGCCATACGGATTCCAAAGGGTCCGACAGCTACAACGATAAACTGTCAAAAAACCGTGCCGATGCGGTCATCAAGTTTCTTGTAAGCAATAGTGTTCCATCGGCACGGCTGAAGCCGGAAGGACGTGGCGAAAGCGAACCTGTCGCGCCCAACGAAATCAAGGGCAAAGACAATCCGGACGGGCGGGCGCAGAACCGGCGTGTCGAATTTGTACTGCCGAAGGCGTGATGCTGTCTCATCACTTCAAAAAGGAAAGCCCTGATTGCTCAGGGCTTTTTCTCTGTCTGGCGTTTATTTCTTTTTCTTCGCGCGGCCTGCGAACGGATTATCCGAGGTGCGTAATGAAAGCCGGATCGGCACGCCCGGCATATCGAAAGTTTCACGCAGACCGTTGATGAGATAGCGCACGTAGGATTGCGGCATAGCGTCCGGACGCGAGCAGGACACGACGAACCCCGGCGGACGGGTCTTCACCTGTGTCATATACTTCACCTTCAGGCGACGGCCAGAAACTGCCGGTGGCGGCTGGTGCGCTATGACGCCAGCCAGCCAGCGATTGAGACGTCCAGTCGAAACACGACGGTTCCAGATTTCGTGGGTCTTGACGACATTCTCCATGAGCTTGTCGATACCTTGGCCGCGCTCGCCGGAAATCGGCACGGCGCGAAGCCCACGCACCTGAGGCAGCAGGCGGGCCGTCTTTTCGTAAAGATCGGCCAGAACCATCTGGCGGTCCTCAATCAGATCCCATTTGTTGAATGCGATGATCGGTGCCCGACCTTCACGGATGATGAGATCGGCAATCTGCAGGTCCTGCTTTTCAAACGGGATCGTCGCATCAAGCACAATAATGACGACTTCCGCAAAACGGATCGCACGCAGGCCATCGGCAACCGACAGTTTCTCAAGCTTTTCCTGCACCCGCGACTTGCGGCGCAAACCGGCCGTGTCGAACAGCTTGATCTTGCGGCCACGCCATTCCCAGTCCACCGAGATCGAGTCACGTGTGATGCCTGCTTCCGGCCCGGTCAGCAGACGGTCTTCACCCAGCATCGTATTGATAAGCGTCGACTTGCCAGCGTTGGGTCGGCCGACAATGGCGATCCGCAGCGGTTTGGTCGCATCATAGGCCAGGATTTCTTCTTCATCCGGGTCTTCGATGTCGTCGCCGATCAGTTCACCGACAGCCTTCGGCGCGAAAACCTCGTCGGCGACATCCTCTTCCTTCTCGTCGGCGAAGACGCGATCTTCGCCCAAAAGCTCGACAATGGCGTCACGCAGGTCGGGCATGCCCTGACCGTGTTCGGCTGAGATCGGGCAAGGTTCGCCAAGGCCAAGCTGGAAAGCGTCATACATACCTGACTGCGCGCCGCGCGCTTCCGCTTTGTTGGCGACCAGCACGACCGGCTTGCCGGAACGGCGTACAACTTCAGCAAAGGTGCTGTCAGTCGGTGTCAGGCCGTTCTTGGCGTCAACGACGAACAAGATCACATCGGCTTCCTGAATGGCAGCCTCGGTCTGGGCACGCATGCGCGCTTCCAGGCTGTCATTGGCAGCCTCTTCGAGACCTGCCGTGTCGATGACCTGAAACTTCAGATCGTAGAGCTTGGCATCGTGGATGCGCCGGTCGCGTGTGACGCCCGGCAGGTCATCAACCAGCGCCAGCTTGCGGCCGACGAGGCGATTGAACAGCGTGGACTTGCCGACATTGGGACGCCCGACGATGGCGACTGTGAAACCCATGGGAGAAGATGACTCCAGAAACCAGAGCGGTTCCGCTTTCAACCGAAACGTGGAGCCGCTCTATCGATTTATTTCTTCGCGCATCTTATCCGAAAACCGCTTCGCACTTTTCGGGATGCGCTTGTTTTATTATGTGCTTTGCGCGTCAGGCACGTTGACGCCTGCGCTGCGCATCAGATCGAGCATCGTATTGGAACGCTGGCGGATATTGGCCGGAGCCAGGCTGTCATTGGCAATCTGCTGGAACAGTTTGACCGCATCATCGAAACGTTCAGCCTTCCAGGCAGCCAGACCCAACGCTTCCCGTGCACTTGAACGCATCGGATTGCCATCTGCGGAAAGCGTCTCGACACGCTTGGCGACGTCGTCGTAGGAACCGTTGTCGACCAACAGATAGCCGGCGCGAAGGCGAGCGACATCGCGGAGTGGTACAGGCACGGCGTTATCAGCAGCAACATCGTCGAACGCCTTCACGGCACCGGCGGCATCGCCCTTGTCCGCGATAACCGATGCGGCGCGAAGACGCGCCAGCACTGGATAGGAGCCGTAGCCGGTCTTTTCCAGATCGTCGAGCGTGGTCAGCGCTTCGTCGTTCTTGCCTTCCGAGGCCAGATCCAGTGCGACAAGAAACTTGTCACCAGAGGCGGAAGCCTTGCTGTCGACCCAGTGCTGATAGCCGACCCAGCCAGCTGTTCCCAGAACAATGGCCACAGCGCCACCGATCAACAGCGGACCGAAATTCCGCCAGATCTGCTTTGCCCGTTCCGAACGGATTTCCTCGTTTACCTCGCGAATGAAACTGTCGTCTGCCATGGACCTGCCACTAAAGCCAAATTGAGATGCGTACATATTTGTACTTGTTCATTCTGGCGCTTTTAGTCGCATTTCGCGCCATATGTAAGACCCGTCAGCGAAATAAGCCGAAACACCTGTCACAAAGTGCATTTCGGTCCGACAATAGCCTTATTCAAGAACTAGCGACGGAATTTCTGGAACTATTCCTCTTTCCCCTCGTTTCGTGGTCCATGCGCATCCTATCCCCCCGCCCTGTTCTTTTGTCCGCCTTCGTTCTGGCTACCTGTACCGCACAGGCGGAGCCGGTAGCCACAAAACCACAGTATGTGCTGATTTCCTTCGATGGCGCACATGACAACACGCTGTGGACCCGCTCACGTGAACTGGCGAAGAAAAACAACGCCCGCTTCACCTATTTCCTTTCATGCGTTTTCCTGATGACCAGGCAGGACCGGCGCGATTACAAGCCGCCCCATAAGCGGGCCGGTTCGTCCAATGTCGGTTTTGCGCTAAGCCGCGACGAAGTTGTTGCCCGCCTTGGCAATATTTGGCAGGCGCATCTGGAAGGAAACGAGATCGCCAGCCATGGCTGCGGCCACTTTGACGGTACCGATTGGTCGACCGCCGACTGGGACAAGGAAATCAAGGAATTCCGGCGCATTACCGCTGACGCCTACAAGAATAATGGCATCAGTGGTGAGCCGGAAGGCTGGCGCAATCTAGCAGTTAAGGGCATCAACGGGTTCCGCGCGCCCTATCTCGCCGCATCAAAGCCGGTACAGGACGCGCTCAAGGCAAATGGATTTCGTTATCAGGCATCGTCCATCACACGCGGCCCCGAGGAGCCGACCCTTGCCGGTCAGTTTGTTTCGTTCGGATTACCGCTTGTCCCGGAGGGCCCGTCGCAGCGTCCTATTGTGGCGATGGACTATAATCTCTATGTCCGCCACTCGAAGGGCAAGGAAGCGCCACTGCAATCGGCAGTTTTCGAGGAGCGGGCCTATAAGGCTTTCCGGGCGGCATTCGACAAGCAATATACAGGCGAGCGCATTCCGCTCCAGCTCGGCTTCCATTTCGTACTGATGAATGACGGCGCCTATTGGCGCGCCGTGGAACGGCTCGTGACAGACGTCTGCACCAAGACCGACGTCAAATGCACAACCTATAGTGATTATCTGGACAGTCTCGACAAGGACACTGTCCATGCAAACCAGAACAGGTCGTAGCCGTCCCCTTAAGCCGAAGGCGTTGCATCCAGATTGGCACTGTCCAGCAAGGGTAGAGGCTCATCGCGAATGACCGCCTCAAAGGCCCTCAAGCGCTTGTAGATCGACAGCAACTCGATGATCGTCGTCCATGAATTGACAAGATATTGAAACGAACCCTGCACCTGCGAAAAGACATTCGTGATCTGGTTCATCAGGCCGAGCGTCAGCTTGCCAGCCACAATCGACGGAACAAGGATCAGGGTCGGAAAGATATTGTCAGCCTGAATATAGAAAATCCGGGCGACGTTGAAATAGACATAGTGGAAATAGAGCCGGAAATAATTATGCCGGACATTGCGGAACAGCTCGCCCAATGTCACCGGCTGGGCACGATCCGCATGGTCCTCACCATAGACCAGTTCCTTGCGGTAAGCCGCTTCGACGCGCTGATTGTTGAATTCCAGCCCCGGTAGCTTGATACCGACCAGCGCCAGAAATCCGGTACCGAAAGCAGCCCAGAAGATTGCCGCCACGACCAAGGCATGCGGCACCATGCCAACCACTGGCAGCTCACTGACCTTTTCCGAAAAACTGAACAGGACCGGCAGAAAGGCGATCAGCGTCATCACCGATTTGACAAGGCTGACGCCGAGCTGTTCCAGTGTCGTTGAAAAGCGCATCGTGTCTTCCTGCACGCGCTGGGCCGCACCTTCGATGGAACGCAGTTTCGGCCAATGGCTGACATAGTATTCATTCATCGCCGAACGCCAGCGGAAGATATAATGGCTGACGAAAAACAGGCTCAGAACACCGACAGTCACACCGATAAAGGCGATCTCGGCAAATGTGACCATGCCCCAGTAAAAGTCGGAGGCGCTGACGGCTCCGGGCGATGTAAGTGCCTTTTGAACCAGATCGTAGAACGGCCCATACCAGGCATTGACCGCAACACTGACCTGAACGCCGAAATAAGTGGTGAACAAGATCAAGGCCGATCCGAGAATGGACCAGCGCTGCCAGCGATGTGGTGAAAACCATGCCCAGAACAGGTAGAAAGCGAACGTCACCACCGCGAAATAGATATAGAACCAGAGAAAAGGCGCCGACCAGAACAGGCTTGCGCCGATTATCGGCGTGGCGGCGTGTGCCAGCGGCTGCAGACCGAATACGGCGCCTAGCCTTTCTCCTCCCTCGTACCAGCCAAGTATCGCCAACAAGGTCCAGACGAACGCGGACCAGAAGAACAATTTGGGGCGGGGAAAGAACGACACAAACACTGAATTTCAGTCCAACTTCATGAAGAATTTCCTCATATGAAGCCTGTCTGCGTGCCTTTACCAGTTAAATTCCTGTAAGGTTTCAGCCCTGTGATCTTGTCATGCGGCCGGCCATGATGCCAAGCACAGCGACTACCATCAGCGAAAGCGCTGCGGCCAGACTTGCCGAAGTAAACGAACCGGAACGCTGCGCCATGAGGCCCGCAACCAGCGGGCCGACGATCTGGCCAATGCTGAAGCAGACTGTCATCCGCGCCAGAGCGCGTTTTGGCGAAGCCGGTGCGAGTGTGCGGGCGATCTGCAATCCGAACGCCGTCAACGCCATGAAAGTGATGCCCAGAAGCGCGCCACCCACCAAGGGGCCCAGCGGCGGCGCCAGAACCACGCTCGCGGCAACGCCGACAGCCTCCAGAATGGCTGTCAGGGCAAATGCATTGAAGAGGCCAAATTTCCTGGCAGCCGGTGCCCACAGCCAGATCGAGGGCGCAGCCGTCAGGCCCGTCACAACCCACACAGCCGCTTCCATCAGCGGACCGCCATCGGTCGCGCGCACGATTGCAATCAGGAACGTTGCCGTGATCACATAGCCAAAGCCGAAAATGCCATAGGCCAGCGCCAGCGCGTTGAAGGCAAAGCTCTTGGGGAGCGGCGGTTCACCTGAGCCACTTTTTCCACCAACCGGCCCTTCCCTGACGAAAGCCGCAACCAGAACAACCATAACGAGGGTCAGAACTGCAGCACCGATCCAGTCGGCGCGCCAGTCAAGTCCGGCAAAACGGATCAGCGCCACAAGAATCGCAGAGAGTGCGATGCCGCTGCCGACACCGCCGAAATGCAAGGCTCCAAGCCCAGCCCTTTCCGCCGCAGTGACATGGCTCAACACGATTGCGGTGCAAAGGATCATCGTCACCGCGCTGATGAAACCAGCTGCAAAACGGATGATGGAGAACAGCCAGACACCATCGAAGAGTGCCATGGCAGCGCATAGCAATCCGCTGATGATCAGGCCTGCAATCACGCTTTTCCGCTCGATGCCCGCGGACCAGCCAAAACCGGCAACGACTGCTCCCAGCAAATAGCCGATATAATTTGCGGAAGCGATGAAACCCGCATCGGCAGCCGTGAAGCCGATATCGGCCATCATTCCCGGCAGGATCGGTGTATAGATGAAACGCCCGATCCCCATGGCTGCGGCCATGGCCAGAAAACCGCCGAAGGCATAACGGACGGCAGTGCGATGTTGTGAAGATACAGGCTTGGTGATTTCCAGGGAGGTCATTGGCGGGAAAATAAACCTCAATCATCCAAGGACAATTGAATTTTTCTGATCGGATCGATCACGGGGATTGAGGCTGCAACCACACAGTTGGATTTGAACTCTGTCGAAGCAGGCCTACAATAGATTGAATACACTCTCTTGATGGAGGATCAGGATGAATAGATCGGGACTATCCGTTTGTCTGTTGGCCGCCGTTACGATTACCGCCACGGGTGCCGTTCAGGCGCAAGAACTGAAGACGATGGACGACGTCGGAAGCGCGCTGAACGCCTGCTGGTCTCCGCCTTCAGGCAGCAAAAATTCTGCTGTTACCCTCAGCTTCAGCTTCAAGCGTGATGGAAGCCTGATAGGACCTCCCCGCGCCAGCGCGATCAACGTGCAGGGTGATGACAAGGTGAAAAAGACGTTCGTGAATGCTGCAATTGAGGCGGTTGAAAAATGCACACCGTTGAAACTTGCGCCATCACTGGCAGAGGGTATCGGCGGAAATGTCTTCACCATGCAGTTTCACTCGCCTGATTAATCAAGGCGTCCAGTAAGGCCTTGCGAATCACATAAGTGTGTGCTTATGTGATTGCATGATTGAGAACGACATATTCAGAGCACTTGCCGACCCGACGCGCAGGATGATTTTCGAGAAGCTGGCATCGGGCAGCATGAATGCCAGTGCGCTGCGGGAAGGCATGGAAATCAGCCAGCCCGCCATGTCACAGCATCTGGCCGTGTTGCGCGGTGCTGGACTGGTGCGTGAGGAACGCGAGGGGCGCTTCGTCAATTACGAAGTCGATCCGAACGGACTGACGCTCATCGCCAACTGGCTTGCAAAATATCGCGCCTACTGGCCGGAACGTATCGACGCTCTCAAAACCTTGCTGAAGGATATGGACCAATGACCGACCGGCGGGAAGAACCACGCGAAAAGGGCATTGAGCTTGAATATGAGCTGGATGCCGCGCCGCAGAAAGTGTGGCGCGCGATCAGCATTCCAGAATTCCGCAAAAACTGGCTTCCATCCGAGGCATTGGCCGATCCGGAGCCTGCATCCTGCAAGCCCGGTGAGGAGATCAGTTACCGGATGCGGGAAAGCGAACCGCCCTTTCTGGAAAGCGTGGTCACGTTCCGCATTGTACCGGGCATTTCCGGCGGTACCTATCTACGCGTCATCCATGAATTGAACGACGCACAACTGAAGCGCACCGCGGCAGTTGCCGCCAACAGCAACCGGACGCCGATGATGCGGGCAGCCTAGAGCAGTTCCAGTTAAAACAGAGCCGTTAGACCCGCCCTATCTCTTTGTTTTTACGCATTATCCTACGCAAAACGGCTTCGCACTTTTGCTGAAAATGCTCTAACACCCCAAAACTCTGGTAGAGAGGAATTCGCCGATGCGCGAAACGATGCAACTCGTCCCTATGGTCGTCGAACAGTCGAGCCGTGGCGAAAGATCGTTCGATATCTATTCGCGCCTGCTGCGCGAACGGATCATCTTTCTTAACGGCGAAGTGAACGACACTGTGTCCACACTGATCTGCGCACAATTGCTTTTTCTGGAAGCGGAAAACTCCAAACAGCCGATCAATCTCTATATTAACTCGCCGGGCGGCGTTGTGACCAGTGGCCTCGCGATCTACGATACGATGCGCTATGTCCGTGCGCCTGTGCACACGCTTTGCATGGGGACAGCCCGCTCGATGGGCTCCTTCCTGTTGATGGCAGGTGAACCCGGTCACCGCGCCGCTCTTCCCAACGCAAACCTGCTTGTTCACCAGCCCTCCGGTGGCTTTCAGGGACAGGCATCGGACATTTTCATCCATGCCGAGGAAGCGCAGCGAACCAAGCGGCTGATGACCCGTCTTTATGCCGAACATTGCGGGCGCACCTATGAAGAGGTGGAGCGCGCCCTCGACCGCGATAATTTCATGACCGCGGAAGCGGGTCTAGAATGGGGTTTGATCGATCGCATTCTGGAACAGCGTGAAGTTTCAGCGGTGTGAGAACGGCAGGACATTCTACCTTCAGCCATTATTGTATATGTCCACCAAGGACAGTATCAACGAATAATGAACGGAAATCACTTAACAATACCGGAAGAAGCGACAAAGGCTCTGACCGTTTTGCGGGATTGTCTGGGGCAATCGTTGCAGGCCGTGTATCTGCACGGCTCTGCCGTAAATGGCGGACTTCGCCCCAATAGCGATGTCGATCTGCTGGTGGTCAGCAACCAGCCTCTCACGCTGGAAACCAGTGCGCGTCTCGTCGACAAGCTCATGCAGATATCAGGTCGCTATCCGGTCAGACCCGGAACACCCAGATGTCTGGAAGTGATGATCTTTCTGCAGAAGGATCTCGCCGCACTCAGCTATCCTGCGCGTTGCGCGTTCATTTATGGAGAATGGTTGCGCGACGAATTCGAGGCGGAAACCGTGCCGCAACCGCATCCAGATCCCGAATACACATTGGTGCTCGCGCAAGCCGGTCAGGAAGCGGTAAGTCTCATCGGCCCCGCACGGGAACATTTTCTACCAGCAATACCGCGTGAAGATGTGCGCAAGGCGATTACCGATGCGTTGCCCGATCTGATCGACAACCTTCAGGGTGACGAGCGCAATGTGCTGCTGACGCTTGCGCGCATGTGGTACACACTCGAAACTGGAAAATTTACCCCGAAAGATGCGGCTGCCGAATGGGCGCTGCCGCTGGTTTCGTGCGAAACCGCCTCTGCCCTTGCGCTTGGGCAGGCTGCCTATCGCGGGGTTGCCTTCGACGACTGGCGGAACCGCCCCAAGCTGGCACGACAAGCGGCGGATGAGCTGGCGCATCATGTGCAGTCGCTTCTCTGAAAATCTTCAAGCTGTGACTTCGTCCTGCTTTTGCTGCTGTCTGGGCAAGGGAATACTGTCTGGAATATCGGAATGCAGGAAGTGCAGAAGCGTGTCTTGAACCGACGACAGCCGGTGTGCGCTATCGCGCCAGCCGAAGGGAATGTCCTTTGGCATCGGCGGAATCCGGCGCGGCTCCTGCCCTTCCTCCAGCTCGCAATTGGCAATGACCACCTGTAAGGCTTCGGCAAGCCAAGGCGGTGGCGGCGCCTCCTTCTTTCGCAGCGCATTGCCCAGAGCTTCACCGAACAGCAGCGCCGATGCATAAAGACGAATACCGCGCCGGTCGTAGCGGCCCGCCATTTCCGTAACCTCGCGCGCCACCAGCCGCCCGCGCAACGACCAGCGTGCATTGCTGCGCGCAAGTGCAATACCGTCGCCGAGGGCGATTACTGCCCGGTGCGCCGATGTAAACTGGTTGATCGCACTCTGGGCGCGCACGAGGTCCTGTTTTTCGAGCGCGACAGCCGATTGCTTGAGCCCGTTCGCCAGTCGATCGAGCAAGCCACGAACGGCCTTGTCGATCAGCAGCACCGGGCTTGGCGTCATCAATATCTGGCTGAATAGCAAGCCCACGCCGGCACCGACCAGAACATCGACCAGTCGGGTAATTCCCGCGACCTGCGGACCCATGGCGAGAACCAGAATTGCAGAGACACCCGACTGGATGGCAATTGCCGGAGCCATGCCAAAAGAGGTCGCCAGAACCATGGCAACGAAGGTCACTAT
Organism: Brucella cytisi; assembly: GCF_038433355.1. NCBI lineage: Bacteria > Pseudomonadati > Pseudomonadota > Alphaproteobacteria > Hyphomicrobiales > Brucellaceae > Brucella > Brucella cytisi. The sequence continues at coordinate 158,183 of NZ_JBCAUP010000004.1, forward strand.
GCTTGTGTGGAACACCGGAACGGTTTCTGGCAGGAGCAGCGAGAGTTCTCCCACCAGCACGCCTGTCGTGACACCAACCATCACCCCTATCGCCTGCTTGCCATGGTTGGGCAGGTTGGGCGCTAGGCAGATCACCGCCGTGACCATGGCAAAGACGGGTTTCGGCTGCCCCAGCGCCAACTGGCAGATCAGCCAGGCGACACCGCCCGCAAAGGACGCGATCAGGGAATCACGCCAACTTACTGACCATTGCTGAACGACCTTATTCGCGCGCTGCCGCATCGATCTCTCCATCTGGTTATCGGCAGCTATTTATGGCAACGTTCGTCCGCCTCAAGACTTGAAGAAGTTTTCGTACTGGTCCGGTTTGAAACCGACCGTCAGCTTTCCGTCCTTGTCGAGAACAGGGCGCTTGACCATGGAAGGCTGCGCCAGCATCAGTGCCCGTGCCTTGGCGGCATCGATGTTCTGGCGTTCTTCTTCGGGCAGTTTGCGAAACGTCGTTCCGGCCCGGTTAAGCAACTGTTCCCATGGGACACTTTTCAGAAAGCGGTCGAGCGTTTCGCCGTCGAGACCATCTTTCTTGTAATCGTGAAATCCGTAGTCGATACCATGATCTTCTAGCCAGGTGCGCGCCTTCTTCATGGTGTCGCAGTTCTTGATACCGTAGATGGTCACGCTCATATCCGACTCCTTTGATCGCTTTGTCGCGATCAAAGGCCATCGAAACCCCGGTTTCAACCTCTATCTGGAATCGTGAAAGATTATGCCCAGCGTATGCCGCTGCCCGGACCGGATGCGGCTGACTCCGTGCCGCATCTTGACGCGATAATCCCCACGTGTGCCCTGCATCGGACGATCATTGACCGCGAAAACCACGCCGTCGCCCTGCCGAAGCGGCACGACTTCCGCCCGGCTCTGCATACGGGGACGCTGTTCGGTCAGCACGAATTCGCCACCCGTGAAATCTTTCTCAGGCTCCGAAAGCAAAATCGCTACCTGCAACGGAAACGCAATATCACCGTAAATATCCTGATGCAGGCAATTATAGTCGCCCTCGACATATTGCAGGATAAGCGGTGTCGGACGGGTCTGCCCTGCCGCGTGGCACCGGTCGAGAAATTCGTCATGGGTCGGCGGGAAACGGATATCCGATCCCAATCTCTCACTCCATCGATTGGCGATGGGCGCAAGCTGTGGATAGAGCTTCTGACGCAAATTCCAAATTAAGGCAGGAATGGGATTTGCGTAATATTTGTATTCTCCGCGCCCAAAACCGTGTTTTCGCATCGAAATCACCGTTCGAAATGCGGTTAGACTGTAATAGGCGGCGGCTAATTCACGGCATTCTTGTGGTGAAATTATGTTCCTGAGGACTGTGGCGCCGAACTCGTCCAGTTCAGCGCCAATTTTTTGCCAGTCATAGGCGGCGATATTTTCCACCTGCATGGGTTCATTTTTGTTCATGCCTGACTCTCCCGTTTCAGGAGATCGCGCTTGCGCTCGACGCCCCAGCGATAGCCGGAGAGACCGCCATCGTTGCGCACGACCCGGTGACATGGAACTGCAACAGCAATCTTGTTGGCCGCACAGGCCTGCGCCACAGCGCGGACCGATTTCGGCGCGCCGATGCGTTCGGCAACTTCAGTGTAACTAACTGTTTTTCCCGCAGGAATTTCACGCAATGCCTGCCAGACACGTTGCTGGAAAGCAGTTCCCTGGAGATCGAGTGGCAAGTCGAGGCCGATGCGTGGCGCTTCGACAAAACCAACCACCTCGGCCACCATGTTCTCGAAATCACGATCCGCTCCGATGAGATTGGCCTGCGGAAACCGCTTTTCCAGATCGCGGATCAGTTCTTCCGGGTCATCGCCCATCAGAATAGCGCAGACGCCCTTGTCGCTTGCAGCCACCAGCACGGCGCCGAGCGTCGACTGGCCGATGGCGAAGCGAATATCCGCGTTCTTGCCACCCTGCTTGTAAGCCTTTGGGGTCATTCCCAAAATCCCGTTCGAAGCTTCATAAAAACGGCTGCTGGAATTGTAACCGGCATCATAGATGGCGTCGGTTACACGGATTTCCGGTGCATCGAGCGCCGCGCGCATTTTCTTCGCACGATGTGCATCCGCATAGGCTTTCGGGGTCAGCCCCGTGAACTCCTTGAATACACGATGAAAATGGGCAGGGCTCGCCTTCACGAAAGCCGCTATTTCTTCCAGGGAAGGCACTTCTTCCGCGGTCTCTATGAAGCGGCAGGCGCTTGCAACCATGTCGGCGTAACGGGTACTGTTTTGCGTCGCCAACGTCTCCGAGAGATGTGGCTTGCAGCGCATGCATGCCCGAAAGCCGGCGCGTTCGGCATCCTCGCAACCGTCGAAGAATTGCACATTCTCGCGCTTTCCGCGCCGCGACGGGCATGATGGGCGGCAATAGACGCCCGTGGTGCGGACAGCATAGACAAATACACCGTCCGACGCCTTGTCGCGGTCGAGTACATTTTGCCAGCGATTTTCATCAGGGTCGTGAGTTTTCGTGGTCATAAGATTCATGTCCGTATTCCTTCAATATGAGCATGAAGGAAGGCTAATGCCATTGCGTCGAAGCTACACTCCGCTGCTTGCTTTCAAATTCGAAGCAGCGCCGTTGCACAGTCTGTTCACAAATAAGGATCATGCAAGCTCCCGGCTTTTATACCATGATACGAGAGGTAAACAGGGAGAAGACCATGACGACAATCGGCTTCATCATCGATGGCAAGGAAACTGAATCCGCATCGGGCAAGACATTCTATCGCAAGGACCCGGTTACCGGAAAAGTCACTACTACCGCACCTGCGGCCAACCTTGCCGATGTCGATGCGGTTGCAAAATCTGCCGCGAAAGCCTTTGAAAACTGGTCTGAAACCGGCCCGAATGAGCGTCGTTCGCTTCTGAACAAGGCTGCCGACCTGATGGAAAGCCGGGTCGATGATTTCACCCGTCTCATGCTCGAAGAGACCGGTGCAACCGGCCCATGGTCGGGCTTCAATGTCCATCTTGGAGCCGGTGTGCTGCGCGAGGCTGCCGCGCTCACAACGCAGATTACCGGCGAAATCATCCCTTCCGACAAACCCGGCATCGTTTCCATGGCCGTGCGCCAGCCTGTTGGCGTAGTGCTTGGCATGGCGCCATGGAATGCGCCTATCATTCTTGGCGTGCGCGCAATAGCAGCGGCACTTGCCTGCGGCAACACGGTTATTCTGCGTTCGTCCGAATCCTGCCCCGGCGTTCATCACCTGATCGTCAAGACGCTCAACGATGCGGGCTTCCCTGCCGGCGTGGTCAATGTCATTTCCAATGCGCCAGAGGATGCACCGGAAATCGTCGCGGCCCTCGTTGCCCATCCTTCCATCCGCCGCATCAACTTCACCGGCTCTACCCATGTCGGCAAGATCATCGCCAAACAGGCAGCAGAACATCTGAAGCCGGTTCTGCTGGAACTGGGCGGCAAGGCGCCCTTCATCGTGTTGGAAGATGCCGATCTTGACCAGGCAGTTGATGCCGCGGCTTTCGGAGCCTTCATGAATCAGGGCCAGATCTGCATGTCTACAGAACGCTTCATCGTGCATGAGAAGGTGGCGAGCGCCTTTGCCGAGAAGCTTGCCGCCAAGACAAAATCCCTGCCTGCCGGCGATCCGCGCGGCAATGTCGTTTTGGGTTCACTGGTCGATCTCAAATCGGCTGAGCGCATGGACGCCCTCATCGAGGATGCGGTAGCGAAAGGTGGCAAGGTTCTGGCAGGTGGCAAACGCCAGGGTTCAATCGTTGAGGCGACGATCATCGATCATGTGACGCCGGATATGAACATCTATGCGCAGGAATCCTTTGGGCCGGTGAAACCCATCATTCGCGTAAAGGATGCCGAAGAGGCGATCCGCGTGGCAAACGACACCGAATATGGCCTCTCATCGGCGATCTTCAGTCAGGATGTGAAACGGGCGCTGGCACTTTCTAGAAAGCTCGAAACCGGCATCTGTCACATCAACGGCCCGACGGTAGCCGACGAAGCGCAGATGCCTTTCGGCGGTGTTAAGTCTTCCGGTTATGGCCGTTTCGGCGGAAAGGCCGTCATCAATGAATTTACCGATCTGCGCTGGATTACCATCGAAGGTCCGCAGCAATATCCGTTTTGAATCAAAAAGGGCGGAGTTTCACTCCACCCTTTCATTACTGGTATCAATTTAAGACTTTCGAGCTTCCTTGATCGCTTCGATCAGTTCCGGCTCTTTCATGACACCGCCATAAAGCTTGGTGCCGATGACAAAGGAGGGGGTGCCGCCGAAATTGAAGGCTTCACCCTGGTCCATATTGCGTTCAAGAATGGCATTGATGCGCTTGGAATCGGCTTTATAGGCAGCGTTGAGCTTTGCCGGATCAAGCCCGCCCTTCTTCAGTGCCGCATCCACTTGTTCCGGCGTGAGACGACCCGGTGTTGCCATCAACGCTTCCATGGCCTTTACATAGTTACCCGACTTTTTCGCAGCCAGAACGAGACGTGCGGCATAAGCCGACGTGTCGCCAAAGATAATCCAGTCCTTCATGACAAGGCGAACATTGCCGTCATTCTTGACCACGCGCATCAGCTCGCCATGCCCCTTCTTGCAGTATGGGCACTGGTAATCGAAATATTCTACGATGGTCACATTGCCGTTCGGGTTACCCAGAACCGGAATTTCCTTGTCATAGAGCACTTCCGCAACCGTCGGCACGCGCTGCGCAAGGCTCTCGCCGCCTGAAATCGCAATCGTTGCGGCACCGGCTGCCGTTGCGGCCAGTATCTGACGACGGTTCATCATGTGCTTGCTCCTTTGCCCGATTGAGATTTATCCAACACGACGACACGCGCACCGGCTGTAGCACGCTTGTAGAGATCGAGGATGTCCTGATTGTAGAGACGGATGCAGCCGGACGACGCCGCCTTGCCGACGGACCAAGGCTCGTTGGTACCGTGGATGCGGTAAAGCGTGTCCTTGCCATCACGATAGAGATAAAGCGCGCGGGCACCCAGCGGATTGCGGATACCACCTTCAAGGCCATTCGCATATTTTGCGTAATGCTCCGGATTGCGCTTGATCATATTGGCCGTGGGCGTCCAGCGCGGCCACTGCGACTTGTAAGCAAGCTTGGCATCACCCTTGAAAGTAAGACCAGCGCGACCAACGCCCACGGAATAACGGATCGCCTTGCCGCCCGACTGCACGAGATAGAGATAGCGCGCATAGGGATCGACCACGATGGTCCCAACCGGTTCGGTCGTGGCATAATCGACTTCCCGGCGCAGATTGCGATCCGCAATCTTGTTGAGATCAAGTGCCGGAATGAGATTGCCGCGGTCGTTCACCGCGCCATACATGGACTCATATTCACTCTTCGCTGTCTGCACTTCTGGCGCTGGTTCGCTGACTGGTTCAACGGAAACAGGCTCTGGCGTGAAGGCAACAGTCTGCGGCATGGTGACGGCAATCGGCCGATCTGCGGATGCGGTCGTGCATGCTGCGACAGCTAAAGACAGACAGGCAACCACGGCCATACGCATCAACGATCCCCGTGCGTCCGGCTTTTCATTCAATACCATCAATTTCCTTGCCCCCGGGCCATCTTGAAATCCTTTATTTCTGGAGCATTTCCTGTCTTTCCTAAACCATTGGAAATGCTCTATCTCTTTGTTTTTGCCGCATTTTCCGACGCAAAACCGCTTCGCACTTTTGCTGGAAATGCTCTAGTCAGCGCTCACGAGGCCGACCGAACGTTCGATAGAGGCGGTCGTGACATCGCCCACCAATCTGGTCCCCTCCGGTTCCTTGCTGATACGATCAAAGAAGATCATCGTCGGAGGACCGGCCACCCCAAGCTTTGCCATAAGATCGGCATTACCGCTGGTGAGCTGCGAAATATCCGCCTTGATGAGCTGATAGCCACCCAGCGCCTTCTTCACGCTCGCGTCGGGCAAAACCCGGCGCTCCACAGTGGAACAGCTTACGCACCAGTCCGCCGTGAAATAGACAAGCGTCGGCTTGTCGCCGCGCACTTCAACAAGTATCTCCTGAAGGGAAGAAACAGTCTCGACCGGCGCAAATTGCAGCGCGGCCAGATTCTGGTTGCCGCCACGGTTACCGAATGCGGCCAGCGGTTGCAACGGGTCTTTTCCGCCCGAAGCCACGCCGAGCATCAAAATGACACCGTAAACGAAGGATGCGGTCCCGATTGTGCGCGCCACAACGCTGCGTCCCGGAATCCTGAGAAATGCGAAACTCGCTATTGCGAAAAGCAGAAGTGCCCACAGCACCATGTCAACACCGGGCGGCAGAAGCGGTGCGGCAACGAAAATTGCAGTTGCCAGAAAACCGAAGCCGAAAATCTGCTTCACCGTTTCCATCCATGCGCCAGCACGCGGAAGCGTGCCCGCACCGAGCGTGGCGAAAGCAATGAGCGGCAGTCCCTTGCCGATGCCAAGCGCAAAGAGCGCCGAAGCACCCAGCGCGACATTGGCCGTCTGCGCGATATAAAGCAGCGCGCCTGCAAGCGGTGCCGTCACGCAGGGTCCGACAATCAGCACGGACGAGAGACCGAGAATGGCAGCGGAACGTTTGGAACCTGTCCGTTGGCCCGTGCGTGACGAAATCGCGCTGACCCATGAATTTGGAAGCTGTATCTGAAACAGGCCAAACATGGAGAGCGCCAGAAGCGTGAATAGTCCGGCTAGCGCGAGCGCGGTCCATTTCGATTGCAGCACCATCTGCAGGTTCTGCCCCGACCAGCCAGCAATTGCACCCACCAAAGCAAAGCCCAGTGCCAAGCTCACGACATAGACGGCTGAAAGCACGAAGCCGCGCTTTGCCGTCAGCTTTTCACCTTCACGAGCCAGCGTTCCGGCAAGGATCGGATAGATGGGAAATACGCACGGCGTGAAAGCAAGCAGAACACCGAAAGCTAGAAATGCCACGATCACCAGCGCGGCACCGCCCTGATCGAGCAGCCCTTCGACCATGCCCTTTTCGGGTGCGAGTGCAAATGCCGTATTCTGCTCAACAGACAGCATAGAAGCCGGAGCAAATGCTGATGCCTGCGTCAGTCCCTTAGCCTTCTGACCCATTTCGCTGGATATTGCCAGCGTGACCGGATCGATGGTTCTGGCTTCCGGACGGTAGCAGATGCCGTCTTCCTGACAGCCCTGATAGGTCAGTTCAACTGGCTGTGCGTTTGCCTTCAGGCTTGCTGTGGCATGGGTGTAATAGACTTCAAGCCGCCCGAAATTCGGGTCATCCTTTGGCTGGCCGGGTTGCGTATCGACAGTAAACGCGTTTCCCTGCCCATCCTTCGCCTCGATGTGATCGCGATAAAGATAGTAACCGTCCGCGATCTGCCAGTTGAGTACGAGGCGGCCATCCGTATCTTTCAGCACGCTCAGGCGGAAAGCCTGATCGACCGGTAGTGGGTTCGCTGCCAATGCCGGGCCGAGCGCGAGAAACAAACTGATGAATAAGCCAGCGAGGCCCGCAAAGAAACGCATTACGATTTTCCGCTTAAATTCGATTCGGACAAATTGATCATGTTGCAAAAGGCGAATGCTCCGGCCACCTTAAGACAGCCTTAAGCTGGCGCGGTGAAAAGCCGTGTGCTTCTAATTATCAATGAAGGCGGAAACAGGAACTCATGCGCATACTCGTGGTAGAAGACGACACGATTCTCCTCGACGGACTGACTGTAGGTTTGGGTCTTGCCGGTTTCACCGTGGATGCCGTCTCGAATTGCGGCGACGCGGAAGCAGCCCTGGCCGCCCAGAACTATCATGCCGTAGTGCTCGACCTGATGCTTCCCGACGGTTCAGGCCTCGACATCCTCAAGACGATGCGTCGCGGCCGCGACGAGACACCGGTTTTGCTGCTGACTGCACGCGATCAGGTGCCCGAGCGCATTGCAGGCCTTGATGCGGGTGCCGACGATTATGTCGGCAAGCCCTTCGATCTGCATGAGCTTGCTGCCCGCGTACGCGCGGTCGCCCGACGCGGTGCCGGACGCGCCAATGCCCTGCTCGAATGGCGCGGCGTGGAACTCGACCCGGCGGAGATGTCAGTGCGTTTCCATGGTGAACCCGTCAGGTTGACCCGACGCGAATTCTCGATTCTGCGCGCCTTGATGGAACGACCGACCGCGACCTTCTCCAAATCCTCGCTGGAAGAAGCGCTTTATGGCTGGCAGGAAGAAGTGGAGAGCAACGCGGTGGAAGTACATATCCATCATCTGCGCTCGAAGCTCGGCTCCGATTACGTCGAAACGGTGCGTGGGGTCGGCTACCGTCTGGCGGGGGCAACCGCATGAATTCCATTCGCAGCCGCCTGACCGGCATCCTGATTGGCGTTACCTGTCTCGTCTGGCTTTTCGCGGTGGTTTGGATTCACATCAGTACCCAGTCACAGCTTGAGAAAGTGCTCGATGCGCGCCTGATGGAGGCTGCGCGCATGGTCAATTCGCTTCTGACCGAGCATCGTGTGGAGGTTGGCCCGGAAGGCGACGGCGGGCAATTGTCGCTGAAGCCGATGCCGGATTTTCCGCTCTATGACCGGCAGCTGTTCTGCCAGATATGGGCACTCGACGGCAAGCTGGTGGGACGTTCCGAAAGTGCGCCCGGCGTGCGACTCACCAGTGTCGCGAACGGTTTTTCCGATACGGAGGTTGCGGGCGATCGCTGGCGTGTGTTCGCGGTCGAAAATACCCAGCTCGGCCTGCGCGTCATGGTTGGCGACAGCCTGAGCGTTCGTGAAAAGCTGGTACAGAATGTTGTGACGGGCCTCGTATTGCCGGCCTTGTTGATGCTGCCTGTTCTGGCGCTCATGATCTGGCTGTGCGTGCGGCGCGGTCTCGACCCGCTGAGCCGCCTTGCTTCTGTGCTTTCCAAAAGGCAGGCGCAGGATTTGCGACCACTTCCCGAACAGAACCTGCCTAAGGAGATCGCACCTGCCGTCACGGCGCTGAACGGGCTTTTCCACCGTGTTGAAGAGGCGCGCGAGCGCGAGCGCAACTTTGCGATCTTTGCCGCGCATGAGCTGAAGACGCCGCTCGCCGGACTGAAGACGCAGGCACAGATTGCCGAAGGTGCGACGGACGAAAAAATGCGCGCCAATGCGGTGCGCCAGATCGCGGCGGGCGTCGACCGCACCAGCCGCCTCACCAACCAGCTTTTGGATCTCGCGGCGCTCGAAACCAGCGATGAGATTGAAGCGCCGACATGCGAACCGGTGTGCCAGCTTCTGGTTGCGGTTTCCACCGACATGCGGATGCTCGCAGCCCAACGCGGCATTTCCATCGAATTGCCGGACAACATGCCGCTGGCGCAGTTGCCTTCCCCGCATCTCTTCACGCTCGCTGCCCGCAACTTGATCGAAAATGCAGTCAATCACTCGCCTGAATATGGCGCCGCGCGCTGCCGGATCGAAGCCGAAGCGGGCAAAGTCAGGCTCACCGTCGAAGATGACGGACCTGGTATTCCCGAAAGCGAAATGCCGCACGTGACCGAGCGGTTTTTCCGTGGCACGCATCGCAACGAAGCTGGCAGCGGCCTCGGCCTCGCAATTGTGAAAATGGCGGCGGAACGGATGGGAGGCGAATTGCAGCTGCAAAACCGCCCAAAAGGCGGGCTAAGCGCATCAATCATCGTGCCAGGCATGATTATCGAATGATATAAAGCTGCATCCCGTGTCATGATGCAGCTGGAGCGGGATATTGACGAATCCTGAGCAAGGCTCTCTTCCTTATTTTTCGGGCCTTCTGGCAGCTGTCTTTGATTTAGATCAATGACAGCTGCCCCCTAAGCGCTGATAGGAAACTTATCGCTATTGCTGTCTCATCCGAGATGGCTCTTGTCATGCGCTGCGAGGGGATTTCATGAACTACGCCGCTGGAACAGTCCTTTCCGGTCTGGGAGCACTTTTTGCCGTGCTTCTGGCCGGATTTTCCCATGATGAGCTGTTCAGAACCCATATGTGGATTCTGTTCGCTACACTGGCCATCTTCACCATTCTTCTGCTGCGAAATGCCGATTACGGCCTGACGCAGAAAAAGGTCGACCAATCCACCTATATGGACGGCCCGATTCGCTACGGTGTCATCGCGACGGTTTTCTGGGGGGTGACCGGTTTTCTGGTCGGAGTGGTTATCGCCGCGCAGCTCGCCTTTCCCGATCTCAATCTGGAACCTTATCTGAACTTCGGCCGCCTGCGTCCGCTGCACACCTCTGCGGTGATCTTCGCATTCGGCGGCAATGCGCTCATAGCATCGTCGTTTTATGTCGTGCAGCGCACCTGCCGCGCCCGCCTGATCGGCGGCGACCTTGCATGGTTCGTGTTCTGGGGTTATCAGCTCTTCATCGTGATGGCCGCGACCGGCTATCTGCTCGGCATCACTCAGAGCCGCGAATATGCCGAACCGGAATGGTATGTCGACATCTGGCTCACCATCGTCTGGGTCGCCTATCTGGTCGTCTTCCTCGGTACGATCCTGAAGCGCAAGGAGCCGCATATCTATGTGGCGAACTGGTTCTACCTGTCCTTCATCATCACCATCGCCATGTTGCACATCATCAACAATCTGGCGATCCCGGTTTCTTTCCTCGGCGTCAAGAGCTATTCGGCCTTTGCAGGTGTGCAGGATGCTGTGACGCAGTGGTGGTATGGCCATAACGCCGTTGCCTTCTTCCTGACCGTGCCGTTTCTGGCCATGATGTACTATTTCGTACCGAAGCAGGCAGAGCGTCCGATCTATTCCTACCGCCTGTCGATCGTGCACTTCTGGTCGATCATATTCCTCTATATCTGGGCCGGTCCGCACCATCTGCATTACACCGCTGTTCCCGATTGGGCGCAGACGCTGGGTATGGTTTTCTCCATCATGCTGTGGATGCCGTCCTGGGGTGGCATGATCAACGGCCTGATGACGCTTTCGGGTGCCTGGGACAAGGTCCGTACCGATCCGATCATCCGACTGATGGTTGCAGCCATAGCCTTCTACGGCATGGCAACCTTTGAAGGCCCGATGCTGTCGATCAAGGCCGTCAATTCGCTGTCGCACTATACGGACTGGACCATCGGTCACGTTCATGCGGGTGCGCTGGGCTGGAATGGCATGATCTCGTTTGCCGCCGTCTATTATCTCGCACCGAAGCTGTGGAACCGCCAGCGGCTCTATTCGATCCGTATGGTCAACTGGCACTTCTGGCTGGCGACGCTCGGCATCGTTCTCTATGCGGCCGCAATGTGGGTTGCCGGTATCCAGCAGGGCCTGATGTGGCGCGAATATGACGACCAGGGCTTCCTCGTCTATTCCTTCGCGGAAACCGTGCTCGCCATGTTCCCGTATTACGTCATCCGTACGCTTGGCGGCGTGCTCTACCTCGCCGGTGGCTTCGTGATGGCCTGGAACGTCTATCAGACCATTCGCGGCAATCTGCGCAACGAAGCGCCCATGGGCGGTACGCAGCCTGCGACCGGCGCCACCATGCAGCCTGCCGAATAAGGAGCGTGTGATTTATGTCGATACTAAAGAACCACTCCAAGCTGGAGAAAAACGCAACTCTGCTGCTGATCGCATCACTCGCCGTGGTCACGATCGGTGGCATCGTTGAAATCGCACCGCTTTTCTATCTCGAGAACACAATCGAGAAAGTGGAGGGCATGCGCCCCTACTCGCCGCTGGAACTCGCGGGCCGCGACGTCTATGTCCGTGAAGGCTGTTACCTTTGCCACAGCCAGATGATCCGTCCGTTCCGCGACGAGGTGGAACGCTACGGTCACTACAGCCTTGCTGCGGAATCCATGTACGATCACTCATTCCAATGGGGTTCCAAGCGCACGGGGCCGGACCTCGCACGCGTCGGCGGCCGATATTCGAACGAATGGCATGTGCAGCACCTTGTCCGTCCGCGCGATGTGGTGCCGGAATCGGTCATGCCGAGCTATGCCTTCTTGAAGGACCGTCCGCTGGACGCCGCCAACATTGCTGGCAATCTGAAGGCCAATGCGGCGGTTGGTGTGCCCTACAGCCAGGAAATGATCGACAGCGCGCTGGATGATCTGACGGCACAGGCAACACCCGATGCGGATACTTCCGGCGTCGAGGCCCGCTATCCCAAGGCCAGGGTCGGTGATTTCGACGGCAATCCGCAGATGATCTCGGAGATGGACGCACTCATCGCCTATCTCCAGATGCTCGGCACGCTGGTCGATTTCTCGACCTACGACCAGTCCCCTAAAGCGAGATAAATCGGAGATTTAGCGATGGATTACAACACCATGCGCACTTTCGCCGATAGCTGGGGTCTGCTCGGCATGGCGCTCTTTTTCCTCTTCGTCGTCTTCTACGCGTTCCGGCCAGGCAGCAAGCAGATGGCCGACCACGCGAAGGACATTCCTTTCAAGGATGACGCAAATGACTGACAAGCAAATTGACGATGTCACCGGCGTAGCGACGACCGGTCACGAATGGGACGGCATCAAGGAACTCGACAATCCGATGCCCCGCTGGTGGCTGTGGACATTCTACGCCACCATTTTCTGGGCCCTAGCCTATGTCATCGCCTATCCGGCCTGGCCGTTGATTTCCAGTTCCACCGGCGGCGTGCTCGGCTGGTCGAGCCGTGGCGCCTTCTGGGAAGAAACCGCGAAGATCGACAGCGAGCGTCAGGGCATTATCGACCAGATCAAGGCCAAGGACGTGCACGAGATTCTGGCTGACGAAAACCTGCGCCAGTATGCGATTGCCGGCGGCGCCGCTGCCTTTCGCGTCAACTGCGTGCAATGCCACGGTTCTGGCGCACAGGGCGCACCCGGCTATCCGAACCTCAACGATGACGACTGGCTGTGGGGCGGTTCCATCGACGACGTTCTGACGACCATTCGTCATGGTGTGCGTTCGAAGGACGATGCCGACACCCGCATCTCCGAGATGCCGGCTTTTGTCGACGTGCTGGAACCGCAGCAGATCCGCGATGTCGCTGCCTATGTGGTGAGCCTCTCCGGCACACCGCATAATCCGGGAATGGTGCCGGAAGGCAAGAAGGTGTTCGCCGAAAACTGTGCTGTCTGCCACGGCGCGGATGCCAAGGGTCTGCGTGAGTTCGGTGCGCCGAACCTGACAGACGCCATCTGGTTCTACGGTTCCGGCGAGGACGCCATCATACGTCAGGTATCGCATCCCAAGCATGGCGTCATGCCTGCATGGGAAACACGCCTCGGTGATGCGACCGTCAAGCAGCTTGCCATCTTCGTCCATTCACTGGGCGGTGGTGAGTAACAATAACTGGCCCTCACATCGGTTCCGATGAGAGGGCCAGGTGCTCCCGGCTTAAACGGCAGGCCGGATAAACTTCGAACCACTGCATTGGAACGGACGGCGAATAACCACCCCGCTCTCAATTGTTGCAAGTGCGATCATTCCGGGAAACCAGCTTCTGTCTTTCCGGGATCACGCTTCAGGAGCAAGGCAAATGTCAGACGATGTCGAACGCATTGACGTTCAGGCAGTCAATTCCCCCAAGACCCGCCAATCGCTTTATGCGGCGCGGGTGAAGATTTTTCCGAAGCGCGTGCAGGGCGAGTTCCGGCGCTTCAAGTGGATTGTAATGCTCATTACGCTGGGCATCTACTATCTGACGCCCTGGCTGCGCTGGGATCGCGGTCCCTATGCGCCAGATCAGGCGGTGCTGATCGATCTTGCCAACCGCCGCTTCTATTTCTTCTTCGTCGAAATCTGGCCGCAGGAATTCTATTACGTTGCAGGCTTGCTCATCATGGCGGGCCTCGGCCTGTTTCTTGTAACGTCCGTCGCAGGCCGCGCCTGGTGTGGCTATACCTGCCCCCAGACCGTATGGGTCGATCTCTATCTGGTCGTCGAACGCGCCATCGAAGGCGACCGCAATGCACGCATGAAACTGGACAAGGCACCTTGGACCTTCGACAAGATCTGGAAGCGGGTCGCCAAACACTCCATCTGGATCATAATCGGCGTCCTGACCGGCGGCGCCTGGATCTTCTATTTCGCCGACGCGCCAAAGTTGCTCTTGGATTTCGTGACAGGTCAGGCCGCACCTGTCGCCTATTTCACTGTCGCCATCCTAACCGCCACCACATATATTTTTGGCGGACTGATGCGCGAGCAAGTCTGCACCTATATGTGCCCATGGCCGCGTATTCAGGCCGCGATGCTGGACGAAAATTCGCTCACCGTCACCTATAATGACTGGCGCGGCGAGCCGCGTTCACGCCATTCCAAGAAGGCGATTGCCACAGGCGAAACCGTAGGCGATTGCGTGGATTGCAACGCCTGTGTCGCAGCCTGCCCGATGGGTATCGACATTCGCGACGGCCAGCAGCTCGAATGCATCACCTGTGCACTGTGCATCGATGCCTGCAATTCGGTGATGGACAAGATCGACAAGCCGCGCGGTCTCATCTCCTATGCGACGCTGGCCGATTACGAATTCAACATGGCGCTCGCGACCAATAATGGCACGGCTCCTATCGATCAGGCACGCGTCTACAAGGCGCCGAACACTTTCTCGGACAAAGTGCAGAACCTGTCATGGAAGAAGGTGTTACGCCCGCGCAGCATGTTCTACTTCGCCGTATGGGCGCTGATTGGCCTGACACTTGTCATCTCGCTTTCGACGCGTCAGCGCATCGGCATCAACGTGTTGCATGATCGCACGCCGCAGTATGTGCTTCTATCCGATGGCTCGATCCGCAATGGCTATACGGTCAAGTTGCTCAACATGATCCCGACGCCGCGCACCTTCCGCCTTTCCATCGAGGGCCTGCCGAAGGCGACACTGACAGTGCAAGACGAAACAGCGGATGCAAACGGCAATTACGATGTTCCGGTGGAGCCGGACCGTTTGAAGACGTTGCGTGTCTTCGTCACCATGCCGCATGATGCGATTACCGACCATCGCAAGGACTATGAAATCGAAGTGCGTGACGCGAACGGTGCGGAACATGCACGCTACAAGGCAACTTTCATGGCACCGGAGGGCAGATAATGTCGATCAAGTCGAAAACTCCAGGCACGTTTACAGGCTGGCATATGCTGGGCATAATGCTCGCATTCTTCGGTGTCATTATCGCCGTCAATCTGACCATGGCCTACAATGCCATCCATAGCTGGAGCGGGCTGGTGGTGAAGAACACCTATGTCGCCAGCCAGGAATTCAACGACAAGGCACAGACCGGCAAGGAGCAGGCAGCGCTGCAATGGCAGTCGAAGCCTGCTTTTGAACACGGCGTCTTCACCTGGCAGTTGGCCGACCGTGAAGGCAAGGTCGTCGCCATGACCGGCGGCACAGTTGAGTTCAAGCGCCCGGTCGGCGACGTGAACGACACCAAGGTCACGCTGACCGTCCGCGAGCCCGGCACGCTGACCGCCCCACTGGAACTTGGTGAGGGTGCCTGGATAATGGAAGTCAATGCCGATGCCGGTCTTGAAGACCCTTATCGCCACATCATCCGCGTTCTTGTGAAGGACGGGAGGATACTATGAGCTGCTGCGTTGAGAATGCACAGATTGCGACCGTCGTTCAGTCCGTTTCGGCAGATGAAATGCAGGTCGCAAGCCGCGCGCTTGGAGACGGCTTTCGCCAGCTCGACCTGTCGGTTCCGGGCGTTCATTGTGGCCTGTGCATCAAGAATATCGAGGAGACACTCGGCAAGATCGCAGGCGTTGCCTATGTCCGCGTCAACCTGACGGCGCGCCGCGTATCCGTGCGCTGGAAAGATGGTGAGACGCCGCCGGATGTAGTCGATCCACTGCGCAGGCTTGGCTATGAAGCCCATATCTTTGACATGGCGCAGGACAAGGACCCCACCTTCACGCGGCTTTTGATCGCGCTTGGCGTCGCGGCCTTTGCTTCCAGCAATGTGATGCTCCTGTCCGTTGCCGTGTGGTCGGGTGCGGATGCCGCGACGCGCGACATGTTTCACTGGATTTCCGGCCTCATCGCCCTTCCGACGCTGATTTATTCAGGTCGCATTTTCTATGTTTCTGCTTGGAATGCACTGCGCGCACGGCGCGTGAACATGGACGTACCGATTGCACTCGCAATCACGCTTGCCTTTGGTATGAGCGTTTATGAGACGATAAACCATGGCCAGCACGCCTATTTCGATGCATCGGTGACACTGCTGTTCTTCCTGTTGATCGGTCGCACGCTCGATTACATGATGCGCGCACGTGCCCGTTCTGCCGTGCGCGGTCTGGCGCAGCTCGGCAGCCGCGGTGCCGTGGTGATTGGCGAGAATGACGAACGCAACTACCTGCCGGTCAATGAAATCCGCCCCGGAATGCGCATCATCCTTGCAGCAGGTGAGCGTGTACCTGTCGATGCAAAGGTGGAAGAAGGCCGCTCGGAACTTGATTGCGCCATTGCATCGGGCGAAAGCGATGCGGTTCCCGTTGGCCCCGGCTCGGAGATCCGCGCGGGCACGCTTAATCTTTCCACGCCGCTTATCCTTCGCGCGACAGCGGAAGCCAAGGATTCCTTCCTTGCTGAAATGGTGCGGCTGATGGATGTCGCCGAAGGCGGGCGTGCTTATTATCGCCGTCTTGCCGACCGTGCTTCCGAACTCTACGTGCCGATGGTCCACACCATCGCCTTCCTCGCCTTCGTTGGCTGGATGTTCTACACTGGCGGTGAGTGGTATCGCTCGATCTACATCGCGATCTGCACACTCATCATTACCTGCCCTTGCGCGCTTGCCCTTGCAGTTCCAATCGTTCAAGTGGTTGCAGCCCGCCGCCTGTTCGAGAACGGCATCATGATCAAGGACGGCTCCGCCATGGAGCGGATGGCCGAGATTGACACTGCCATTTTCGACAAGACAGGCACATTGACCCTCGGTCAGCCCAGACTGATCGATGCAGATGCTATTGATCCCCGCAATCTGGAAATTGCTGCCGAGCTGTCGCTTTATTCGCGTCATCCGTTGTCGCGTGCACTTGCGCTGTTTTCGGGCGCAAAACCAATGACCGCTTTTACCCGTATCGAGGAAGTGCCGGGCGCAGGCATCGAAGCGGAACTGAATGGCTCCATCTATCGGCTTGGCAAGCAAGACTGGGCGGATGATGCCGCTGCCATGCCTCATGCCGATGGTCCTGAAACCTGCCTTTCCATCGATGGAAAGCTGGTTCAGACCTTCCGTTTTGAAGACCAGCCGCGCGAAGACGCTGCCGGAGCCATCGCCACACTGAAGTGCAACGGGCTGAAGCTTGGCATCATTTCCGGCGATAGGCTGCCTGCCGTCGAGAGGCTTGCAGGTTATCTCGGCGTCGACAATTATCAAGCAGAGGTACTACCTGCCGACAAGTCGGAACTGGTGCAGAAACTATCGACCGAGGGGCGCAAGGTCTTGATGGTCGGCGATGGGTTGAACGACGCTCCGGCACTCGTCGCCGCCCATGTTTCCATGGCCCCTGCAACCGCTGCCGACATTGGCCGCAATGCGGCGGATTTCGTCTTCCTGCGTCAAAGTCTGTCTGCCGTGCCGCTTGCCTTTGCCGTCTCGAAGGAAGCGGGCCGGTTGATCAGCCAGAACTTTGGGCTTTCTATCGGCTATAACATCATAGCCGTGCCAATTGCGATTTTCGGCTATGTCACCCCGCTGGTGGCAGCACTTTCAATGTCGCTGTCGTCCATCGTGGTCGTCAGCAACGCATTGCGGTTGCGAGCCGGAAAACAAAAGCGACAGACGCCAAAGACTATCGCGCCTGTTGCCGTCATCAAGGAAGCGCACAAATGAGCGGACTTCTCTTTCTCATTCCCATCGCGCTGTTTCTGGGCCTGCTTGGCCTTGTCGCCTTTCTCTGGTCGTTGAAAAACGGCCAGTATGACGATCTGGATGGAGCAGCCAATCGCATCCTTCTGGATGAGGATTCAAGGGTTGATTGAGATTGTGGTTCTGGCCTTCACGCCACAATAAGGATCGCGCGTAGGTCATTGACATTCGTGCCGGTTGGCCCCGGTACGAACAGATCGCCGATGGCGTCGAATGCTGTCCAGGCATCATTGGCGTTGAGCCGCGCCGCGCCATCCTCGCCCGCTTTTTGCAGACGCAAAACAGTAGAACCATCGGCAAAGGCTCCTGCATTGTCTTCCGATCCGTCGATGCCATCGGTGTCAGCGGCCAGTGCATGGATATTGTCATAACCATCAATATCGAGGGCAAAAGACAGCAGGAACTCGCTGTTGCGCCCACCCTTTCCGCCCTTGCCGCGAATGGTGACTGTCGTTTCGCCGCCTGACAGAATGACCACCGGCTTCTTGAACGGGCGGTCACGGTCGGCCACTTCACGGGCAACCGCCGCATGAACATGTGCCACTTCCCGCGCCTCGCCTTCCATCGCATCAGAGAGGATCACTGCTTCGACGCCATGACGCGCGGCTTCTTTCACTGCCGCTTCCAGCGAAACGGCAGCCGAGGCGATGACCCGCACTTCATTGCCTGCAAAAACCTTGTCGTTCGGCTTTGGCGCATCAGCCTTCTCGCTCTTGATGTGGGCAAGCACAGCATCGGGCAGATCGAGCCGATAGCGTTCGATGATTTTCAAAGCCTCATCGCGGTTTGTCTCGTCCGGCACGGTCGGGCCGGAAGCCACGAAAGCCGGATTGTCGCCCGGAATATCCGAGACAACGAGCGAAAAGACCTTCGCGGGATGGGCGGCCGCGGCGAGCCTGCCGCCCTTGATCGTCGACAGATGTTTGCGGACCGCATTCATCGCCGAAATGGGCGCGCCGGAAGCAAGCAGGATCTTGTTGACGGTGATTTCGTCCTCAAATGTCAGCCCGTCCGGCGGCGACGGCAACAAGGCAGACCCACCACCGGAAACGAGCGCCACCACGAGGTCATCTTCCGTCAAATCAGATACGGCATCGAACAGTCGCTTTGAGGCAGCAAGCCCCGCATCATCAGGAACCGGGTGTGCAGCCTCGATGACCTCTATACGCTCGCAAGGCGCGCCATAGCCATAGCGTGTGACCACCACGCCCTCCAGCGGAGCTTCCCAGGCACGCTCGAAAGCCGCCGCCATCTGCGCCGAGCCCTTGCCCGCCCCGATGACAATCGTGCGTCCCTTCGGCTTGGCCGGAAGATTGGCGCGGATCACCAGTTCAGGATCGGCAGCTGCAACTGCGGCATCGAAAAGGCTGGTTAGAAACTTCTTGGGATCGGTGATGGCTGTCATGAGATTCCCGATGCTGGCTCGTTTACGGCGGCACTATTCCCCGCCCGGGATATAAAATCAATGGAGCCGGCCACCTCCTCCAAGCAGCCAGCTCCACCCTCTCCCTCCAGAGAAGTCAGGCCCAAATCTAGGCGACGTCGTGGTTCGCCATCCGCTCCAGAGCACGCACCAGACCCGAATGGTCGAGGCCATCATCGCCATGCGCAGCGCAGGAATTGAACAGTTCCTGTGCCGTGGCCGTGTTCGGCAGCGAAACCCCGAGGGCCTTTGCGCCTTGCAACGCAAGGTTCAAGTCCTTCTGGTGCAGCGAAATGCGGAAACCCGGATCGAAAGTGCGCTTGATCATACGTTCGCCATGTACTTCGAGAATGCGGGACGATGCAAAGCCACCCATCAGGGCTTCGCGCACCTTTGCCGGGTCTGCGCCTGCCTTGGAAGCGAAAACCAGCGCTTCGGCGACGGCCTCAATGTTGAGCGCGACGATGATCTGGTTTGCAACCTTGGTCGTCTGGCCATCACCGCAATCGCCAACAAGCGTGATGTTCTTGCCCATGAGCTTCAGGAGCGGCAGAGCGCGGTCGAACGATTCCTGAGAGCCGCCTGCCATGATGGAGAGGCTGGCATTCTTCGCGCCGACTTCACCGCCTGAAACCGGCGCATCGACATATTCGCCGCCCGTTGCGCGAACCTTCCTCGCAAATTCTTTCGTCTCGATGGGGGAAATCGAGCTCATGTCGATGAGCAACTTGCCTTTGCCGAGACCACCGATCGCGCCGCCCTCACCGAAGATAACCTCGGCCACCTGCGGTGTATCCGGAAGCATGAGGATAACGGTGTCGCACTCTTCGGTAACAGCCTTCGGCGTCTCCAGAATTTGCAGACCGTTGTCGATCAGCTCCTGACGCGGTGGGGGATTGAACCGGGAGGTGAAGAGCTGGTGTCCCGCATCCTGCAAATGACGCGCCATCGGCGTGCCCATGATTCCCAGTCCGATGAAGCCTATCTTGGCCATTTCGCTTACTCCCTAATCAAATTTATGCGGTCAGCCATTCTTTACGCAGTAAGCCGTTCGGCTTCATGGTTCCTGAACCAGCCGAGGCCTTCTTCAGTGGTGGTCTTCGGCTTGTATTCGCAGCCGATCCAGCCCTTGTACCCGGCGTTTTTCAGTGCTTCGAACACGTTCGGATAATTGATCTCACCGGTGCCCGGCTCATTGCGGCCCGGATTGTCGGCAAGCTGAACATGGGCAATCAGCGGCTTGTAGCGTTCGTACGTTGCAACCAGTTCTCCGCGTGTCCGCTGCTGATGGTAGAGGTCGTACTGGATGAACAGGTTGTTGCTGCCCACTTCGTCAATGATCGAAACTGCCTGCTCCACTGTGTTGAGGTAGAAGCCCGGAATGTCATAGTGATTGATCGGCTCGATCAGCAGGCGAATGCCATGCTTGCCCAGTTCCTTTGCGGCCAGACGCAGATTGCTGACGAAAGTGGCACGCAAGACGTCTGGATCGACACCCTGCGGCGCAATACCGGAAAGGCAGTTGACCTGCGAGCAATTGAGCGTGGTGGCATAGTCGATGGCATCAGCCACGCCTCGCCGGAAATCATCGACGCGATCCGGCAGAACCGCGATGCCGCGCTCGCCGCCAGCCCAGTTGCCTGCTGGCAGATTGTGCAGGACCTGCGCCAGATTATGTTTGGTCAGTGCTGCCTTCAGCTCATGGCGGTTAAACTCATAAGGGAAGAGATATTCCACTCCGGTGAACCCGGCCTTTGCGGCCAGTGCGAAGCGGTCCATGAAAGGCACTTCATTGAAAAGCATTGTGAGATTGGCTGCAAATCTCGGCATTTTCGCCTCCTTATAATTCTCTATTTGCGCAATTGCGGACAAAACCGGGAATTGCTCTTAATCCAGCAACGCCGCGATGGCGGTCGGTGCATCTTCGCCACGTTCGGCCAGTTCCTCGAATTCGACAACCTGATCGATATCTACACCCATGGAGATATTGGTAACGCGTTCCAGAATGAATTCCAGAACCACCGGCACCTGATGCTCCGCCATAAGCGCTTTTGCCTGTTCAAAACTTTCGGCAAACTGGTTGGGGCTGCGAACCCGGATCGCCTTGCAACCGAGACCCTCGGCGACAGCTACGTGATCAACGCCATAGCCCTTTTCCGCGTCGCCATCGGCATTGATGTTGTCGAAGGCGAGGCTCACCTCGAAATCCATGTTGAAGCCACGCTGCGCCTGACGGATAAGGCCGAGATAGGAATTGTTCACGACTACATGAATGTAGGGCAGCTTGTGCTGTGCACCGACCGCCAGTTCCTCGATCATGAACTGGAAATCATAGTCCCCGGAAAGCGCAACGATCGGACGATCGGGATCGGCGGCACGCACGCCGAGCGCTGCTGGTAGCGTCCAGCCAAGCGGGCCGGCCTGACCGCAATTTATCCAGTTGCGCGGACGATAGACATGCAGAAACTGCGCTCCCGCGATCTGGCTGAGGCCGATGGTCGTGACATAGCAGGTATCGCGACCGAACGCCTTGTTCATTTCCTCATAAACACGTTGCGGCTTGAGCGGCGTTTGATCGAAATGCGTCTTGCGCAACATGGTGCGCTTGCGTTCGCCACATTCCTTGGCCCAGTCCGACCAGTCGCGCAGCTTGCCTGCAGACTTCCATTCAGTCGCAACGTCGAGCAGCAGCTTCAGCGCCTTGCCTGCATCAGAAACGATACCGAAGTCCGGTGCGAAGACACGACCGATCTGCGTCGGCTCAATGTCGATATGGATGAACTTGCGATCTTTTTTATAGGTGTCGACATTACCCGTATGACGGTTTGCCCAGCGGTTGCCGATGCCGATAACGACATCTGAGGCCAGCAGACTGGCATTGCCATAACGGTGCGAGGTCTGCAAACCGCACATACCTGCCATCAGGCGATGATCATCAGGAATGACGCCCCAGCCCATCAGGGTCGGGATGACCGGTATGCCGGTGATTTCGGCGAACTCGACCAGAAGATCGGACGCGTCTGCATTGATGACGCCGCCGCCAGCAACGATCAGCGGTCGCTCCGCCTCGTTCAGCATGGCGAGTGCCTTTTCGGCCTGCGCGCGTGTTGCTGCTGGCTTGTAAGCCTCCATCGGCTGGTAAGTATCGATGTCAAACTCGATTTCGGCAAGCTGGACATCGATCGGCAGATCGATCAGCACCGGGCCGGGACGGCCCGACTTCATGATGTGAAACGCCTTCTGGAAGACGTAAGGAACCAACGCCGGTTCCATGACCGTGACCGCCCATTTGGTAACGGGGGCTGCGATCTTGGCAATATCGACTGCCTGAAAGTCCTCTTTGTCGAGGCGCGCACGAGGGGCCTGGCCTGTAACGCAGAGGATTGGAATTGAATCGGCGGATGCCGAGTAGAGGCCCGTAATCATGTCCGTTCCGGCTGGACCAGATGTACCGATGCACAGGCCGATATTGCCATGCTTTGCGCGGGTATAGCCCTCGGCCATATGCGAAGCACCCTCGACATGACGCGCCAGTACGTGGCGGATCGAGCCGCGCGCTTTCATCGCCGAATAAAATGGATTGATCGCTGCGCCCGGTACTCCGAAAGCACAATTGATCCCTTCTCTTTCCAGCACAAGCACGGCTGCATCGACTGCACGCATTCTGGCCATGACGGCTCCCTCCTCAAGCGGCGCCCGTTCCTGAGGAACGGCTAGTGCCGCCTTGTTTCTTTTTCTCACGCATTTCCAGACGCAAAACGCTTACGCACTTTTGCTGGAAATGCTTGGTGGAATTCATCTCCATTTACGAAAACTAATATCAAAAAATGGAAATGCATACCATTATATGGAAATAAAGATTTTCAACGGAAAGGAGATAATCCGCCGGTGCCTTTCCGAGTAGCAATGGATGCGATAGTGGTAATTCCTGAGTTTAGGCGGGATTCGGAGACGGTGATGGAACAGACAAAGGCGAAGCGGGGCCGCAAGGCAGCGGAAAACGCAACGCCCTCCTCTGTGCAGGTTCTGGATCGAAGCTTGAAGCTGTTGGCATTGATTGCCGAGAATGACGGTTCGACATTGACCGACCTTGCAGATGAGAGCGGCATGGCGCCCTCCACCGTGCACCGCCTTCTGTCCTCGCTTGCCAATCATGGTATGGTTTCCCACGACCTGGAAAGTGGAGACTGGACAATCGGTGTCAAGGCTTTCGAAATCGGCAATGCC
Source organism: Brucella cytisi (assembly GCF_038433355.1). Taxonomy (NCBI): domain Bacteria; kingdom Pseudomonadati; phylum Pseudomonadota; class Alphaproteobacteria; order Hyphomicrobiales; family Brucellaceae; genus Brucella; species Brucella cytisi. Next base: position 181,687 of record NZ_JBCAUP010000004.1, read on the forward strand.
TTTCGCCGGTTCCGCAAGCTCGGCATTCTGGCGCGGCCTTATCTCAAGACATTGATGGAAACGAGTGGCGAAACCGCCAATATCGGCGTCGAGGACGGCGGTGATGTCGTGTTTATCTCGCAGATCGAAAGCCATGCACCGATGCGTGCCTTTTTCCGCCCCGGACGCCGCGGCCCCATCCACGCATCCGGCATCGGCAAGGCCATACTGTCCACCTGGTCGGACAAGGAAATCGCGCACGCGCTTTCGGGTCGCACGCTTGAACATTTCACGCAGCGCACGCTCGACAGCCTGCCCGCGCTATTGAAAGACATTCAGGCAACCCGCACCCGTGGCTGGTCTGTCGACGACGAGGAACACACGCTCGGCATGTGCTGCATCGCAGCTCCCATCTTCAATGAATATGGCGAGGCGATTGCCGGCATTTCCGTTTCCGGCCCCGCGGTGCGCTTGCCGAAAAAGAGGCTTGAGGAATTCGGGCCGCTGATCCGCTCCACCGCCGACGACCTGACCCGTGCCATGGGCGGCAAACGCCCGGAAGAATTTTAACAAAAGACCCGCGGCGAATCGCTCCGCCACGGGGCATCCTCCTCCAAGGATTGGGGTAATCAGGCCAGTTCGGCCTTGAGCGGCTTCCCGGCCACATAGGTTTCGGCGATGGCACGGTCATCGCCCAGCGTCTGCAACAGGAACAGTTCCTGCTCCAGCGTCGCGCCAGCCGCCATGCGAAGCCGCATTGGCGATGTGGCCGATGAATCCAGCACCACGATATCTGCTTCCGTGCCCTCATCGAGGGTACCGATCTTGTCTTCCATCAACAGCGCACGGGCATTGCCCAGCGTCATCATGTAGAAGGACTGGAACGGGTTCAGACGCTGTTCGCGCAGCTGGAGGACCTTGTAGCCCTCATCCATAGTGCGCAGCATGGAGAAACTTGTGCCGCCACCGACATCGGTCGCCACCGCCATACGCACGCCTGACGCTTTCAGGCGGTCGCGGTCGAAAAGGCCCGAACCGAGGAACAGGTTGGAGGTCGGGCAGAAGACTGCCACCGAGCCGGTTTCCGCCATGACGCGCACTTCGCGTGGTTCCAGGTGGATCGAGTGTCCGAGCAGAGTTTTGTCGCCTAACAGGCCGTAATGCTCGTAAATGCCAAGATAATCCGGCGCTTGCGGGTAAAGCGACTTGGTGAAAGAGATTTCGTCGTGATTTTCCGAAAGATGCGTCTGGATGTAGCTGCCGGGATGCTCACGGACAAGCGCCTGGCTTGCCTCAAGCTGCTCCGGCGTGGACGTAATGGCAAAACGCGGCGTGATCACATAATCAAGGCGGCCCTTGCCCTGCCAGCGCGCAATCAGCGCCTTCGTATCGTCATAACCGGACTGTGCCGTGTCACAGAGTGCTGGCGGCGCATTGCGATCCATCATTACCTTGCCACCGAGCATGCGCATGTTGCGATGTTGTGAGGCGCGGAAATAGGCATCGACGCTCTGTGGATGCACAGAGCAATAAGCAACCGCCGTGGTGGTGCCGTGGCGAATCAGCTCGTCTAGGAAGCGCTCCGCAATGAATTCCGCATGCTGCTCGTCGGCGAATTTCTGTTCAGCGACGAACGTATAGGTGTTGAGCCACTCCAGCAGATTGGCTGCGTAGGAAGCGACTACCTGCGTCTGCGGATAATGGATATGCGTATCGATGAAACCGGGCAGAATCAGGTGCGGGCGATGGTCGGCGACATTGACGTCGCTACCAGCCTCGGCACTGACTTCAGCATAGTCTCCCAGGCGCAGGATGCGGCCATCTTCGACAAGAACAGCGCCGTCTTCGATATAGCGATAAGCAGTATTGTCATCGAGGCTCTGCGGCTCGTCACGAAAGGTCAGCACACGGCCGCGGATCAGAAGCTTGGTCATTTTAGTGGTGGTCCTTATTTCGGGCCCTGCGTGGCAGACTGGTACCAGGAGGCAAGAAGCTGGCGTTCTTCCTCACTCACGCCGGTGACATTGGCGGGCGGCATGGCATGCGAACGGCCTGCCTGCAAATAGATTTCACGCGCATGCGCTGCGATATCCCGGTCGGTGTCCAGCACGACGCCCTTCGGCGGCGCAATGATGCCTTCCCAGCCAGGTTCCTTGGCGTGGCACATGGCGCAGCGCCCCATAACGGTATCCCGCACTTTTTCAAAGTGCGGGTCCGAGATGAAAGACTGCTGCAATGCCGAGACCTTCTGTTCTTCCGGCTCACCAGTGAGAATCTTCGGCACCGTCGACAGCCAGATGATGATGATGAACAGGATCACCGTTACCAGCCAGGTCCAGGTCGGGCTACCCTTGCGGGCATGCTGTGTATTGAACCAGTGGCGGATTGTGACGCCCATCAGGAACACCAGCGAGGCGATGATCCAATTGAACTGCGTTCCGAAAGCCAGCGGATAGTGGTTCGACAGCATCAGGAACAGAACAGGCAGCGTCAAATAGTTGTTGTGCGTCGAACGCTGCTTGGCGATCTTGCCGTATTTCGGGTCCGGCTTGCGGCCTGCAATCAGATCCGCGACCACGATCTTCTGGTTCGGGATGATGATCATGAACACGTTGGCAGACATGATCGTTGCCGTGAAGGCACCGAGATGCAGGAAGGCCGCACGTCCTGTAAAAAGATGCGTATAACCCCAGGCCACCACCACCAGAATACAGTAAAGGATGACCATCAGGAGCGTATCGCTCTTGCCGAGCATCAGCTTGCAGATGGTGTTATAGGCGATCCAACCGAATGCCAGCGAACCGATCGAAATCGCGATGGCGACCGGTACGGAAACATCAAGCACGTTCGGATCGATCAGGTAGAGATCAGCGCCGGCATAGTAGACGATGCAGAGCAGCGTGAAACCCGACAGCCACGTGGCGTAGGATTCCCATTTGAACCAGGTCAGGTGCTCCGGCATTTCGGCTGGCGCAACCAGATATTTCTGGATGTGATAGAAGCCACCACCATGGACCTGCCATTCCTCTCCGTGCGCACCAACCGGCAAGCCGGGACGCTGGCGAAGACCGAGGTCGAGCGCAATGAAGTAAAAGGACGAGCCGATCCACGCAATCGCGGTAATCACATGCAGCCACCGCGCTGCGAAGCCCAGCCAGTCCCAGGCTACGGCGAAATCATACATCAGGCACTCCCATTTCTTAGCCCATTTCTGGGGCCGTTTCTTAGCCCATTGTTCGTTGTTGCATTATGTGCCAAAGGAATCAGGTTCAGGGAACGTCACATCACGACCAGCACTTTCAAAAAAATCTAGACAATCGTGGAGGGGACGTATGTCATATCTTGATAATCTGCGCGTTTTTGTGCGCGTTGTCGAATTGGGAAATCTATCTGCGGCGGGTCGCGACCAGCGGGCATCGCCAGCAGTTGCAAGCAATCGAATCAAGGAGTTGGAGAAGCACCTGGGTGTCAGGCTCTTCAACCGGACGACGCGCAAACTTACGCCGACCGAACACGGTCGCGTATTCTATGACGGTGCATTGAAAATCCTTGAAGCCGTGGATGAAGCGGAAGCTGCCGTGGCGGAACTCGCGAAAAATCCGAAGGGATCGATTCGCATCACCGCCCCGCTTGGCTTCGGCAGACGGCTGATCGCATCGGGAATTCCGGAGTTTCACGACAAATATCCGGACATCGAAGTACGGCTTCGCCTCTCCGATCATGAAGTCGATATCATGAGCGAAGGCGTCGATGTGGCTTTCAAGCTCGGTGTTCTGGAGAATTCAAACCTGCGTATGCGCGGCATCATGAATTGCGAGCGCGTGATCTGTGCAGCGCCCGCATATCTCGAGAAACACGGAGTCCCGCAGTCTCCTGACGAGTTGCTTGGCGACAAACATGACTGCCTTCTGCTGCGGTTTCCAGGCTCAAAGGAATATTTCTGGTCACTGCAAACGGCGGAAGGTCTGCGCAAATTCGAAGTCACCGGACCATATGACTCGGATGACGGCGACGTATTGACGCAATGGGCGCTCGGCGGGCGCGGCATCATCAACAAGCCGCTGTTCGAAGTGAAGGAATATATCCGCGACGGACGACTTGTTCCCATCCTCGAAAGCACGCCGCCTGCGCCGATTCAGCTCGCAGCGATCTACCCGCACAAGCGCTTTCAGGACCCGAAAGTCCGTCTGATCATCGATTTCATGACAGAGCGCTGCCAGCGGCTGATCCGCGAGACTTTGGCGTAGAGCGGCGCAAACCGCTCTACGCCGTTGTTTTTTTCAAGTATCATACCGCGCGAAATCGTTTCGCGCCTGTGCTTGAAACACGCAAAGAATAACCCGCCGGATCAGGCGGGTTGCGATATACGTACGGAAGTCAGGACCGCCGTCAGAACTTCGGCTGCGGCCAATGCTGCAATGACCTCGGGCCTCTTGTCCTTCACGACCGTTCCGCCGACGGGACAGACAAGATTTTCAAAAAGATTATCGTTACCGATTTCCCGTTTCAGCCAATTTTTGAAAGTAGCCTTTTTGGTCTTCGAGCCAATCATGCCGACATAGACGGCGTCGCGCCGCTGCAAAGCCTCGGTGACAATCAGAAAATCCAGCGCATGATCATGGGTGAGGACAATGAAAGCGCTACCCGGCGGTGCGGAGCGCACCACCTGCTCGGGCATCGCCGAAAGACAGGTCTCGACACCCGCTACATCGCAGGCCATCAGCTCCGCTTCTCGCGTGTCCACCAGAATAACCCGAACGGGCGTAAGCGAAAGCGCATTCGCCAGTGCATCGCCAACGTGACCCGCGCCGAACACATAAACATGCGGGCGTGTCGCTATTTCCGCATCGACCTTGCTGACAAGTTCGTCAGTCAGCCCGCGACTAACACGCCGGAAGCTCAGGCCCACCCGTCCGCCGCAGCACTGGCCTATTTCAGGACCGAGCGGCACATCCATGGGCGAGTCCCTGCCGCCGAGCAGAATCTTTCGGGCATGGTCGATAGCCATATATTCAAGCTGACCGCCACCGATGGTCCGGAAGATCATATCGCGGGCAACCAGCATCCACGCTCCGGCATCGCGGGGTGCGGAACCTTTCACATCGGTGACTTCAACCAGCACACTATCAGGACGCCGGTTGAGAAAAGCCCGGATATCGTCGCGTGCGCCCGGCATTTCTCTAGCCCTTTTGCTTGCGGAGCCGTTCGATGGCCATGAGCACGCGTTCCGGCGTTGCTGGCGCATCGAGACGCGGGCAGATCTTGTGATCCGCCACGCTGGCGATGGCGTCGGCCAGAGCATGCAACACCGACAGCCCAAGCGGCAGCGGCGGTTCGCCGACAGCCTTGGAGCGATGGATCGTCGGCTCATACGCCTCGGACCAATCAGTCAGCGCGACATTGAAAATCTTGGGCCGATCGGAAGCCAGCGGAATCTTGTAGGTGGATGGCGCGTGGGTACGAAGCCGCCCCTTGTCGTCCCATACAAGCTCCTCTGTCGTCAGCCAGCCCATGCCCTGCACGAAGCCGCCTTCAACCTGACCGATATCGATGGCGCGGTTCAGGGAACGCCCGGTATCATGCAGAATATCGGTGCGCTCCACCACATATTCTCCAGTCAGAGTATCAACGGAAACTTCGGAACAGGCTGCTCCGTAAGCGTAGTAATAGAAGGCATGGCCCCGGCCCTTGGCACGGTCCCAGTGGATTTTCGGCGTTTTGTAGTGACCTGCCGCCGACAGTTGCACACGACCGATAAAGGCCTGCTTCACGAGATCGTTGAAGCTGATTTCCTGATTGCCGACGCGAACCCGGTTGGGAAGGAAGACAACCTGATCATCCGGCACCTGATATTGCTGCGCCGCAAAATGGATCAGACGTTTCTTGATCTGGCGGGCAGCATCCTGTGCAGCCATGCCGTTGAGATCGGCACCAGACGAAGCCGCCGTCGGCGCCGTGTTCGGCACCTTGGCAGTCGTCGTCGCTGTAATCTTCACCCGGTCTATGTCGATCTGGAATTCCTCGGCCACCACTTGCGCCACTTTCATATGGAGCCCCTGCCCCATTTCCGTGCCGCCATGGTTCATATGCACCGAGCCGTCATTATAAACATGCACCAGAGCACCAGCCTGATTGGACTCCGTTTTGGTGAAGGAGATGCCGAATTTCACCGGCGTCAGCGCCAAGCCGCGTTTCACATAGCGGTTTTTCGCATTGAATTCACGAATTGCTTCGCGGCGCTTCGCGTAATCGGAACTTTCCTCGAGTTCCGAAACGATGCGCTGGATAATGCAATCTTCGACCTTCTGGTGATAGGGCGTAACGTTGCGTGTACCATCTTTGCCCATTTCATCGTAGAAATTACGCTTGCGGATTTCGAGCGGGTCCTTGCCGACCGCGAAAGCCACCTCATCGATCACGCGTTCTGCTCCGACCATGCCCTGCGGACCGCCAAAGCCGCGAAACGCCGTGTTCGACACGGTGTTCGTGTAAAGCGGTGCCGACCGCGCATGAACTGCCGGGAAGAAATAAGCATTGTCGCAGTGAAACAGTGCGCGGTCGCCGACAGGCCCGGAAAGGTCTGCCGAGAACCCCGCATTGAGGGCAAACAGATAGTCAATGCCCAGAATATTACCATCATCGTCAAAACCGACTTCATAGTCGATGACGAAGTCATGACGCTTGCCGGTCGAGGTCATGTCCTCGTCGCGATCGAGCCTGATCTTCATGGCACGCTTGTGCTTCTTGGCTGCAATGGCTGCAATGGCCGCCCACTGGTTGGCCTGCGTTTCCTTACCGCCAAAGCCGCCACCCATGCGGCGCACTTCCACCGTCACAGAATGGCTTGGAACGCCCAGCGCATGGGCAACCAGATGCTGCGTTTCGCTCGGTCCCTGCGTTGAGCAATAGACGGTGACGTCCTCATCCTCGCCGGAGATAGCCAGCGAAACCTGGCCTTCAAGATAGAAATGGTCCTGCCCGCCAAGATACATGCGGTTCTTGATACGGTGCGGCGCAGCGTCGATGGCCACACGTGCATCGCCGCGCTTCAGCGTCAGCGGCGTGGTGACAAGCCGGTCCTTCAGGCCGTCCAGCGCATCTATGGAATAAATGCCCGCCGCTTCCTCATATTCGATCTTCGCCAAACGGGCAGCGCGGCGCGCCTGATCGCGGGTTTTCGCGATAACCGCGAAGATCGGCTGGCCATGAAACTCGACCTTGTCGATGGCAAAGATTGGGTCGTCATGCATGCCCGACGGCGAAACATCGTTTTCGCCGGGCACGTCCTTGTAGGTCAGCACGTCGACCACACCGGGAGCGGCGCGCACTGCCGACAAGTCAATCGACTTGAATGACCCGTGTGCGACGGAGGAATAACCGACACCGATATGCAACGTGCCTTCAGGCTCCGGTATATCGTCAATATAGACAGCAGTTCCTGTCACATGCTTGTGCGCGGAATCGTGCTTCTGATCGGTTGCGACACCACCGACGATGCGAGAGGCTTTCAATGCGTTTGCAGGATGCTTGTTCATGATTGCCTCCTCACGCCGCCGCGATTTCTGCCGCGCGCAGCGGCGTGTAACTGCCTTCCGTTTCGGCGAAGAAACGCCGTAACAGATTGCGCGCCGCGAGCAGCCGGTAATCCGCTGTCGCGCGCATATCGCTCAAGGGCGTATAGTCCTGTGAATAGGCTTCCAATGCCGCTTCAACCGTAGCCTCGGTCCAGGGCTTTGCCATCAGAGCGGCTTCCACCGTGCTGGCGCGCTTCGGCGTTGCGGCCATACCGCCATAGGCGATGCGGACCGTTTCCACATTGCCAGCCGCGTCGACCGTCAGATGGAAAGCGCCAAGCGTCGCCGTGATGTCTTCCTCGAAGCGCTTCGACACCTTGTAAATGGCAAAATGGCTGCCTTCTGCCGGAACCGGCACATGCACAGCCTCAACGAATTCGCCGGGCAGGCGATCTTGCTTGCCATAAGCAATGAAGAATTTTTCCAGCGGTATGGTGCGGCGCTCCGTCCCTTTGCGAAGCGTCAGCCTGGCATTGAGGGCAATCAGCGGCGGTGGCGTATCGCCAATCGGTGAGCCATTGGCGATGTTACCGCCGATGGTTCCCATATTACGCACCTGTTCACCGCCAATGCGGTTGATAAGCTGGCCGAGCTGCGGAATGCGCTTGGCAAGGAATCCGAATGCTTCCGTGTAGGTGACACCTGCGCCGATGGTAATGACACCATCTTCCTCCCGGATGGAGCGCAATTCCTCCAGATGACCGATGAAGACGACCGGAGAAATATCGCGCATCATCTTGGTGACCCACAGGCCGACATCGGTCGAACCGGCAACGATGGTCGCGTTAGGCTCAACGGCCAGAATGGTTGCAAAATCATCAAGATCGCCGGGCACGATCAACCGGTCCTTGCCTTCACCCACTTCCACCCGAACGCCATCTTGCATCGCTGTCAGTTGTTCGAGAACATGGGCGCGCTCAGTCGCAAGCGGATCCTCCATGACCGTTCCGTAGTCGGAAATAATGCGGGCGGCGCGCATGATCGCCTCATAGCCCGTGCAGCGGCAAAGATTACCTTGTAATGCCTTTTCAATCTGTGCATCGGCAGGCTTCGGTTCACGCATCCAAAGAGCGTAGAGCGACATGACAAAGCCTGGAGTGCAGAAGCCGCATTGCGAGCCATGAAACTCGATCATTGCCTTTTGCACCGGATGCAGATCGCCATCAGCGCCGCGCAAATGCTCAATCGTCACGACATGACAGCCATCCAGCGAACCCATGAAACGGATGCAGGCATTGACGCTCTCGTAAACGAGCTTGCCGTCGGAGAGCTTGCCGACCAGCACCGTGCACGCACCGCAATCGCCTTCGCCGCAACCTTCTTTGGTGCCGCGCAGCTTGGCGGACAGCCGCAGATAGTCGAGCAGCGTTTCGGTCGGGGAAACACGGTCGAGTTCAACCTTTTCACCGTTCAGAAGAAAGCGGATCGTGTGTCGCACAGACTGGTTCATGACGCTTAGCTCCCGCGATAGGTGGAATAGGAAAACGGCGAAACTAGAAGCGGTACATGATAATGCGCTTTTTCATCGGAAATGCCAAAACGCAAGGGGACGACATCGAGGAACGGCACGCCATCATCTGTCTTGCCGAAATATTCGCCGACATGGAACAAAAGCTCATAGGAACCCGCCCGCAAATTCTCACCCGACAGCAGCGGCTCATTGCAGCGGCCATCGTCATTGGTACGAATTTCCCGGATTGGTTCGGCTTGCTGATTCTCGACACGACGCAATTCGATGCGCAGATTTGCTGCTGGCTTGCCACTTGCCGTGTCGAGGACATGCGTCGTCAACCGGCCATTACCGCTGTTTTCCTGACCCATTTACACTCCTGCAGCTTGCTGATTCTCTCATCAAATAGATTGGAGAATGTTACAAGCTTTTGATTTCCGGTGGTTTATTTGAGCCCAATGTCGCCATCTGCTGTGGGGGCTGCAAACCACACCATGTTCCCAGCATTCAGTATTTCGCGATCCTCCTCATTCTGAAAGATGGTTATCGTTGGATGTCTTTCAAATTTTTGGAGGGGAATAATAGCGATAAATCTTTATTATCATGGATAAAACGAACGACAACGAGGGAAGACCCGCAATGAAATATCCGCGCAATCTCGTCGGCTATGGACGCAACACGCCAGATCCGCACTGGCCGGGAGAAGCCAATATCGCAGTTCAGTTCGTCGTCAATTATGAGGAAGGCGGCGAATGCAGCATTCTCGATGGCGACGCGGCCTCCGAATGCCTTCTGTCCGAGATTGTCGGCGCGCAGCCCTGGCAGGGCCAGCGTAACCTTAACATGGAATCCATCTACGAGTATGGCGCGCGATCCGGCTTCTGGCGCTTGTGGCGCGCCTTCACCCGCCGCAACATGCCCGTCACCGTCTATGGCGTGACGCTCGCCATGGCGCGCAATCCCGAAGCAGTTGCCGCTATGAAAGAAGCTGACTGGGAAATCGCCAGCCACGGATTGCGATGGTGGGAGTATAAGGACGTTCCTGAAGAAATCGAACGCGAGCATATCCGCGATGCGGTACGCCTTCATACGGAACTTACCGGCTCGCGACCGCTCGGCATCTATCAGGGCAAGCCTTCCGACAACACGCTGAAACTGGTGATGGAAGAAGGCGGCTTCCTCTATTCCGCCGACTCCTACGCTGACGAGTTGCCTTACTGGGTTGAGGGTCCAAAGGGACCCCACCTGATCGTGCCTTACACACTCGACGCCAATGACATGCGTTTTGCAACGCCGCAGGGGTTCAATTCCGGCGACCAGTTCTACACCTACCTGAAGGACACTTTCGACGTACTCTATCGCGAAGGCGCGGAAGGCTCACCGAAAATGATGTCCATCGGCCTGCATTGCCGCCTTGTCGGTCGCCCCGGTCGTGTGGCCGCGCTCGAACGGTTCCTCGACTATGTGCAAAGCCATGACAAGGTCTGGGTCGCCAAGCGCGTCGATATCGCGCGCCACTGGCACGAAAACTACAAGCCCGCCGTCGCCGATGTCGTGCCTTCAAGAGCCAGCAGGGATGAGTTCGTCGCCCGTTATGGCAGCATTTTCGAGCACTCACCCTGGATTGCCGAACGCGCATATGATGCGGGTTTCGGTCGGGAAGAAGATGCCGCATCCGGTCTTGCCGCCGCGATGACGCAAGCGTTCCGCGCCGCTTCCGCAGATGAACGGCTTGCCGTGTTGAAGGCGCACCCGGATCTTGCCGGCAAGCTCGCGCAGGCGAAACGGCTGACGGCTGAATCGACTGCCGAACAGGCCGGTGCCGGTCTTGATGCGCTGACTGATGTAGAAAAGCAGACGTTTACCGAACTGAATGATGCCTATACGGCGAAGTTCGGCTTTCCGTTCATCATCGCCGTGAAGGGACGCAACAAAAAAGAAATCCTCGACGCTTTCCAGCGCCGCGTTTCCAATGACCGCGATACGGAATTTGAAACGGCTTGCGCTCAGGTGGAGCGCATCGCCCTCCTGCGCCTCAAGGATATTCTGCCGGAAGCGCTCTACTGATCCGTGCAGCCCGGAAGATCAGCTTCCGGGCGCATTCATTCCATAATTTCACGACAGGTTTTCCAGAACTCGCCGTGAGTGCCAGCTTCTCACATAAGGAATTCCCGACATGGGCAACGACAAGAACAATCGCACCTATTATGCACCGACTGGCGGACTGCCGCCGCAGACGCAGCTTCTCACCGATCGTGCCATGTTCACCGAAGCCTATGCGGTGATCCCCAAAGGCACGTTCAGCGATATCGTGACAAGCTTCCTGCCCTTCTGGGACAAGACGCGGCTCTGGGTGATTGCGCGCCCACTCTCCGGCTTCGCCGAAACCTTCTCGCAATACATCATGGAAGTTCAGCCGGGTGGCGGCAGCGATCGCGCCGAACTGGATGAAAGTGCGGAAGGCGTGCTGTTCGTGGTTGAGGGAGAGATCGCCGTTACCTTGGCTGGCAAGACCCACACACTGACGGAAGGCGGCTATGCCTATCTGCCGCCCAAAAGCGGCTGGACGCTCCGCAACAAAGGCGCGGCGACGGCCCGTTTCCATTGGGTGCGCAAGGCCTATGAATATGTCGACGGCCTCGACGTCCCCGAACCGCTATTCCTCAACGAAAAAGATATTGCGCCCAATCCAATGCCGGATACCAATGGTGCCTGGGCAACGACACGCTTTGTCGATCCGAACGATCTGCGCCACGACATGCATGTCACCATCGTGACCCTGGAACCCGGCGGCGTCATTCCCTTTGCCGAAACTCACGTCATGGAACACGGCCTCTATGTTTTGGAAGGCAAGGCAGTCTACCGGCTCAATCAGGACTGGGTGGAAGTGGAAGCCGGTGACTTCATGTGGTTGCGCGCCTTCTGCCCGCAGGCTTGCTACGCGGGCGGTCCCGGCAAGTTCCGCTATCTGCTCTACAAGGACGTCAACCGTCATATGAAGCTCTCGCGATAAAGGAGAGCAGTCCATATTCTGCGATGTATTCTCGCAACGAAAAGGCCGGATCAATCCGGCCTTTTTCATATGTGCGGAATGATATGTCGGAAACAAAAACGGCGAACCGAGGCTCGCCGTACCATTCTTCCGACTGGAGATCAGATTTGTAGACAGCGCAGTCCTTCTACGCTATCGAATGGTTCTTTTAATATAGTACCAGCAATCCAAAATGCAGATTACAATTTTTCTATATCAGATCTTGGTTACTTGACGTATATATCGAAAATTTAATAAAATTTCTTCAATTAAATATGATATTATCAAATACTACACTGAAGAAGCGCCGCCACATCAGCGTGAGTGTTTTGATATACTCTTCAAGCAAGATTGGGAGACCTATACCGACCTCCCAGATCAGCATTAGAACAAGCGCTGGAAGCGGATCATACCCTGAACGGCATCCTTGCCATTAAGATATGACTTGCTGTCGTTCCATTTGGTGTAGGAGACTTCCGACGTGACCGTGAAGCCCGGAACCATTTCAAGGGCTACGTTGGCAGTGGCTGCGAAAGTGCTGGTGCCATCATAGGCGACCTGCACATTGATGACGGCCTTGTCGGCAGCCTTGAACGCCGCACCGCGCCAGACAGTCCAATCGCCACCCCCAGGTGTCGTAGAAGCTGCTGATCGCACGAACCTGACCGATATCAAGACCATTGCCATCGGTTTCGGCAACGGTCTTTAGAGTGCCAAGATCGGTTTCCGACGCCGTGGAGAGACGCAGCGTGAAGCGAGCCTTGTTATCCCGGGAATTGCAGCGCGTATCGACGGTACCGTTGCGATCAACGAAGCCACGGCCGTAAACAATGTCACCGCCAGCAGCATCGTAACGAACAAAGCTCGATACGCGAAGGCAGGTTACGGTGCCCGGAATATGGAATTATCCTGCACCATAGGCGTCGCAAACGCGAACGTACTCAACAGATTCAGGCTTTGGTGCCACAACGGCATCCGCAGCATTTGCTCCAGTGGTTGCAGCCATGCCCCAGGCGAGCCGAATAGCAAGCTCCTGATCTTCATTTCATTGCCTCCAGAAATTTTTCAGACGAGGCCTGGCTGAATGATCTCAACAAATACTTCAGTTCAAATTTTAAGTACTTAATAAATTTGAAACGTCAATTACGTCAAGAAAAGCACTTTTTATAAGAATAAATATTCTGTACTAAATAATATTAAATAAAAATGTTATTCAAGAAAAATTCCACATACATCCAAATTAGAAATTTCTTCATGGAGGAAATTCTCTACTCTAAATGGACTAAAAGAAAACGGGACCCAAAGGCCCCGCTTTACAAACGTTTCGCGACTGTGTCTTTTGAAGGCTACTTGCCTGCGGCCTGCTGCGCATAAACGTAGCTGTCATAGGTATATTCAGCGACGCGGAACCATTCGAAGCCCTCGTCACGGAATTTTTTCCAGCTTGGGTAGATTTTCGCCCATGCCGGATTTTTCTCGTTATATTCCGCGTAGAGGTCGAACGCGACTTTGTAAGCGGCATCCAGAACGTCTCGCGGAAGCGGTTGAAGCTTCACGCCCTTCGACACCAACGAACGAATCGCAGCGGTGTTCTTCACGTCATAAAGCGAGATCATGTTCTGGGTCGCAGCTTCGGCAGCCGTATTCAGCGCAACCTTGTATGGCTCCGGCAGGCTTTCATATTGCTGCTTGTTGATAAAGAAGTGCACCGAAGCGCCACCCTCCCAGAACGCCGGGTAATAATAATATGGCGCGATCTGGTAGAAGCCGAGCTTCTCGTCATCATAAGGGCCGACCCATTCGGCCGCGTCGATCGTGCCGCGCTCCAGCGACGGATAGATGTCACCGCCCGGAAGTTGCTGCGGAACGACGCCAAGGCGCGACATGACTTCACCGGCCACGCCCGCAATACGCATCTTCAGGCCCTTCAGATCCGCAAGGCTTTTGATTTCCTTGCGATACCAGCCCCCCATCTGGGCCGCCGTATTACCTCCGACAATACCGACAATGCCATAATCGGCAAGGAAAGCATTATAAAGTTCGTTGCCGCCGCCGTGATAGAGCCAGGCATTCTGCAGGCGCGTGTTCATACCAAAGGGAATAGCCGTCCCGATGGCGAAAGCCGGGTTCTTGCCGGTGAAATAATAGCCGCACGTATGGGCCATTTCGACCGTATTGGCCTGAACTGCGTCAATGGCCTGCGGGCCGGGAACGATTTCACCCGCCTGGAATACCTGAATCTGGAACTTGCCTTCAGTCATCTTTGAAACGGCATTGGCCATATAGACCGCACCGCCATAGATCGTATCCAGATTGTTCGGAAAGCCCGAAGTTAGACGCCAGCGCAGCGTCGGCAATTCCTGCGCGATTGCCGGTGTTGCGAGTGCCGCGCCGCTTGTGGCAGCGGCAGCGCCAATTGCGGCACCCTTTGTCAGAAATGTGCGACGGCTCAAATCCTGTTTCATGTGTCTCCTCCTAAGATCGTTCTGGTTTTATCGAGACCTACGCAATGCTCTTTTTCCCCTCACTGCGCAGGCTTTTGCTGTTGGTCCTTGCCCTGACCGAAGCTCGGTTGCGGAGAACCGAAAGACGGTGCGGGTAGCGGGTCGGTTGACGGTGAAGGCGCTCCGAATGGTGCGGGTGCTGCACCAAACGGATTGCCGCCGCCAGCACCGGGCATCGGCACATTGATCTGGATGGATGCCGGATCGGCTTGCGGGTGACCGCTCTTGTAGTGGGTGACGATGCCTGGGAACGCGATGATGATGCCGACCATAACAAGCTGGATCAAAAGGAACGGGATCGATCCCATGTAGATTTGTCCTGATGTCACCGGCTGGATAGTCGTGCCCGTCACCTTATCCTTATAGGGCCGAGACGGAGCGACTGAACGCAAATAGAAGAGCGAGAAGCCAAATGGCGGATGCAAGAACGATGTCTGCATGTTGACAGCAAGCATGACACCGAACCAGACTAGATCGATGCCGAGACTGTCGGCCACCGGCGCCAGAAGCGGGATGATAATGAAGGCTAGCTCGAAGTAATCGAGGAAAAAGGCCAGAAAGAACACCAGAAGATTGGCGACGATCAGGAAGCCGACTTCCCCGCCGGGGATGGACGTCATCAGATGCTCGACCCAAACGTGACCGTTGACGCCATAGAAGGTGAGCGAAAACACGCGTGCGCCGAGCAGAATGAAGATGACGAAGGACGACAGTTTTGCCGTGGCGTAGAGCGCTGACGTCAGTATCGTCATGTTGAGGCGACGGTTGATAATGGCGAGAAGCAGAGCGCCGACCGCCCCCATCGCGCCACCTTCCGTAGGCGTAGCAACGCCGATGAAGATCGTTCCGAGAACGAGGAAGATCAGCACAAGCGGCGGCACGAGCGAAATCACCACTTTCTGTGCCAGTTTCCAGCCCTTCAACGTGCGGGCCTGCGGCGGCAGAGCGGGAACCGTATCGGGCCGGAAAATCGACATGCCGATGATGAAGGCGCAGTAGAAGCCTACAAGTAGCAGACCGGGGACCAGCGCGCCCTTGTACATATCGCCGACCGAACGGCCCAGCTGATCAGCAAGCACGATCAAAACGAGGCTTGGCGGAATGATCTGTGCCAGCGTACCGGATGCGGCAATCGTGCCGCTCGCCACTTTCCGATCATAGCCGTAACGCAACATGATCGGGAGCGAAATCAGCCCCATGGAAATCACCGAAGCGGCAACCACGCCAGTCGTGGCCGCAAGAAGTGCGCCGACCACGATAACTGCAAAGGCTAGGCCGCCGCGCACGGGGCCGAAAAGCTGTCCGATCGTATCGAGCAACTCTTCCGCCATACCGCTTCGCTCCAGTATCAGCCCCATGAAGGTGAAGAACGGAATAGCGAGCAGCGTTTCGTTCGACATCTGCCCAAAGATGCGATCCGGTATCGCTCCGAATAGGTTGACCGGCAGAAGCCCCATTTCGATGCCGACGAAGCCGAAGGCAAAACCGACGAAGGCCAGTGCGAAAGCCACCGGGTAGCCGAGCAACAGCACGACCACCAGCGACAGAAACATCAACGGGGCGAGATTTTCTGCAATAAAAGCAATCATATCCATTCCCCTCAGAGCGCCTGGGCTTCCGCATCTTCAATGGCAACCGTGTCCGGTATGCGCCCTTGAAGAATGGCGATGCGCTTGATGAGTTCGGAAATGCCTTGCAATGCAAGCAGCCCGAAGCCGATGGGTATCAGCACCCAGACCGGCCAGAGAACCAGCCCGCCTGTGTTGTTGGAGGTTTCGCCACTTGCGATCTTGGCTTCTACGATAGGCCACGAGAGATAAATCGTGATGAGGCAGAAAGGCAGGAGGAAAAAGATCGTGCCGAAAATCTCAACCAGAAGCTGGGTTCGCCGCGAGTAACGGCTGTAGAGAAGATCGACCTTCACATGCTCGTTATTTAAAAGCGTATATCCAGCGGCGATCAGAAAGACTGCCGAGAACAGATACCATTGTGCTTCCAGCCATGCGTTCGAACTGACATTGAACAGCTTGCGCGAGACGGCGTTGATAGCGCTAATGAGCACTGCCACCAGGACCAGCCACGATACAGATTTTCCGATGAAATTATTCGCCGCGTCGATAGCACGCGACAACGCCAGCAAGACTGACATCGCTCCTCCCCTCCTGTTCCGCCTCCTCAAGCGGTTTTGGAGCGGATGATAAGACCGGCGAATCCCTGCCGCAAGTTGACGAAAGTTCTAAGAAACGGAGACCTACCCATTAGTGGGTAAGGAAATATCAGGGGTGAGGTGAATATCCCTTATTGCGAAGACAGGCGCAACCGGTTCTCGATGGCGTAGCGCGTAAGCCCGGCAGTGCTGGCTATTCCAAGTTTCTTCTTGATGTTCTTGCGGTGGGTTTCGACCGTCGCTTCCGAAATGCCCAACCTGATTGCAATTTCGCGGTTGCTACCACCTTCCGCCACCAGCACCAGCACATCGTTTTCGCGGACGGACAGACCTTCCGATTTCCTGTCGCCGCTGTCGAGCAGCGCTTCCGAAACACCGGAAGAGAAATATGTTCCGCCCGAAGCGACCGCATGAATGGCGGCGACGATTTCAGTGGTGGACACATCCTTCAACACATAGCCCGAAGCCCCGCGCATGATGGAGGTCGAGATATATTCGCGGCTGTCATGCATGGACAGCATGAGGATGCGAATGCCCGGCAATTGCTTCTTGAACAGTTCGATAGCGTCGATACCGTTGAGAAGCGGCATGTTGATATCCATCAAAACCACATCAGGATTGACGGTGAGCGCCAGCTCCAGAGCAGCCCGCGCATTGGACGCTGCGCCTGCAATATCGATATCGTCATAGGTTTCGAGTACAGCCCGCAAACCATCCAGAACCAGCGGATGATTGTCCACGAGCAATACGCGAATCTTGCATTCATTCGTCATGCGACTTCCGGTTCCCGCTTTCTTTCTGTTGCCGACTTCGGCAAGCGCGCGGTGAGCTGCGTACCATCTGCGCTGGTTTCTACCAAGAGCACTCCGCCGAAATGTGCCATCCGCTCCTGCATATTTCGCAAGCCGAGCCCGGAAAGCTGATCTTTCAGATCACGCGCCGTAAAACCATTGCCGTCGTCGGTGACCGTCATCGTCACCTTGCCGCCGGAACCCCAGAGGCGGATGCCTACCTGGCTCGCCCCGGAATGGCGTTCGACATTGGTAAGCGCTTCCTGCACGACGCGATAAAGCGCCGTGCTTGGCTCCGGCTTCAGCGTCTCGTTCAGTCCACTTGCTTCTAGCTCCGTTTCAATACCGGTCCGTTCGGAAAAATGCTCGCACAGGGCCTTGAGCGCGACCGTCAGGCCAAGATCGTCAAGAATGCGCGGACGCAGATCATGCGAAAGCCTACGCACCTCCTTGATTGCGCCATTGAGCGCGTCCGATGCTTTTTCGATCGCAAGCGGCGCGCCTCCGCTGTCCATGCGCACCTGACGGCTTGCGAGATCGATGGCATAACGAACACCGACGAGATTTTGGGAAATACCGTCATGCAGCTCACGCGCCAGACGCGCCCGTTCCTCCTCCTGTGTATCGATGATGCGCTGCGCCAGCTCCTTCAGCTTGTTATCGGCCATGCGCCGCTCGCGCAGATTGAGCAGCATACAAGTCGCGAAGACGAGCATCACAGCTGGCACGGCGATCAAACTGACGATCAGGAATGTCGTTCGGATATTGGCCCGGAAATCGGCGTTAGCGGCGGCAGTCTGCACGTAGACATCGTCAAGATAGACGCCTGTTCCGAGCATCCATTTCCATTTGCTAAGACCGACGGCAAAGGAGAGCTTGTCCGCCATTTCGCCGCTTGACGGCTTTTCCCATTTATACTGGTGAAGCCCTCCGCCTTCCTTCGCCTTGTCAATCAGATTGGCAATAACGCGATCTCCATCAGGGTCGACAAGATCGAGCCAGTTATGGCCGGGCCGAAATGTCTGGCGAGGATGGACAACATTGTTGCCGTCATAGTCATAGACAAAGAAGTAGCCGTCACGACCATAATCAAGCGAGGTCAAAATCTTCCGCACCTTTTCCATGGCGGCGGTATCGTCGGGGCCAGCATCGTCGTAAATCTGCTGGATAGAAGAAAGTGCCAGATTGGTAAGATTGAGAAGCTCGGTCTCCTTGGCCTTCAGCATATTCTTCTCGAAGGTCGCGATACTGCTCTGCACGAGATTTGCCGATTGCCAGGTAATGAAGGCCGTGACCGTCAGAATAGCCACGATAAGCGGCACAATCGCCAGTGCAACGATCTGATGGCGTAGCGTCACGACTTCTCCTCCCGGCACCGCAAGCTGACTTTTTACCCGGCGACTTTAGAGTTCCGGCTTGATGAGGAAAAGAGACAATCGGCAAAACGCTGCCCCAAGAATAGTTCGCTCATAAAGCCAATAATATATTATTCTATTATTATATAACTTAAATATAAACAATAAATCATATTTGAATACACGAATATTTTATGTTCAATATGCTTTCCTGGACAGTGCGTCCGAGTATACGGTTCTGGGCTCATTAATTTCAGAGAGAATCTTTTTATGAAAAGCTATCGCGTAATCGGTCTTGCATTCTCGCTGGCGGCCATTTCAGGCGCTTCGGCCTTTGCGGTTCCACTTCCAGGCGGCGCCAGCACCCTCCAGGAGACTTATCAAGACTGGATCGTTTCATGTCAGAGCCAGAAGGAAACAAGCATCTGCGTGATGCGTCAGGACCAGAGCAACACGCAGACTGGCCAACGCGTTCTGACTGTGGAATTGCGCAATCTGGAAGGTAAGGTCAGGGTGTTCTGCTGACGCCGTTTGGCCTTGATCTCGTCAAGGGCGCAGCTCTCAAGATCGACGAAGTTGCCGGACTTTCTCCACCTGCCTGCCGCAGGGGTGCCTGGCGCCGGTTAGCTTCGAAGCGAAGCAGGTCGCAGCACTCAAGGCTGGCACCAATATCAACGTCACCACGACGGCCTTAAGCCCGAGCCAGCCGGTCGCCTTCAAGGTTTCGCTGAAAGGCTTCGGCGCAGCGCTCGACCGTATCACCGCACTGACGAAGTAAGTTTCAAAACTATGATGGAACAGCTATACGCCCAACGGGCGTATAGCTTTTGTCAGGCTGCATGCGCCGAGATATGCACGAGATGCCTTCGCCATCGCAATGTCATCAGCACGGAGACTATGCCGAGACCTGCGGCGAGGCCCAACCATATACCGACCCCACCAAGTTCGAATTGGAATGCAAGCAAGGCACCCAACGGCAGACCCACGCCCCAATAGCCAAATAGCGCCAGGAACATCGGTATGCGTGTATCACGCAGGCCACGCAACATGCCCGCGGCAACGGCCTGCGCACCGTCAACGATCTGGAAAAGAGCTGCCAGTGCAAGGAATGTTACGGCCAGTTCCATCACCGGCAGGTTCTGCGGATCTTGCAGATCGAGAAAAACACCGATGAACACGCGCGGGATGAGAACCATAAGAAGCCCCATCACAGCCATGAAACCCACGCCGAGCGCATAAGCGCTCCAGCCTGCATAGGCGACAGCCTGAGGGTCGCCACGGCCATAGGCACGGCCCACGCGCACGGTTGCAACCTGACCGAAACCGAGTGGCACCATGAAGCTGAGCGATGCAATCTGGATCGCCACGGCATGGGCCGCCATGGCCGTCGGCCCAATGCGGCCCATCATCACGACGGCCGCATAGAAGATCGACGTCTCGAACACGAATGTCAGCGCCATTGGAATACCAATGCGCCACAACTCACGCAGGCGCGACCAGTCGGGACGCCAGAAGCGGCCAAACAGATGATAGCGGCGGAAGCGGTGATGACGCACCGTGATGAATGCAAGTCCAAGAAACATCATCGTGCTTGACGCTGTGGTGGCGATACCGGCGCCGTGCAGTTCCATGCGCGGGAAACCGAAGTGGCCGAATATCAGTGTCCAGCCGGCAAGCGCGTTGAAGCCGATGGCAAGCGCTGCAATCAAAAGCGTCCACATCGGCTTTTCCATCGCCGCAAAGAACGAGCGTAGAACAATATAGCCGAGATAAGGCAGCAGCGCCCATTGCAGCGTGTGCATGAAATCGGTC
This sequence comes from Brucella cytisi, assembly GCF_038433355.1. Classification (NCBI taxonomy): domain Bacteria; kingdom Pseudomonadati; phylum Pseudomonadota; class Alphaproteobacteria; order Hyphomicrobiales; family Brucellaceae; genus Brucella; species Brucella cytisi. The sequence goes on from NZ_JBCAUP010000004.1 coordinate 202,350, forward strand.
GAACGGGCAGCAATATCCGGACGCTGGCCGAGAAACAGGAAAATCTCCTCGCAATGCCAGAGCACGATCCAGACCGGGATCGCAATCATGATTGCGGTCCAGAAACCCTGACGCACGGTGCGGCGCACATCACGCACCGAATGACGGCTCTTGCCGAGCGCGATGGCGATCATCGGCATGACGGCAGAGACGAGCCCCATCGAGAAGATCATGAGCGTATGATAGAAGCTCGTCGCCAGCAGAGCCGAAGCAAGCGTATCCGCTCCAAGACGGCCAATGAAGATGACGTCGGTTGCCGTCAGCGCTGCCTGCGAAAGATTGGTGAAGATCAGCGGCCAGCCAAGCTTCAGCGCTGCCGCTATCTCCCTGCTCCAGCGTTGCGTGCCGGATTCATGCGGCTCCCGAAAGCCCGCATCGATTGTCCTGTCCATAATCCGCTCCCCGAAGCATCCGGGACCGTCAATCCGCCGGATGTTCCATTTGAATGAGGCCACGCCCCGGAACATCAGAGACCATGTCAATCTGAGAAGAGGCGCGGAATACGATCATCGACCGTCCCATGCCGGCTAAGGATGTCCATCGCCAAGAGAGCGACACACCCCGTTTTTCGGGTTACTCAATTTCTATCGGGAACGTTGTGTATGTTCCAGAAACTGATCCGGAGCCAAGCGGGCTGCGCATCGATTTGCACAAAATAAGAGCACAATGGATATCAGACTTGCTTAAAGAAGCAACACATCTCGAGATGGATTTTTCATCTCCTGACATAGAGAGGAATGAAATCCTCATTCTGACGCGAAAGCGCAATTGCCCGTCCGATAAAGGATTGACGCTAACGGCCTAACCGATAGGAATGATTGCATTAATTGCAGGAGGCGTCATGCGCAGCACCAAAGTCATCCATATTGTCGGCTGTCACGCGGAAGGCGAAGTCGGTGATGTCATTGTCGGTGGCGTGGCCACTCCTCCGGGCAATACAGTGTGGGAGCAGTCGCGCTTCATCGCCAGTGACGAGACCTTGCGTAATTTCGTACTGAACGAGCCGCGTGGCGGTGTGTTTCGCCATGTCAATCTACTGGTGCCACCAAAAGACCCGCGTGCGCAGATGGGTTTCATCATCATGGAACCTGCCGATACCCCGCCCATGTCCGGCTCCAATTCGATCTGTGTCTCCACGGTTCTTCTGGATAGCGGCATCATCCCGATGCAGGAACCCGTCACAAGCATGGTACTGGAAGCGCCGGGCGGGATCATTGAAGTAGAAGCTGAATGTCGCAACGGCAAGGCCGAGCGTATCAGCGTGCGCAACGTACCGTCTTTCGCTGACCGTCTGGATGCATCGCTGGAAGTTGAAGGGCTTGGCACGATCATCGTCGACACGGCCTATGGCGGTGACAGTTTCGTCATCGTCGATGCGGCACATATTGGGATAAGGATCGAGCCGGGTCAGGCGCGGGAACTCGCCGAAATTGGCGTTAAGATCACGAAAGCTGCCAATGAGCAGCTTGGTTTTCACCATCCTGAGAAAGACTGGAACCACATTTCCTTCTGCCAGATCACCGAGCCAGTGACGCGCGATGGCGGCGTACTGACGGGCGTGAACACCGTTGCCATTCGACCGGCCAAACTCGACCGTTCCCCGACCGGCACCGGCTGCTCGGCGCGCATGGCCGTGCTTCATGCAAAAGGCCAGATGAAAGTCGGCGAGAAGTTTATCGGCAAATCGGTGCTGGGCACGGAATTTCATTGTCAGCTCGACAAGGCTCTGGAGCTTGGTGACAAACCCGCTATCAGCCCCATCATTTCCGGTCGCGCATGGGTGACGGGAACTTCGCAGCTCATGCTCGATCCGAGCGATCCGTTTCCAAGCGGCTACCGTCTGTCGGACACATGGCCCAATATGCCTGAGTAAGCCAGAGCAAAGCGCCAATAAAAAACCCCGCACAAAGCATGGCATTGGGCGGGGTTTTCTTCATTCATCCGGATTACGCTTACGCGAAATCCAATGCACGGTCGCCGTCTTCATCCTTGATGCGCGATGGCAGGCCGATCTGGTTCAGAATGTGGAGGAAAGGCTTCGGGTTTAGCTCTTCCACATTGACCATCTTCTTCACGTCCCATTCGCCCGAAGCAATCAGGATTGCAGCTGCAACCGGCGGAACGCCAGCGGTGTAGGAAATGCCCTGCGAACCCACTTCGTTATAGGCGTCTTTGTGGTCGGCAACGTTATAGATGAAGACTTCCTTCTCTTTGCCGTCCCTGGTGCCCTTGACGAAATCGCCAATACAGGTCTTGCCAGTATAGTCCGGTGCCAGCGACGACGGATCAGGCAGAACGGCCTTGACCACCTTGAGCGGCACGACTTCCAGACCTTCAGCGGTCTTGACCGGCTGTTCGGACAGAAGACCGAGATTATTCAGCACCGTGAAGACGTTGATATAGTGATCGCCAAAGCCCATCCAGAAACGCACATCAGCGTTCGGATAGTTCTTGGACAACGAATGCACTTCATCATGGCCGGTCATATAGGCTTTGCTTGGACCGACGACCGGCAGGTCAAATGTGTGGCCGACTTCGAACATCTTGTTCGACTGCCATTCACCACCCTGCCAGGAATAGACCGTGCCGGTGAATTCGCGGAAGTTGATTTCCGGGTCGAAATTGGTCGAGAACCAGCGACCATGCGAACCGGCATTGATGTCAACGATGTCGATGGATTTAACTTCATCGAGATAGTCATCCGCCGCAAGGCGTGCATAGGCATTGACCACGCCCGGATCGAAGCCGATGCCGAGAATGGCGGTGATGCCCTTCTCTTCACACTCCTTGAGATGCTTCCACTCGTAATTGCCATACCATGGCGGCGTTTCGCAGATCTTCTTCGGATCTTCGTGAATCGCCGTATCCATATAGGCAACACCCGTATCGATACAGGCGCGAAGGACCGACATATTGAGGAAGGCCGAGCCGACATTGATGACGATCTGAACGCCAGTCTTCTGGATCAGAGCCTTGGTGGCTTCAATATCCAGCGCGTCCAAAGCATGCGCTTCCAGTTTCACCTCGGTTTTGAGGCTCTTCTTTTCATGCACGCTATCGATAATCTTGCGGCATTTCTCAACCGTGCGGGACGCAATGTGGATATCGCCCAATATGTCAGAGTTTTGCGCACATTTATGTGCAACAACCTGTGCCACGCCCCCGGCGCCGATAATGAGAACGTTCTTCTTCATTTTCTGTCGATGCTTCCTCTTCCAGCGGTTTCCCGCCATCTGTTTCGCGTCCCGATTGCCTTCTCATTCGGAACATGTGGGTTCGTTGCGGTTTGAAACCGCAGCAGGATCTTTACGAAAGCGACCCTTCAAAATCCGCATAATCAAATTCGCGAACAATTTTGACCGTGCCATCGAGTTCACGCACAGCAATGGCTGGCATTTTCACGCCATTAAACCAGTTCTTCTTGACCATGGTATAACCGGCGGCATCTTCAAATGAGAGGCGATCGCCGATGGAGAGCTCCTTGTCGAAAGTGAACTCGCCGAAAATATCGCCGGCAAGGCAAGACTTGCCACAAACCATATAGCTGTGCTCGCCATTGTTCGGCGCCATTTTCGCCTTTTCACGATAGATGAGCAGATCAAGCATATGCGCTTCAATCGAGCTATCGACGATGGCGAGGTTCTTGCCGTTATAAAGCGTGTCGAGAACCGTGACTTCCAGCGTCGTGGTCTTGGTGATGGAAGCCTCACCCGGCTCCAAATAAACCTGTACGCCGAATGTCTCCGAGAAAGACTTCAGCCGCGCGCAGAACTCATCGACCGGATAGTCGTCACCGGTGAAGTGGATACCGCCGCCAAGGCTAACCCATTCAACGCGATGCAGAAGCGAGCCGAATTTTTCTTCGATGTCGGTCAGCATCTTGTCGAAAAGACCGAAGTCGGAATTTTCGCAATTGTTATGGATCATGAAGCCGGTCACGCGGTCCATGACTTTTTCAACCTTCGCCACATCCCATTCGCCAAGACGGCTGAACGGACGCGCCGGATCAGCGAGATCGAAGGTTGAAGACGAAATGCCCGGATTGAGGCGCAGGCCACGCTTGATATGCGCTGCCTTGTCGGCAAAACGCTCAAGCTGACCGATCGAATTGAAGATGATCTTGTCGGCGTGGCTGATGACCTCGTCAACCTCGTTATCAGCATAGGCCACGCTATAGGCATGGGTTTCGCCGCCAAATCTTTCATGGCCGAGACGCACTTCATTGAGCGAAGACGACGTGGTGCCGTCCATATATTCGCTCATCAGATCAAACACCGACCATGTGGCAAAGCATTTGAGCGCCAACAGCGCCTTTGCGCCCGATTTCTCGCGCACATAGGCAACCTTTTCCATGTTGCGCTTCAGTTTGGTCTTGTCGATCAGGTAGTAAGGCGTCTGGATCATGAGAGTTCCGGGTCGTCCAAAGGGGAAATTTGGCCTGGCCAGCTAGGCTGGTTTGCCAAGTTGAGGAAACACACAGGTGGTTTCCCAAATTATTCGAAGGCTTATAGGAAGCTTGTGACAGAAACACAAATCCGCCACAGCATTATCGGGAAAAAATTTCCCCACAAGCTATCGCGGATTACTTCCCTGCCTTCAGCAGGTGAGCTTCATATAGAGCTTTTTACAGAAATTTGAACCCCTACCCACGCTGCCGCTTGCCCCGCCATTTTCATTGAAAGTCTTTGCCCGGACAAATGGCTTCTGGCGACCAATATGGCCCGGTACAATCTCTGGAGTATCATCAAATTAATTAAACAAGCATTTTCTTGACAAATTATAGGCGCGGGCGTAGCCATTGTCTCCATGTTCGGGGCGACCTCATTCAGGCTTTCGCCCGCACAATGACGGTCAAAGGAAAATGAAATGAAAGATCACAAGCCGACCGCCGGTTGGGGAGATCTGTTCGCAGGCAAAAACGCTATCGTCTCGCTGACGCTTGTCGGCGGCGTTGCGCTTCATGCCATCAACGTGTTCATCGCCACAACCATTCTGCCGACTGTTGTCGCCGACATTGGGGGTATGGACTATTATGCGTGGAATACGGCACTGTTCGTGACTGCATCCATTCTCGGCTCAGCGCTCGTACCACGCCTGCTTTCACAGGCGGGTCCGCGCAGCGCCTATCTGATCGCGGCGGTTATTTTCGCTGCTGGAACCCTGACCTGTGGACTGGCTCCATCCATGCCTGTCATGCTGGCAGGACGTGCCATACAGGGTCTTGGCGGCGGCATGATGCTCGCCCTTTCCTATTCCATGATCCGCATCGTTTTTGACGAAGCACTGTGGCCACGCGCCATTGGTCTCGTTTCCGGCATGTGGGGCGTGGCTACACTTGTCGGCCCGGCCATCGGCGGCGTTTTTGCAGAACTGGGCATCTGGCGCGCCGCCTTCTGGTCGATTGCGCCAGTGATTGCTGTGTTCACCATCATGGCCATGACGATCTTGCCACGTGAATCAGGATCCGCCGCTAGCAATGACCGGCTTGCCTTGCCGCAGCTCATCCTTTTGACCGCTGCAGTCCTTGCTGTTTCTGCCGGGAGCATTTCATCAGAGCTGGCGCTGAATGCCGGTGGTGTCGCGCTCGCCATTGTCTTACTGCTTCTCCTCGCTGCCGTGGAAAAGAAAGCCAGCAGACGCATTCTGCCGAAAGGCTCGTTCAGTATCCAAAAACTCGGCGCGCTTTATCTGACCCTCGCCTTCCTCAGCGCATCCGTCACCAGTTCCGAAGTCTTCGTGCCGCTGTTCTTTCAGGTGCTCCACAACCAGTCGCCGCTTGTTGCGGGCTATCTGGCAGCCATCATGGGCGGCAGCTGGACACTTGGTTCCATCGGATCGTCAGGGGTTGCCGCTGGACGCACTGACCGTGTCATTCTGGCTGCCCCCGTCATGGGCGTGGCCGGCATGGTTACGCTGGCGGTTCTCATTCCCGCTGGCAGTGAAGGACACTGGTACGATCTGCTGCCGATCTGTATCGCGCTGGCCGTCATCGGTTTCGGCGTTGGCCTGACATGGCCGCACCTGCTGACCCGCATTTTCAAGCGTGCCGACGCAGGAGATCAGAATCTGGCTTCCGCTTCAGTGACGATGGTGCAGCTTTTCACGACCGCCCTTGGTGCAGCACTTGCCGGAATGGTTGCCAATATGGCTGGTCTCACTAATCCCGGCGGCTTTACCGGCACCGCACATGCCGCACTTTGGCTCTTCTCCGGTTTTGCCATTCTGTCTGCGCTGGCGTTTGTGTCGGCACTTGCTCTCGTCCGCAGTGCGAGACAACTTCAGCCGGCACAGTCCTGAAAGGATGATTAAACGGTAGGCGCAATAACGTAGGCACAGCGCCGTGCGCCAGCCAGAATATGTTCGGTGCGGCTTACAGAAACATCAGGGCCAAGCACGGCCCTGAATACCTGAAGCTCCGATCTGCAGAAGCCCTGACAGGCATCAGCAGCGGTGCAGATAGGACAATGATTTTCGATGAGCAGCCAGGAACCATCGTCCCGCTTTTCGGCATCGGCCATGTAGCCTTCGGCGGAACGGATGTCTGCAAGTTCCTTCACCCGCTCGTCGAGCGACAAATCCTTCAGCCGCGTCTGATATTGACGGCGTGTCTCGGTTTCGCGATGGGCGATCAGCATATCCAGCGCATCATCGCCGAGAATGGTACGCACCGAATGAAGAAGCTGAACCGTCAAATCGGCATGCGTATCGGGAAAACGTTTGTTACCGGCTTCGGTCAAATCCCAAAACAACGACGGACGACCGACGCCCTGGGACACGGAATGAGAGGAAACAAGCCCTTCTTCTGCCAGACGCACGAGCTGTTGGCGAACGGCCTCGCCTGTGGTTCCCAAATGTTCCCCGATAATCGCGGCGGTCTGCGTTCCCCGCATCTTGAGCGAGAGCATAATCCTTTCCGCGGGAGAACGTGCTCCCAATTCCTCGGTATTTAGAAAGTCATTCCTTGACATATGTGCTATTTTCTATTTAAAGAAGGATTATCTTGTTAAATAGGTGATCAGGCCTGTCGAAGCAAGATAATTCTGAATTTTCAATATTCAAACCGGCTTTCGTCAAAGCCAGAGTCGACACCGGATTCGGTCCTCAGGATGCTGAACGGTGATTATGCTCAAGCGATCAGGAGTTTTAAAATGAGCTTCACTTTGCCACCACTTCCCTTTGCAACCAACGCGCTCGAAGGCGCCGGGATGGGTACGGAAACGCTTGAGTTGCACCACGGCAAGCACCATCAGGCCTATGTGACGGCACTTAACGGTTTCGTTGAAAAGAATGATGCGCTCAAGGGCAAGTCACTCGAAGAAATTGTCCTTTTCGCCAAGGACAAGGCCGATCTCGCTCCGGTGTTCAACAATGCCGGCCAGCATTGGAACCACAATCTGTTCTGGGAGAACCTGTCGGCAGCAGGCGGTCGCCTGCCCGGCGCCCTGGAAAAGAAGATTGTCGAGGATTTCGGTGGCGTCGACCAGTTCAAGGAAGCCTTTAAGGCTGCGGCCGTCGGCCAGTTCGGTTCGGGTTGGGCATGGCTGGTTCTGGCCAATGACGGCAAGCTGAAGGTCACCAAGACGCCAAATGGCTCCAATCCGCTGGCAACCGGCGAAGGCAAGGCGCTATTAGGGCTTGATGTCTGGGAGCATAGCTATTATCTCGATTTCCGTAATCGTCGGCCTGACTATGTAACGAATTTCCTCGACAAGCTGGCCAATTACGAATTCGCGGAAGCCACCCTGAAGGCAGCCTGACGCGCTTACATTGATTGCGATCAAGGCGTTTTGCCCGCAACGGATGCAGTCTTCACGGAGCTGCACGACTGCGGGCAAAATGCAGCAATGACCGATAGAAACTGAAACAACCAATCCATTCCATAGGCGCCGTCCTCCCAAGCGGTGCAGGAGCAAGACAGAGACAGTTCCGAAAATGAGCAGCAACTTCAATCAGGAAACCGTCACCGACATCCATCACTGGACCGACACGCTGTTTTCCTTCCGCACGACGCGCGACCCCGGTTTTCGCTTCCAGAGCGGCCAATTCATCATGATGGGCCTGGAAGTGAACGGCAAACCGCTCACACGCGCCTATTCGATTGCCTCGAGCCTTTACGAAGACGGTCTGGAATTCTTCTCGATCAAGGTGCCGAACGGCCCATTGACCTCAAAGCTCCAGCACCTGAGGGTTGGCGACCAGATCATCCTGTCCAAGAAGCCGGTCGGCACGCTGCTCTATGATAATCTGAAGCCCGGCAAAAACCTCTGGCTACTTTCGACCGGCACCGGCCTCGCGCCATTCCTGTCAATCATTCGCGACCTGGAAGCCTATGAACGTTTCGATAAGATCATTCTCGTTCATGGCGTGCGTCAGGTAGCCGAGCTTGCCTATACGGACTTCATCGCCAATGAATTACCGCAGGATGAATTCCTCGGCGAAATGGTCAAGAATCAGCTCATCTACTATCCGACCGTCACACGTGAGCCTTACAAGAATCGTGGCCGCCTGACCGACCTCATTCGTTCGGGTCAGCTCTTTGCTGATATTGGCCTGCCGGAATTCAACCACGATGACGACCGCATGATGCTCTGCGGCAGCCCGGAAATGCTAGCCGAAACCAAGCAGATTTTGGAAGAACGTGGCTTCAAGGAAGGCAGCCAGAGCGAAGCCGGACATTACGTCATCGAAAAGGCTTTTGTTGAAAAGTAAGCCCTGCCACAAGCGCTGGAAAATGAATAGAGGGAGGCGTCGGCCTCCCTTTTTCTTTAACTGTACTTATTGAGATCGCACCGCCTGCAGGAAAAACGTCTTCACACCGGCAACCATCTCGGCACGATCCATCATATCCGGGTTGGAGATAATCTCATCGACCGCACCGTGCAGCGCATTGAACAGAAGTACAGCCGTCAAACGCGTATCGGCGATTTTCCATGCGCCTGCAGCATTACCGTCGGTCAACAATGCATCGAGCCGGACGATTGCCGGATTTTCCTGCTTCATGCGGCGCATGGGCGGGTGAAAATCATGGAACACCATGTCGTGGAGTTTGTAGTTGTCGAGATAGCCGGCAATTCCGGTCTCGGCCCAGACCGCCAGCTTTCCCTGCCAGTCGTCGGCAGGATATCGGTCCAATTGATGCTCCAGCCCTTGGCAGAACCCGTCGATAAATCGCTCTCGCAAGGCGAGCAGGATGTCGTCCTTGCTGCGAAAATGCAGATAGAACGTGCCTTTGGCGACGTCCCCCAAGCGCACGATTTCATCCACGCTTGTCGCCGCGAAGCCTTTTTCGAGGAAGAGGGCTTCAGCTGCAGCCATCAGCTCGTCGCGACGTATTTCCGCTGGTTTGGTGCGGGGCTTGTGCTTGATGGCAGTCGACGGCAAATGAATCTCCGAAGCTTCAGGATGCCGCCAGTCTACCTCGGATCGCCACCCTGTCAAAATCGAGCTGATGTGGTCGAACGACCCGATCCTCCAGCCAATGCAGTGCCGCGTCGACATTGGAGAATGTCCCCGCCGGAACGCGAAACAGCTTTTCAGCATCCATGCGGCTCGCCTGTTCATAAACAGATTCCGGCACGATGTTCACCATGCCCAGCACCTGTTCGCGAATACGCTGCGCATTCTGCTGGAACCATTGTTTCACTTCCCGTGCCGAACCTTCGGGATGCGCAAGTGCGTCCTCGTCCAGAAAACGGCGGATCGTGATGAAGGGCTTTCCCTCATCAAGCCACCGATTCCAGACATCAAAGAATTCACGCGTTTCTTCCAAGGTCGATGCGCCCTTCGACAAGGTGACCACGTAAGGCCAATTTTCCGTATGGTGAAGCATCACGCTTCCCTCCTGTTCGATATCCATCAAACTCTCTGCGGCCATGCCGCTTTGAGCCGTGACGGCGATCCGGCAACTGGCACGCACACAAGCAAGTTGCAGAACCACCGCACGACTCATGACTGACTATCAGTCAGTCATTGTGTGACATGAAAACATGAATTATTCAATCATGTTTTTGCGTGTAGGATTCTTGCACGAGTATAGATGCAGTTTACGCCATGAATGTGCGAGACCTAACCCTTAGCGGTGGACTCGGTTTCACAGCGAAACACGTTTGGACATTGCCTATGTGGGAGATATTGCGCCTGTCCACACAAGACGTAAAGCCTTATCTATTCAGTTCAAAATCGAGCCCGATATCGAGATTTGGCGCGCTGTGCGTGGTCCAGCCGACTGAAATCAGATCAACGCCGCTGGCCGCGACTGCCGCCACCGTTTCCGGTGTGATGCCGCCCGAGGCTTCGGAAATGGCGCGACCGTCGATAATCGAGACCGCCTCGCGCAGTTGCGCAGGCGACATATTGTCGAGCAAAACGGCATCCACACCAATGGCCATCGCCTCCTCGAGTTGTTGCAGCGTATCGACTTCAACCTCGATCTTGACCATGTGACCAGCACCGGCCTTGGCGCGTTCGATGGCCGCGCGCACGCTGCCCCCAACGGCGATGTGATTATCCTTGATGAGCACCGCATCATAGAGCGCGAAACGGTGGTTCATGCCGCCGCCTGCCCGGACTGCATATTTCTGCAAGGCACGCAGACCGGGCGTCGTCTTGCGGGTGCAGACGATGGAGGCCTTTGTGCCAGCCACAGCCTTGACCAGATTAGCCGTCGCCGTGGCAATGCCGGACAGATGGCCGAGAAAATTGAGCGCGGTGCGCTCACCCGCCAAGATCGAGCGGGACGAGCCGGAAACGCGGGCAACATCCGCCCCCTTCTCAAGAGACTGACCGTCGCGCGCCATGCGTGCGAACGTAACATCCGGGTCGACCAGACGAAATGCCATTTCAGCCACGTCCAGTCCGGCGATGACACCCGGCTGACGCAGGCTGAACAGCATGGCCGAGCGGTGTTCTTCCGGCACCACCGCATTGCTGGTGATGTCGCCAGCAAGCCCCAGATCTTCCAGAAGTGCGGCGCGCACCAGCGGTTCGATGACAAGCGGAGACAAGCGCGGCAGGTTCATGAGGCTATCCTGGAGATTCGGTTTGTTTCAACCATTTCACGAGCAAGCGCGAACGCCGTCTTGAATGTGTGGAAGCAGCTTTTGGCCACCGCATCTTTGTGCGGATGGTCTGTCCGGGTATGGCCACCGCGTGACTCGCATCGTTCAAATGCTGCAACCGCAACAGCAAGCGCCACGGCTGCGGCATCGCCGGTCTCCGCTAGGGGGAGAAGGGTCGTGACTGCAAAACGTAAACCTTCTTCATCGCGCAGCAGGCCAAGATGGCTGGAAACGATGCGCCGCACAGGTTCGGGATCGGCACTCTGTGGCAGGCTGATCGGCACGGGATGCCGCGCGTCGATAACTTCTTCATCGACAACGGCGCGGGCGGTGCGCAGTCCCATGGCGGCAGCTTCGAGCAGCGAATTGCTGGCCAGCCGGTTGGCGCCATGCAGGCCGGTGCAGGCCGCTTCGCCCACAGCCCAGAGACCCGGCAGACTGCTGCGCCCGTCGGCGTCGGTCCTGATCCCGCCCATGTGATAATGCGTGGCCGGTCTGACCGGGATCAGATCACGTGACGGATCAACACCATGCTGCTTGCAAAGCGCATCAATACCGGGGAAGCGAGTTGCAAAACGCGCGCCCAGAGCCGCGCGTGCATCGAGATAAACGTTGCGCCCTTGCGCGATCTCGTTGCCGATGGCACGCGCCACCACATCACGGGGTGCAAGCTCACGGCCCGGAATATCAGCCATGAACTGCTCGCCACGATCATTGACGAGCTTAGCGCCCTCCCCGCGCACAGCTTCGCTGACCAATGGCAGACGCGGCGCAGAAACGGCAAGCGCGGTCGGGTGGAACTGCACGAATTCCATATTGGCAAGCACAGCGCCAGCGCGCCCCGCCAGAGCCGCACCTTGACCGAGATTGCCGAGCGGCGTGGTGGTGGCCTCATAAAGCCCGCCGATCCCGCCCGTCGCCAGCACTACGGCGGTTGCTGCAACCGGTCCGAGATTTTCAAGACAGGCACCGACCACACGACCATCGTGCTTGATCAAACGCAGGGCTCGGGTGTTTTCCAGAACAGTGATTGAAGGCGTCGCCAGAACCTTTGCGGTTAAAGCGCGCATGATGCCCGCGCCCGTCGCATCGCCACCGACATGCACGATGCGATGGCGGCTATGGGCAGCTTCCAGACCGAGTGAAAATGAACCGTCCGCCTTGCGGTCGAAGCGCACGCCATGTGCTTCAAGTGCTGCAACGATTTCTGCACCCGCTGCAACGATTTCAGCGGCCACAGCCGCATCGCACAGGCCGTCACCTGCCGCAATCGTATCGGCCAGATGCAGCGCCGTGCTGTCATCCGCACCGAGGCTGGCGGCAATACCGCCTTGCGCCAGCGTGCTGGAACCGGACAGGCCGAGACTTCCCGCCGTTACCAGCAGGACCGGCTGCGGAGAGAGCGTCAACGCCGTCATCAGACCGGCAAGGCCGCTGCCAATGATAAGGACCGGGGCCGTGTTCATACCGCCAGCATCCGTTCGACGGCGCGGCGGGCAGGCTCCATCAATGCGGCATCGACAGTCACTTCATGGCGGTTTTTTTCCAGCGCATCCCGAATATTGGCGAGCGTGATCCGCTTCATATGCGGGCAGAGATTGCACGGACGGATAAACTCTACGTCCGGGTGATCGACAGCAACATTGTCGCTCATCGAGCATTCGGTCAACAATACGACACGCTGCGGCTTCTTCTCGCCGACATAATCCGACATGACTGCCGTGGAGCCGGCGAAATCGGCGGCGGCTACCACTTCCGGCGGGCACTCGGGATGAGCCAGAACCATCACGTCGGGGTGGCTTTCTCGCAATTCGCGAATATCGTCGGGGGTGAACCGTTCATGCACCTCGCAATGTCCATGCCAGGCGAGAATTTCGACATCGGTTTCGCGCGCCACATTCTGCGCCAGAAACTCGTCGGGGATCATCAGCACGCGCGGCACGCCAAGCGACTCCACCACCTTTTTGGCATTGCCGGAGGTGCAGCAAATGTCGGATGCCGCCTTCACGGCAGCAGATGTGTTGACATAGGTGATGATCGGCACGCCGGGATGCGCCTCACGTAACAGCGCCACATCTTCCGGCGTGATACTGTCGGCCAGCGAACAGCCCGCAGCGATATCCGGGATCAGCACTGTCTTGCTTGGATTGAGCAGCTTGGCCGTCTCGGCCATGAAATGCACGCCCGCCAGCACGATTACATCAGCATCGACCTCTGCAGCCTTGCGCGCCAGCGCCAGACTGTCGCCGACAATGTCGGCCACGCAGTGGAAGATTTCCGGCGTTTGGTAATTATGCGCAAGGATGACGGCATTGCGCTTTTTTTTCAGCTCAATAATGGCCGCGACATCGCCTTCGAAGCCCAGCCACTCCGCCTTGGGCAGCACCTTGGCCACGCGGTCATAGAGTTGCGAAACGGAAACATGATCGTTCATGGTTGGGCCTCCCGAGCCTACCCATTTATACTCAATCTGAGTATTTTATACTTACGAACTTATACTCGATTCGAGTATATTGTCAATCGCGGGAGATTGGCAGCTTGGCTCCGGCCAGATGGCGCTCCGAAAGGGCGCGCTCCTCGACAATCGAGTAGCGAAAACGGAACAGTTTTGCCGGGCGACCGCCGGTTTCGCTGTCGCTTTCGCCGGTTTCCTCGACAAGATCCTGCTGCTCGATCAGGCGGCGGAAATTCTGCTTGTGCAGGCGCAAGCCAGCCAACGCCTCGACCGTGCGCTGCAACTGCAGCAGAGTGAAACTGTCCGGCATCAATTCGAACACCACCGGACGGTATTTGATCTTGGCACGCAGTCGCGCAATCGCCGTGGCAAGGATACGGCGATGATCGGCAAACATGGAGCGACCATTCTCGTCTTCCTTCATTCCTGCCTCGGCTACCAGACCAGCCTCGAACAGCAGCTCATAGCGCTGCAACACAAGGTCTTCGTTCCAGCGCCCGCTCCATTCTCCACTCTCAAAGCCGAAGGTAAAAGCGATACGGCGCATGCGCTGCGCGGTCAGTTCCGGCGTTTCGGCCCGATAGGCCCAGACAAGGAGCGCATTGTTGAGATGCTCCATGATAGCCGGCTCGCCCTGGCGGTGATCTTCCCATGGCAGATAATCATACCAGCCGCGCCAGCCCGCCTGCCCCGCCGCCGCATCACTTTCGCGCACAAGACCGAGATAGCTGATCGAGATGATGCGCTCGCCCTGTGCATGACGGTCACGGTCGGCAAAGGTGTAGAGTTGCTCCAGATAGCCAACCGGGTGCGCGGTTTCCGACTGCACCCAGGCACGCAGACCCGATTGGAGAGAACGATGCTCGCTTTCGAACGGACCGGACGGTAAAGCTTGCCCCTGCCGCACAGTCATGACGCGCGGCTGTTCACCAGTCACAGCGGCCAATACGGCAATCAGTTCAGTATGGGCAATATCGTCAGTCACGGTCGCTCCAGAAAACACTTCCGGCATTGAACGCGATTGACGAATAAATACAAGGCGCTACCGCCATACGGCACAAGTTTTAGAAACTAGGTTTTCGGTTTTGCGCCGAAAACATGCTCCGGCCCCGGAAATGTTCGCGCCTGAACCTCTTCGGCATAGGCTTTCGCCGCATCGGAAACCTGCGGAGCCAAATGCGCAAAACGCTTCACGAAACGCGGGGTGAAATCCTGAAACAGCCCCAGCATGTCATCTGAAACCAATATCTGCCCATCACAGGCCGCCGAAGCCCCAATGCCCACTGTTGGAATGGCGAGCGATGCGGTGATCTCGCGCGCCAGCGGCTCCACCGTGCCTTCGATGACCAGCGCGAAAGCGCCGGCATCAGCAATGGCCTGCGCATCACGGCGAATTTGATCAGCTTCTTCATCCCCGCGCCCAAGCGAGCGGAAACCACCCACCGTGTTGACCTGCTGCGGCATCAAACCGACATGTCCAAACACTGGAATGCCGCGTTTGACGAGGAATGCAACCGTTTCGGCCATTTCCTCGCCGCCTTCGAGCTTGACGCCGTCGCAGCCGGCTTCCTGCATTACGCGGGCCGCATTGCGGAACGCCTGTTCCTTCGATTCCTGATAGGAACCGAACGGCATATCGACAATAACACAGGCTGTCTCGGCCCCTCGCATGACTGCCTGCCCGTGTGCGATCATCATGTCGAGCGTCACCGCAAGCGTCGAATCCATGCCGTAAAGCACCATGCCAAGAGAGTCGCCGACCAGCAGCAGATCGCAGTGCGGATCAAGCAGACGTGCAATCGGCGTCGTATAGGCGGTCAGGCTAGCGATGAGGCGTTCGCCCTTCATGGCCTGGATGGACTTGGGCGTCAGCCGCTTCTGTTTAACAAGTGCGCTCATTTCAGGCCGCCTGTTCCTGCGCGACATGCGCGATCACACGATTGTCGAGAAGCCGCGTCGTGCCGAGCCGCACGAACAGTGCGACGAGTACTGGACGCCCCTGAACCGATGTCAGGCGCTCCAGTGTCAGCGGATCGCGGAGTGCCACCACGTCCGGCACAGCCAGCGGTTCAGTGGCGATGAAAGTGCGGATTGCCGCTTCCAGCGCATCGGGATCGTCCAGGCCGGAGCGATAGAGGCGCTCGGCTTCATCCAGCGCCTTCGGCACAATGATTGCAGCGGCGCGTTGTTCAGGCGTCAGATAGACATTGCGGGACGAACAGGCGAGCCCGTCATCCTCGCGCACCGTCTCGACGCCAACCACTCGCACTGGAATCGCCATGTCCTCCACCATGCGGCGGATGATGACGAGCTGCTGGAAATCCTTTTCGCCGAAATAGGCTGCATCCGGGCCAACGATATTGAAGAGCTTGCTAACGACCGTTGCGACACCGGCGAAGTGACCGGGACGCGCCTCACCTTCCATCTGGTTGCCAAGCGTGGGCACATCCACCACGGCCTGCATCGGGCGCGGGTACATGTCGCTGACGGTTGGAGCGAAGAGATAATCGACGCTCGCCCCACGCAGCTGAGCCGCATCGCGTTCCAGGTCGCGCGGATATTTGTCGAGGTCTTCATTTGCGCCGAATTGCAGCGGATTGACGAAAATCGACACGACGGTCACGTCATTTTCCGCCTTTGAACGATGAACCAGCTCAAGGTGGCCTTTATGGAGATAGCCCATGGTCGGCACAAAACCGATGCGTTTTCCAGCCCGCCTTGCAGGTGTCAAAATCTGACGCAATTCCTCTATGGTGCGGATGATCTGCATGAGGTTCTCCTCGCGGCCCGAATTTATTGGCCGCGAGTCCTACAGCGTCAGCTCAAATATGACAACTGTGGAGGCGAAGCGTTCTCCGTCGCTTATTGCGTAGGGATCGTTACCGCGCCAACCGTATTGCCAACAGCGCGACCAAAGCGGTCGATCTGCTCGTCATAGGTTTTGCGGGTATTCGGATCAAACACGGCAATTGGTGCTGTCACCACCAGCGAGGCGGCGGTACCGACACCTTGCGCCGTACCCATCGCCACCGCGCCCAAACGATCGCCGAGGCCGACCTGCGAATCCGTAATCGTCTGGCCAGCAACAAGGCGCTGACCGATCAGCTGCACGACTTCCGGGCTCGCAGCAAACTTGCCATGGTTAAGACGGTCACCCGCCTTCAGCTGCGTCAAGTCGATAACGGTGATGCCTGCTTTTTCCAGCTCGGAGCGATAGGGCTCAATCGACGGGTCGATTTGACCCAGGCGGTCAATATTGCCGGAAATACGCCGCGACAATGCAAGCGCCTTGTCATCCCGAGACGTGAACAATGTGAAGCGTGGATGCTGCTTGCCCATGGCAAGGAACTGTTTCGAGAACACATCGACGTCGAGATCGGGGGATGCCAGAATGACATCCGTTATCTTGGCATTCACGCGACCGTCGCGGATCGCCATCTGCCGCAGAGCCTCAACCGTCAGCCAGCTGCCCATCGAATGGGCCATGACCGTAATGTCCTTGACCTCGGGCTCGCGCACGATGGCACGCAATATCTGCTCCAGCGCATCGCGGGAATAATTGGTGCTTTCCTTGTCGTAATTATAGTCGAATACACTGGCGCGCGATGGCCAGGTGAAGATCACCGGCGCAACATCGGCTCCCGAATCATGCACGATCTGCGCAAAGCGATAGACGGAATCCTCGAACGTATTGTTGAAGCCGTGCACGAACACCATCACGCGACGGCTTTTGGTCAGGTGCGGACGAACCCAGCCCGCCATTTCCACATCGGTTTTGAGCGGCGTCACACTGACGGTGGTGAAATCCTTTTGCGGATTGGGTGGCAGTTTCTTCGGCCATTGCACTTCACCCGCCTTGCGGTTTTTTTCCGGCGGAATGGACACAACAATCTCGTTGAGCGACACGAGCTTGTCGCGTTCGCCGGAGAAAAGTATGCCGGGATTATCTGACGGACGGCGCGTGGTCGCGACGACGAGGTCAACCTTGGTCGTACCGGGAGAAACGGCATCGCCAACCGGGATAAGCACGCCTTCTGGCCGGCTGGCGCAACCGGCAAGCACAGACAGAAAAACAAGCAACGCAGGGGCAGTCCGAGAAAAAACGCGCCGCAAAACCAAACTCCCTCAACGCTACGCCAGCAGGTCTCTTATACGAGGGGGCTGAGATGCTGACGCATCACGCCCTGAAAATGCTCAATCGCCGCACAGGCTTAACCAAAATTCGATGGGTCAAACTCATCTGGTTTTGGTATTACACCCGAACCTTGAGGGTTAATATATTCTTTACGTGAAACGTTCTGCCAAGCCCCAATTATCCACCATTGTCGGAACGCAAGGCGATTGCGGCTTATGGGTTACACACTGTTCAACAGGTGATACTTTCCTCGTGATCAGCTCCGACCGATATAACCGCCAACAGCAACTCCGTTTTTGAAGGAGGCACACTATGGCATTGGAACTGACAGGGCTGCACCATTTGACAGCCATTACCGCCGACGCACCCGGCAACCGGCGTTTCTATACCGACACGCTCGGGCTTCGGCTTGTCAAGAAAACCGTTAATCAGGACGACACCAGCGCCTACCATCTGTTCTACGCAGATGGTCTGGCTTCCCCCGGCACGGACATCACCTTTTTCGACTGGCCGGTACAGCGCGAGCAGCGCGGCACCAACAGTGTCGCCCGCACCGGTTTGCGTGTTAACGGTGTCGAAAGCCTCGAATGGTGGCGAAAGCACCTGAACGATAAAGGCGTCCAGACAGGCGATATTTTCGAAGTTGCAGGACGAGCCGTTCTCGACTTCGAGGACCCGGAGGGTCAGCGCCTGCGTCTGACCGATGATGGCGGCGCGGGTGAAGCGCATAGCTGGGACCGGAGCCCTGTGCCTGCGGAACGTCAGATCAGGGGTCTTGGACCGATCACGCTCAGTGTTCCCGAACTGGCACCGACCCAAATCATTCTGGAAAAGGTCATGAACATGCGTCAGACCGGCGACTATATCTCGCCCGACGGCGAAGGTCATGTCCATGTCTTCTCGATGGGGCCGGGTGGTGCCGCCGCCGAACTGCATGTTGCGGTGCAGCCAAACCTGCCGACTGCATGGCAGGGTGCAGGCGCCGTGCATCATGTGGCCTTCCGCACGCCGGATCAGGAAAGTATGCAGGAATGGGTCGACCGTCTGAGGTCCGTGCGCATGCCGTCAAGCGGTGAGGTCGAACGCTATTATTTCCGCTCGCTCTACTTCCGCGAGCCGAACGGTATCCTGTTCGAAATCGCTACGGATGGGCCGGGTTTCGCTGTTGATGAACCACTTGAAAGTCTTGGCGAAAGCCTTTCGCTTCCACCTTTCCTCGAAGGAAAGCGGGAAGCCATCGAGCGTAACCTGAAGCCCCTCGATTAATATAGTAAAAGGGCTGCGGAGAACTCCGCAGCCCTTTAATTTATATCTTGTCCCGAAGCCAATCGCCTGCAATGCGGATATCTTCATCGATGAGCGCATGTCCTGCTTCGACCGTGCTGATGGTAAGCGCCGCCCCGTCTTCTCTCAGGACTTTTTCCAGCATTCCGGTCTCATCGCCGAACGGATCGGATGCACCATTCATCAAAAGCACTGCAGCATCCGACAAATCCGCGCCATCGGGCTGCTCCTTTAGAGCCTCCTGACCGCGCAGAAGAACCGCCGTGCGAACAACGTGTGGATGCAAGCGCATGAAAGCGGCCAGCAAGTTTGCGCCGTTGGAGTTCCCAATAAAGGCCGTCCGATTCAGATCGATATCATAAGCGGCGGCGGCACCTTCAACGAAAGCCTCGAATGCCTGCGCTTCAAACTGAATATCGGCTTGATCAAACTGTTTCAGGTCGAAGCGACGAAACCAGCGCTGGATACCTTCTTCCGTGCTGCGTCCACGCACGCCGAGAAGGGTTGCGCGTGGTGCAGCCTTGCGAGCGAAAGGCATCAGGTCGTTTTCGTTTCCGCCAGTGCCATGCAAAAGCACCAGCGTACTGCCATCCGGGTCATCCGGCTGGTGTATCCGATGAACAAAAGGGAGATCGCGATAGATGACACGCTCCTCTCCCGGCAGGGCGAATTGTGGCATCCGTGCCCGGATGGCATCCGCCTTTTCTTCATTGCCCGGCGGCACGAACAGGAACTGGCCCAGCTTTTCAACCGGCTCGTCTATTGCGAATCCCGGTGTATCAGTTGCAAATTCGAACAGCGTTCCACCCGGCTCGCGAACATAGAGCGACGTGAAATACTTACGGTCGTGCACATTGACGGCGCTGGAATTAAGTTTGGAAAGCTCCTTCTCCGCCTTTTCCACTTCGCCAGTATCGGCGGCACGAAAAGCGACATGGTCGGCAATACCCGTACCGGGAATGCCCGGCCAGAAGCCGCCTGCGTCTCGCACATCGATGGTGTCGCCGGAATCCGACAGAAGTCGATCTATCGTACCTTCTTTCGCCGAAGGCCTGAAACCAAAATAACGTTCGATGAAACCTGCAGTCTGTTCCGCTGCTTCGGACAGAATAGTCGCAGCACGCAAACGCCGGACAGCGAAAGCTGCCGGAATGCCCTCACTTTCCCACGCATCGTTGGCAGCAAGATCGCAGCCGACAAGCTTGACGATCACACCGTCGGGATCGCGCAGGCGCAGGACAGGTTCGCCAAACTCTTGCACCGGCCCTGCGGATGGCACGTGATAGCGCAAGGCGCGCTCCAGCCAAAAACCGATAGCAGTGCGATCAATAGCAAGTGCGATTTCGCTAACCTGACCGTGGCCGACACGCCCCCTGGCACCATCTTCCCACACCAGAAATGTAATCAATGATCCGGGCGTGCCCGAACGGTCTCCGTAAAACAGATGCAGTTGCTCGGCATCTTCAAACCCGCCCGTCTGCTTGACGATACGCAATCCCAGAAAGCCGGCATAGAAATCGACATTCGCCTGCACTTTTCGGGTGATGAGGGTGATGTGGTGGATGCCGCTTGTCATGGACGCTGTCTCCCCGATTCAGAACTTGTTTCAGAAATAGAGCAGATGACGAGGCTTGCCTATGGGGCCCCGCAGTTACGCATTGTCAACGCACGCAAACGAAAGCGAAGTGGGATTGTGGGGAGCTAAAAAAAGAAAAAGGCCGCGCGGGAGGAGGATGCGCGGCCTGATCTTGAATACGGCTTGGGAGGAGGAGTGCCGTATTCCTTATCGAGTTCTGGGAGGAGGAGTGAACTCGATGAAGAAATGTTTACCCGCCACCCTTCTCTGCAGCAACGGCCATTAATGCATATCAGTTATGCAAAGACGTTAATGCTCAATAAAAAGGCAGATTCGCTAATACAAAAAACGCCCGGAAACCGGGCGTTTTTAAAGAATGTCTGTAAAATTAGGCGCTTACAAAAAGCTGGCAATCAAAGGTGCAGCAAGCACATTCACGAGGCCGACAAGCACCATGACCAGCCCGGCAATCGAACCTTCTTCACTGCCGATCTGGTGAGCCTTGGCCACACCGGCTCCATGCGCACCCATGCCGAAAAGGGCTCCACGCGCCAATGCGGAGCGGATCGGCAACCAATTGAGCATGACTTCGCCAAGGGCTGCGCCGAACACACCGGTCAGCACCACAAAGATTGCTGTGAGGTCGGGGGTCCCGCCAATATCGCCTGAAACAGTCATCGCAAATGGCGTGCTCATCGAACGCGGCATCAGGCTGAGGCTGATTGCTTCGTTGAGACCCAGCAGATGCGCCAGGCCCCATGCGGAAGCCATAGCAGATGAACTTCCGACAACCACGCCCGCCAGAAGCACCGGCCAATAGCGGCGGATCGTTGCGCGCTGCTGGTAAATCGGGATTGCAAAAGCAACCGTTGCAGGTCCAAGCAGCGCGACCAGCCAATGGGTGGCGCTGAAATAGCCACGATAGTTCTGATTGAGCCCAATGACCAGAGCCATCAGCAACAATGGCGTAACAGCGAGCGGTGTCAGCCACCACATGGGAAAGCGGAGATAGACACGCTTGGCAGCGAGATAAAGGAGGATCGTTGCGGCAGACCAGAAAAGCGTCGCTACAAGCGGATTACTTAGCGACATAGCGCAAACTCCAGCGGTAGCAGAGATCAACCGTCAATGCGGTGACACTCATGACCGTCAACGTGCCCAGCAAAATCACAGCCATGATTTTCAGGCCAAGCAGACCAATCAGTTCCTGATGCTCAAGGACTGCAAGCACTGCAGGCACGAAGAAGAGCAGCATTTCTGCCAGAAACCATTCTGCGCCGCGTTTCATGCTGAACAGGCTGACACGACCGCTCAGAAGCAGAGCCAACACGAGCGCCATGCCGACGATGCCGCCCGGCAGAGGCAGGCCGACGAGGCGGACGAAAAGCTCACCTGCCAGCCAAAAGCCGACCAGCGTCGCAATCTGCATCAAACGGCTGTGATGCAGTGCGTAACGAAACCGGATCAAGAAGCTGTGGGCGTTCATGTGCTTTTCCAATGGGGACTGATGCATTTTTCATGGATGAATATAGGCTCTCTCGCACTATTCTAGAAATGAATTGATTTCATTGCAGCTATTCCGTAATAGAATGGCTCATGAACTTGCGCAGCTTCCAGGCCTTTGTCGAAGTGGTGCGGCAAGGCGGTTTTTCCGCCGCCGCTAAAACCATCAACGCGACCCAGTCGACCGTCAGCAAGGCGGTCAGACAGCTTGAAGACGAGTTGGGGCTGGTTCTGCTGGATCGCGAAATCTCGCCTTCTCGCCTCACGACAGCAGGTGAGATTGTCTTTCGTCGCGCGGTCGCCATGCTGGCAGAAAAGGACGACATGCTGGCAGAGCTGGGCGAGTTGCGCGGTATCAAGCGCGGCCTCCTGAAACTCGGCCTGCCGCCCATCGGCTCCAGCGTGCTTTTCGCTCCCGTCTTCGCGGCCTATACGAAGCTGTATCCTGAGATTGACATTCAGCTGGTCGAGCACGGCAGCCGGAGGTTGGAAGAATTGCTGCTTGCCGGAGATGTGGAACTTGCGGCTTCGCTTCTGCCGGTTGAAGACAGTTTCGAGTGGCAGGATGTGCGATGCGAACCGGTGGTGGCGCTGCTCCCGACCGATCATGTGCTTGCGCGTGGTGACGGCGTTTCGCTGCAGGACATTGCCAACCTGCCGTTCATTCTTTTCGAGAGCGGCTTTGCCCTCAATCACATTATCCTTGATGCATGTCGTTCGCATGGATTCTCTCCAAACGTTGCGGTGCGCTCCAGTCAGATTGACTTCATCGTCGAGCTCGTAGCAGCAGGCATGGGCATCGGCTTTCTACCAAAAATGATTGCGGAACAGCGGCATCATCCCGGCGTGCGCATCCACAGAATCAAAGGCGCCGATGTGAACTGGAATCTGGCGCTGATCTGGCGCAAAGGCGCGTTCCTGTCTCACGCCGCTCGTGCATGGCTCAAGCTGAGCAAAGCCGGAACCGGCACTGCATCATCTTGAAACGCCCGCTGCATCGCCTATCTCAATTAGATATACCGACTGGATAAGTGCCCCTGGCACCGCTTCAGCCATAGGCCCGTGTGTAGAATATTGCTCTACCCACTCGTTTCAAAGCGCGACGCCTGAAACCACCCACGGATTTCTGCTCAGCGCTTCATCAGAAGGAGGCTATGATGGAAGGTCAGGTTATATTCTATAAGGACGACAGAATCCTATACCGGCACCATATTGATGTGCAGGAAGACGATTATTCAAAGGGCGTAAACGATGCGCTCATTGCCTTTCAGCGCAATTATGCAGGCTTCGACCTCGCAGGCGACAACATTCACATCCGGTTCAAGAAGCCGGGTGACGTGTAGGTTTTGGAAGATTTTGCGGATCGAAACAGGCCGGTTCTCGAAACAGGGAAACGGCTTTGGTCTGCTGGTTCAACCAAAAGCGGCTTCGCGGGCGACGCGATGAATATCGGTGCGTGAAAGGCCGAGATCTGAAAGCTCGCGGTCAGTGCAGCCACTAAGCTCGCGAATATTTTCACGATACTGCATCCAGCGATGGAAATGGGTGCGAAGATTCATGGTGGTATCCCCTTTTTTTATCTTCCTCCCAACAGTAAGCTTCCGTCTTTCCCTGCCTTTTGAGAAGTGCATATCCTGCATGGCTGCCGTGTTTGCAGCGAAATCCTAGCATTTCACCCGGATTTCCAACAACAAAGGAAACTACCTCCTGTTGTTGTAATCATTATGTAATTCTAGTTTAGATATAACTACTGCTTCGGCACAGGCACCGGTTCATTCTAATTTGAGTTGGAGTTCATGAAAAAGACATTGATCATCGTCGGCAACGCGCCTTTGCCGCGCGATCTTTCTGCTGAAGTGGATGGTGCCGATTTTGTGGTCCGTTTCAACGAGCCCAAAAAATCCATCGGCATGAGTGGCACCCGAACAGATCTCTTGATCTTGGCAACCTCAAGCAAGCCGATGCAGCGGCGGCTTCGCGATCCGGGCTTTGTACAGACGCCAACGTTCAAGGCGGCCAAGGAAGTGATGCTTGCCTATCATCCAAGCATCATTCGCAAATATCACCCTGGTCCGAATTTCCTCTCCCGTCTCAAGGGAAGACGTGGCGACTGGACTATGCAGACCATCGAAGTTGTCGGCTCTGCGGGCAAGGAAATCCGGATCATGCCACCCCAATTCTATCTGGCCGGATGCAAAGAGCTGGGTGTAACCGACGAGAATATAAGCAAAGCCTTTCCAAGCACCGGCTTTTTTGGCATCTGGTACATGCTCGGAAAATGTCCGGAGGAAAGCTGGGACGTGAAAATCTGCGGCTTCACCTGGGAAGGCTGGAAACGCCACACTTGGGGAGATGAGCGCAGTTGGGTTGAGCAGAAGGTCAAATCCGGACGCATCAGCCTCATCCAGTGATCCTGCGCCATCACTATAATTTCCGGCGGAAAACGTAGGGAACGATCACGACACAATCTCTTTAGAGGAGCCTATGAATGAGTGAACCGTTACGCATTTTCATCGGATGGGATTCTCGCGAGCCCATCGCATATGAAGTCGCCAAAGCATCCGCATTGAAGCATTCCTCTATCCCGCTGGAGATCGTGCCGATCAAGTTGCAGGACCTGGTCGATCAAGGGGTCTACACGCGGGAAGTCGATCCACTGGCGTCGACGGAATTTACCTATTCGCGGTTTTTCACGCCATGGCTTGCGGGCTTCAAAGGGTGGGCGCTTTTCTGCGATTGCGACTTCCTTTTCTTGGGTGATATTGCTGGCCTCCAAGCTTACAATGATCCTTCAAAAGCCGTTTATTGCGTTCAGCACGATTATCAGCCCAAGGACAGTGTGAAGATGGATGGCAAGGTGCAGACCAGCTATCCACGCAAGAACTGGTCGTCCTGCATGCTATTCAACTGCGAACATCCTTCGACACGCCAGTTGACGCCGGAGCTGATCAACAGCGAAACCGGTGCCTACCTGCACCGCATGCAATGGGCTTCCGATGATGAAATTGGCGCTCTGCCGACGGATTATAACTGGCTGGAAGGCTGGAACGAGAAGCCGGAAACTGGCCTGCCGAAAGTGGTGCATTACACACGCGGCGGCCCCTGGTTCAAGGATTGGCAGAATGTCGACTACGCCGATTTGTGGCGAGCGGAAGCCGATAGTGTCGAGCCGGGCTGGAAGCCAGTCTGATCTGCAAAATACCTTGAGCTTTCTGTATGCTGCAAGGTAGATAAGGACCATGAACGAAACGCGTCCTGACATCACTCCGAATGACGGCCCGCAAAGGGCCGTCAAGGCTTTCATCATCCATCTGGAGCGCGCCACCGACCGGCAGCCGCAAGTCGAAGAACTTGTTCGTAAGCTGCCTGTAGAGGCGGACGTGGTGACCGCCGTCGACGGGCGCACGCTAGATGCACAAACAATCAGCCGCGTTTATCGACGATCGACGCACAAGCCCCGCTATCCATTTCAGCTCAGCACTAATGAAATCGCCTGCTTTCTGTCGCATCGGAAAGCTTGGAAAGCGATTGTCGATCAGGAACTGGATGCAGGTCTCGTGCTAGAAGACGATGTTGAACTGACGCCGGAATTTGAAGCTGCCTATTCCGCTGCATGCCAGATTCTCAAGGCCGATAGCTTCATCCGCTTTCCCTTCCAGAAACGAGAGAACGGGCGCGCAGTGTTAAACACTGAGACAGTGCGGATTATTGAACCGGTACCGGTAGGCCTTGGCATGCAGGCGCAGCTTGTGGGGAGTAAGGCCGCCCAACGCTTGTTATCTATAACCGAAATATTCGACCGCCCGGTCGATACAACGGCACAAATGAACTGGGTTACGGGGCTTAAACCACTTACTGTCCTCCCTAGCGGAGTGAGAGAAATTTCGAGGCAACTCGGTGGCAGCTCAATACAAAAATCGCGTTCTCTGCCGGACAAGCTGAAGCGTGAAATTATGCGCCCGCTTTATCGCTGGAAGATAAAATCACGCTCGCGCGCAGCTGTCTGAGATTTCCCGTTCCTGTTCCGATTTTCCTGTATCATCAGATTGACGTGCCGCCAACGCACCGTGCATCCTATCGCAGTATGATCGTGCACCCAGATCGCTTTCGCCAGAAAATGGTCTGGCTGAAACAGCCGGGTTATCGTGGTCTGTCGGTGAGGGACGCAATTCCTTACATTTACGGCGGGAAACAGGGCAAGGTCGCCGTCATCACGTTTGACGACGGTTTCGAGAACGTGTTCCGCAATGCTCTGCCCGTGCTGCAGGAGTTTGGCTTCACCGCCACGAACTATTTCGTGGCCAACCAGATCGGCGGCTTCGATCTCTGGGATCAAAAGATCTGCCTTGCGCGCCAACTGCATGAGCGTTGTCGAGTTGCGCGGACGGGCAGATGTTGGTCACGAAATCGGTTCTCATACGCTCGACCATGTCCTTCTGCCGGAAGTGAACGCGCAGGAAGCCATCTCGCAAATCCAGCAATCGCACATGAAGATTGAAGACTTGCCCGGTCGCGAGGTCACATCTTTCGCTTATCCTTACGGCGGAGAAAACGCAGTGACACGCAAGATCGTCGAAGCTGCTGGTTATACAGACGCGACGACGACGGAAAAACGCCGCGCACGGTCAGATGATGATCCGTTCGGCATTCCTCGCCTTACAATCAGGCGCAATGATACTTTACAGCAATTCCCGCGAAAGACGTTTATGCGCTAAGCTGGCTCTTCGCCCTGGTTCCACGTTCTATATCGTGTAGGTCAGCCATAAATCCGCGCTTAACAAGACAATCCGGGCCTGTGTACTGGACCGAACCTTCATAGACGAGCGAAAGGTCGTCTGAAAAACGCTCGTTCTCGATGATTGCGCGGTAGTGTTCTGCACCGCCAGCATGGCTCTTTTCCGACGCAATACGTTTGAACTCGCCGACCGAACGCGATGAGAAGCGGTAATGGAGAAGAGCACCGGTTGCCGGAAGAAAATTCCGGAAACATGGACCCGGCCCATGAATACTGCCCCGGCGATAATCCGTCTTTTCATCGACCCAAATCAGTGGGAATTTTGAAAGTCGCATGCTGCGCCCGAACAAGCGCAAACGTGGCCCGCCACGCACAGCTACACCGAACTTCTCCCATGTCGCCGTATAGCCGTCGCCGTCAAAATGCGACGAAACCTCGAACGGATATTTCGTCCCGTCGTCGATGAAGATCCCGTCACGCAGCAGACCGCGGGGATACATATCGATCATCGGTGCCAGGCACCGACGAATTCCATTCCCCTCCAGTTCCTCGATAAAAGAGCGGATATTCCGTTGCTCCATTCTCGGAAATACGAAGAACTCGTCAGCATCAACCGAAAGATACCAGCGCCCACGTCCGTAGAGATTGAACAAAGCATCACGCCAGGCACGTCCCCGGTTAGCCTGTGCGTAGCTAACGTCCGATGTGAACAAATCCACGTCAGGAGCACCGGACAATATTTCAGTCGTTCCGTCGTCCGATCGGTCATCTACAACGATGAAACGCGTGACACCCGTCTCGCGATAATAGCGCAGAAAGGATTTCATATAGGGTGCCGCATTACGAACCACGCAGACAAGTGGCAGATCGTCTGGCCGTAAAGCCTCGAAGTTTCCGGACGTAGCAATCAGATTTGCCTTGTTTTTCCGGTTCGGAACCGAAAGCTGCACGTGCCGCCAACGCGTGCGCAGACGCCGCATCGGTGAGGCACGCCAATAGGCTGTCCAGTCGTCCATCGTCGAGGCTGGATAGTTCATCACCGTTCGCGTTGATTTCATAAAGATGCCAGTTTTTCAATGAAGGTCACAAAAAGCTGGTGCTGTGTGGCGCTTCATTCAAGCAACTCTTTGTTGAGGCCAATCACTCTGTAACAGGCCCCGACACGCTTCGTGATGAAAACTTCGTCACCGTTATTTTGGTCGTTGAGCCGATTTGCTTGATTTCAATCAATGCTGCTTCACACAAACGTGGCAAATTGCCCATCAATGCGCCATGGACGGCAAGTGCCAAAAGCGCTAGTTAGTGCACAGACTAAGGAGCGCATTATGGACTATCGCCGTTTTTTCGAAGAAGCGATCGACCAGTTGCACGCCGAGAAGCGTTACCGCGTTTTTGCAGATCTTGAACGTATTGTCGGACGTTTCCCCCGAGCTATCTGGCGCAACAATGGCACTGCCCGTGAAATCACCGTCTGGTGTTCTAATGATTATCTTGGCATGGGACACCACGCCGACGTGATCAAGGCTATGTGTGATACAGCTGGCAATACCGGCTCAGGTTCCGGCGGTACGCGCAATATTTCCGGCAATAATCACCCGCTGGTCGAACTCGAATCCGAACTCGCTGATTTGCATGGCAAGGAAGCCGGCCTCGTGTTCACATCAGGCTTCGTTTCCAATGAAGCTTCGATTTCCACGATTGCACGGCTGCTGCCGAACTGCCTCATCCTCTCCGACGAACTGAACCATGCTTCGATGATCGAAGGCGTGCGTCGTTCAGGCGCGGAAAAGAAGATTTTCCGTCACAATGACGTCGAGCATCTGGAACAGCTTCTGAAAGCAGCCGATCCAGCGCGCGCCAAGCTGATCGTGTTCGAATCCGTCTATTCGATGGATGGTGATATCGCACCGATCGAGAAGATTGCCGATCTGGCCGACAAATATAATGCCATGACCTATATCGATGAAGTTCATGCTGTTGGCATGTACGGCGCACGAGGCGGCGGCATCACCGAACGCGACGGCTTGGCACATCGCATCGATATTATCGAGGGTACGCTTGCCAAGGCTTTTGGCGCTCTCGGCGGTTATATTACCGGTTCGCGCGCGATTGTTGACGCCGTACGCTCCTATGCACCAGGCTTCATCTTTACGACCTCGTTGCCACCAGCAGTCGCCGCATCGGCAACGGCCGCCATCCGGCATTTGAAGAATTCGCAGGTGGAACGCAACGGTCAGCAGCGTCAGGCCCAGCGCGCAAAGGACGTGCTTTCGGCTGCGGGCTTCCCCGTGATGCCATCCGAAACGCATATCGTGCCTATTCTGGTCGGCGATCCTGAACTTTGCAAAAAGGCCAGCGACCGTCTGCTTGAAGTTCATGGCATTTATATCCAGCCGATTAATTATCCAACCGTCCCGCGCGGCACCGAGAGACTGCGTATCACTCCGTCGCCCCGACATGACGACGCCCTGATAGACGGCCTCAAGAATGCATTGCTGGAAGTCTGGGATGCACTCGGCATTCCTTATGCGGAGCCCGCTGTTTCGCAGCCAGTCAGTTCCGAGCGGATCGTTCCGCTGATGGTCTCCAAGGCTGGCGGCTGACAATCTGAGGCTCTCGAATAAGGCCGGTTAAACCGGCCTTTTTTGTTAGAGCTTTTCGATCCAGCGCACGAGCCGTCTTGCAGCATCTTCCACTTGTTCCGGATCACGGCAGAAACAGAGACGGAAGAAGCCTTCGCCGCCGACGCCAAAAGCGCTGCCAGGTGCCAAGCCGACATTGGCATTGTCCACCATGTCAATGGCCGCCTTGACGGAATCCTCGACACCGTCCACGCCGAAGAAAAGATAAAATGCCCCTTGAGGCGGTGTCAGGCGAACTCTGCCGGTCGACAAGAGCGCGGCGCACAGGCTATCACGCGTCGCATGGGCCCGTTCAACCTGCATCAAAATGAAGGCATCCCCCTCATCCAGCGCCGCTACAGCACCACGCTGCATGAATTGTGCAACGCCCGAATTCGAATATTGGATCAGGTTTTCAATGACCGGTCCCAGAGACGGGTGAACGGTCATCCAGCCGACACGCCAGCCGGTCATCGCCCAGTTCTTGGAGAATGAATTGACGAAGATGATGCGATCATCCGGCTCCATAATATCCATGAAAGATGGAGCACGACCGCCGCCATAATAGAAGTGGGTATAAATCTCGTCGGCAATGATCCAGAGACCATGCTTGCGTGCAAGGTCGAGAAAAAATTGAAGTGTCTCGCGATCCGACGTCCAGCCGGTGGGGTTGGATGGCGTATTGATGAAGAGCGCTTTCGTGCGCGGCGTGATGGCCGCTGCAATTTTCTCCGGATCGAGCATCCAGCCATTGGCACCGAATTCCAACTCGACCGGAACCGGCACAACGCCTGCCAGACCAGCTGCGCCAACGAAGTTGGGCCAGGCCGGGGAAAGATAGATCGCCTCTTCGCCCGCTCCAACAGTTGCTGTCAGCGCCATTTCGATGGCGTGCATACCAGAACCGGTGACATAGAAATTCTCCGGCTTCAAGGGTAGCGGGAAATAGCGTGCATGATAACGCGCGAGTGCTTCTCGCAGCTCGGGGATGCCAGCTTGCCAGGTATAGAAAGTCTCTCCGTCAGAGATACCTTTTTGAGCCGCGGCGCGAATGAAATCCGGTGTCGACAGATCACCTTCGCCTACCCAAAGCGGAATAAGCCCTTCGCGTCCGCGCCCGTGATTGGCGACCGCCACAATCCCGCTTTCCGGCGACTGGACTGCTTCCCGACGAAGATTGGCTATGAGCTTCATAATTCCCCGCGTTGAACTTCGATTTTGATTTCGTGCTTATCAAGGCCTGTCAGCGAAATCACGCGGCTTTTTGTGATGGTCCGATCAAGCGTATTTATGGATCAACAAAAAACGGAGCCCGAAGACTCCGCTTTCATTCGCCAGTTCTGGATGGGTCAGCCTTTCTGCTTTGCCAGAAGATCGCGGATTTCGGTCAGCAGGACCTCTTCGCGCGGCGCTTCCGGTTCCGGCTTTGCCTCTTCCTTCTTCTTCATACGGTTCATCCCTTTCACCACAAGGAACAATACCCATGCGATGATCAGGAAGTTGATGAGAAGCGTGACGAAATTGCCGTAGGCAATGGTCGCACCGGCTTCACGGGCAGCGGCCAGCGTGGCCTTGGGTTCACCTGCCAGCTGTATGAACATATTCGAAAAATCGATACCGCCAGTGATCAGACCGATGATCGGCATGATGATATCGTTGACGATGGAATTGACGAGGCCGCCGAACGCTCCGCCAATGATCACACCGATGGCCAAATCGACCATATTGCCCTTCAGGGCGAATTCCTTGAATTCCTTTAGCATTACCTGTCTCCCTCACGAACGCAGACCGCTCGGGCCGTCCTGCCGCGGTGGCGTTCGCCAAATCAACCTGGGCACCAGATAAACTGGCAATGGATGGCAGGGCCTATCCCAGATAGCGAAACTGAAAATCGCTCTGCCTTTTCAAATGTGTTCCTGACAAATGACGTGCACTTTTCAGGATCACACTCCTAGTGTGTAGACGAAAATTACCAAAGAAAAGATGAAACCGCTAAAACGCACTGTTTTTCATCAATAATCTTGCACGAAAGCACC
This sequence comes from Brucella cytisi, assembly GCF_038433355.1. Classification (NCBI taxonomy): domain Bacteria; kingdom Pseudomonadati; phylum Pseudomonadota; class Alphaproteobacteria; order Hyphomicrobiales; family Brucellaceae; genus Brucella; species Brucella cytisi. Next base: position 233,791 of record NZ_JBCAUP010000004.1, read on the forward strand.
GAAAGTGCTTGCGTCAAATAAAGATCGAGAAGTGAGGGAACAAGCCGGCTATGCAGGGCTGGGGTATTATTGGCGCCGCCTTTTTATACTTGCTGCTGCTTTTTGCAGTAGCCAGCCTCGGCGACCGGCGCACCTCGCGCTGGAACAGTGCTCCGCGTCCCTACATCTATGCGCTCAGTCTGGCCGTTTACTGCACCTCCTGGACCTTCTTCGGCTCTGTCGGCTTATCGGCCCAGCGCGGTCTTGAGTTCCTTGGAATCTATATCGGCCCCATTCTCGTCTTTACGCTCGGCAACAGGCTTCTGCGGCATATCGCGCGACTGGCGAAATCCGAGCATATCACCTCAATCGCCGACTTTCTCGCTGCCCGCTACGGAAAGAGCTTCGGTGTAGCCTCTCTTGCGACCTGTATTGCAGCCGTCGGCTCGATTCCCTATATCGCGCTGCAGCTCAAAGCAGTTTCCGGCAGTGTCGGCCTGGTCATGGAGCATTACGGATCGACCGTCGACCCGTCAGTATTCATATTCGGCGATATTTCCCTGCCCGTTGCCGCTGTGTTGGCTGTCTTTGCTATCCTCTTCGGCACTCGCCATACCGACGCCACGGAACATCAGAACGGCCTTATTCTAGCCGTGGCTCTGGAATCCGTCATCAAGCTTTGCGCCTTCCTGACCGTTGGCTTTGCATGCACCTTTTTTCTGTTCGGTGCCCCATCCCAACTGATCAATCAAATATCACAATCACCAGAAGCGCTGGAAGCGTTCCACTATCAGACATCTGTCGGCACATGGATCGTACAAAGCGCACTCAGTGCTGCCGCCATCATCATGCTGCCGCGACAGTTCCATGTGACCGTAGTGGAAAGCCGGAGTGAAAAGGAACTGCGAACAGCTTCCTGGCTCTTCCCGCTTTATCTGGTCCTCATCAATATCTTCGTATTTCCCATCGCTTTGATCGGCGTGATGACGCTCGGAGGCAATGTCAGCGGAGATTTGTACGTTTTGGCTTTACCGCTGGCAGCAGACGCTCATTGGCTCGCACTCGTGGCTTTTCTCGGAGGGTTGTCGGCAGCAACAGCGATGGTCATCGTCGCCTGCGTTGCGCTTTCGATTATGATCTCCAATCATCTGGTACTGCCGCTCTTCATCCGGCGACTGGCGAAGCAACATGCTGCAGAACAGCGCGACCTGACCAAGGTCATTTTGAACACACGCCGCCTCACCATTATCGGCATTCTGGCATTCGCATTTGCCTATTATCGGTTTACCTCCAACAACATCCATCTTGCATCGATCGGCTTCGTTTCCTTTGCTGCAATTGCCCAGTTTGTTCCGGCCTTCATTGGCGGGTTGTTCTGGCGTAATGCGAATGGGCGCGGTGCCATGCTGGGTCTGACGGCGGGATTTCTGGTTTGGGCCTACACATTGCTGCTGCCAACCATGGCGCCGGAAAATGCCGCCATTCTGCGCGACGGCTTCCTCGGCTTTACGGCACTGCGTCCCGAAGCACTTTTCGGAACCAATGCTCTCCCATTGACCAATGGCGTGTTGTGGAGCCTAGCGGCCAATACGCTGTTCTACATCCTCGGTTCCCTTTCGCGCGCTTCGACGCCGCTCGAGCGCATCCAGGCAAGTATCTTCCTGCCGCGCTATTTCATAGGCACGCCGACGCTCAAGCGCTTCCGTACCACCGTCACCGTCGCGGAACTGAAAGCCACCATGGCGCGCTATCTCGGTGCGGAACGCGTCGAGCGCGCTTTTCTTCGATTTGAAGGAAGGGAACAGAGGCGACTTGATCCGGGCATGACCGTCGACACGCCGCTGATCCGCCACGCGGAGCAACTGCTCGGTACGGCTGTCGGCTCCGCATCGGCGCGCCTTGTCTTATCACTGCTGTTGCAGAAGAGCGATGCGTCTGGACGTGATGCACGACAGCTCCTTGACGATGCTTCGACCGCTTTGCAGCAGAACCGTGATCTTCTGCAAACTGCCCTCGATCAGATGGAACAAGGCATCACCGTTTTCGACAAGGATCTGCGACTGACATTCTGGAACCGGCAGTTCCGCAAGCTTTTCGATCTTCCAGATGAAGTGATGCAGGTCGGGATACCCGTTTCGGAAATCGTGGAACAACTGCACCGCCGCGGCGATATATTGTTCAACGCCCAGAACAGCGTCGTCCGCTCGCTCGCAGCAGTACGCCAGCCATGGCGCATCAACATGAAATCAACGGGCAAGGTGCTGGAAATCCAATCGAACCCCATGCCGGATGGCGGCATTGTCGCAACATATACCGATATCACGGCGGCAGTCGAAGCCGATGTCACGCGCCAGAAGGCGGCAGAAATGCTGGAGCAGCGTGTGGCTGACCGCACGGCAGAACTGACCCGCGTCAACCAGCAGCTTGCCAAGGCTCAATCGGCAGCAGAAGAGGCCAATCAGGGAAAGACACGCTTTCTAGCGGCAGCCGGCCACGACATTCTGCAACCGCTGAACGCAGCAAGATTGTACAGTACCGCGCTTGCCGAAAAACTCGGGCGCTCCGAAACGAGCGAATTCGCACGTAATATCGATTCCTCGCTGGAGGCTGTGGAAGCTATTCTGGGTATGGTGCTTGATATTTCCCGGCTGGACACCGGGGCGCTCAAGCCCGACGTCTCGGTGTTTCGCCTCGACAAGCTGATGAGTCAGATTGCAACCGATTTTACTCCTCTCGCTGCCGCGAAGGGGCTGACGTTGCGCGTCGTGCCGTCAAGCATCGTCATCAAAACTGACCGTAACATGCTGCGGCGCCTGATCCAGAACCTTGTTTCCAATTCGATCAAGTATAGCCGCAAGGGCGGTATTCTGCTCGGCGTCCGGCGTCGTGGAGCTTTTGTGGAGTTGCAGGTACTCGATACAGGCATCGGCATTCCGCCGCAAAAGCTGAAACTTGTCTTCCGGGAATTCACACGACTGGATGAGGGCATGCGGGAAGCGGAAGGGCTGGGGTTGGGTCTCTCAATCGTCGACCGTATCGCAAGGCTGCTTTCGCTGCCGTTATCACTGTCATCGACACCAAATAAGGGAACCATGTTTACCTTGCGCATCCCTGTCTCGCAGGAAAAAGTGCCCGCCGATGAAGTGAAAAGCCGCCGAGGGTTGCAGAAAGCGCTGGAACTAACCGGGCTTGATGTTCTCTGCATCGATAATGACGCCAACATCCTGTCTGGAATGGAGACATTGCTTAACGGCTGGAGCTGTCGGGTAACGACGTTGCACAGTGGAACAGCATTGAAGAACTATTGCGCCGACCACATCGCTCCTGATGTGATCGTCGCGGATTACCATCTGTTGAACGAAAACGGTCTCGATATGATCGGCTTTGCACGCGAGACATTTCAGGCAGAGATACCGGCCATCCTGCTGACAGCCGACCGTTCCAAGGAAGTCCGTCAGCGTGCCGAAGATGACAACGTCACGGTTTTACACAAGCCACTTCGGCCTGCTGCGCTCCGTTCCCTGCTATCGCATTTTCATCATGCGAGGCAGGATCAAAAATCGGCGCAGAATGCCGCTCAGTAATTGGCCGTTGTTCAATCCGCACTCAAGGCATCATTGCCGATGCGTGACAGAAGAATGACCGCCTGCGTGCGGCTGTCGACCCCCAGTTTCTGCAGCACTGCGGAAACATGTGCCTTGACCGTGGCTTCTGACACACCAAGCTCATAGGCAATCTGCTTGTTCAGCAGACCTTCAGCAAGCATGGTCAGCACGCGTGTCTGCTGTGGCGTCAATGTACGCAGCCGCGCAATGAGAGCCTCGATTTCTGGGTCGTGCGGATGATCCAGCTCAATATCAGCTGGCATCCAGATATCACCAGACAAAACGGCACGAACGGCCTCGCCAATAGTTTCCATGCTGGCGGATTTCGAGATGAAGCCCGAAGCGCCGAGTTCGACTGCGTGACGGATCGTAGCGGCATCGTCGGTCGCCGAAACGATGATGACCGGAAGTGCAGGCTGCAAGGCCTTCAACGTCACCAGACCGGAAAGCCCGGTTCCCCCCGGCATCGTCAAATCCAACAAGAGAAGATCGATATCCTCTCGCTCGCCAATCAGTTTCTTGACGGCGTCAAAATCGCCGACTTCGATGATTTCGACACTCTGTGACTGTCCCGAAAGAACCTGCCTGAGTGCTCCCCGGAAAAGCGGGTGATCGTCAGCGATGATGAAATGCATGTGCCTCGCGCGCCATTGTTTCAGGTCTCCTCCCCTCGCGGTGCAAGCCAATTAGCCAATAATTCCGTTTTATGCCGTTTTTTGGCTCGGGCAACCAAAATTCACGTTGCTAACCCCTTTTCACATTACTCATTGCCGCCATCTGGCCGCATTGTATGTTAGGCTGTGCGGTGAAAATAACATAAGAGCGGCCCGACCAGCTGAATGGAAGGGAACCAAAAAGGCATTTCATGACGCGCAATACGCTTTATCCAGAAATCCAACCGTTCAAGGAAGAGATGCTTCAGGTTTCTCCGCTGCATCGAATCCACGTCGAGCAATGCGGCAATCCGGACGGCAGGCCGGTCATCATGATCCATGGCGGCCCCGGCGGCGGCATCACGCCAACCATGCGCCGCCTGCACGATCCAGAGCGCTATCGCATCATCCTGTTCGACCAGCGCGGATGCGGTCGTTCGACCCCGCATGCGGAACTGCGTGAAAACACGACCTGGGATCTTGTGGCGGATATGGAGCATATTCGCGCGCATCTCGGCATCGAGAAGTGGCAGGTTTTCGGTGGCTCCTGGGGATCAACCCTCGGTCTTGCCTATGCGCAATCCCATCCGGATCGCGTGGCTGAGCTTGTTCTGCGCGGCATCTTCATGATCCGCCGTTTCGAAGTCGACTGGATGTATTCCAACGGTGCAAGCATTCTATTTCCGGACCATTTTGAGGCTTATCAGGAGCATATACCCGAAGCCGAGCGCGGCGACATGATCGCCGCTTATTACAAGCGCCTGACTGATCGTGACCCACAGGTACAGCTTGAAGCAGCACGACGCTGGGCGCGTTGGGAAGGCTCTGTCATTTCGCTTCTGCCCGACCCGGCCCGCGTCGATGCCTTCGGTGAAGACCAATACGCCATCGCCTTTGCGCGTATCGAATGCCACTATTTCCAGAACCGCGGTTTCCTCGATTCCGATGACCAGCTTCTGCGCAATGTGGATCGCATCCGGCATATTCCGGGCGTGATTGTTCACGGTCGCTATGATATCTGCACGCCATTTATCAACGCTTGGCAGTTGAAGAAAATGTGGCCCGAAGCCGATCTCAGAACCGTCGAGGATGCAGGGCACGCCGTCACCGAGCCTGGTATCACCCATGAACTGATCGAGGCGACAAAGCGTTTCGCTCAATAATGAAAAGGTGCCGCATGGCGCCTTTTTCCTTTATCGTCTCAGGTTCGACCGCCAGGTGTCATTCCACCACTCGGGCTTTCGGGCTCGCTATCGAAACTTCTAGCAATATCCATGAAACGGCGCATGAAGCGTTCCATATAGCTCATGGACTGCTCGAACTCCTGTTCGGTCGGGAGCCCCGAAGCGGCACTCCCGCCCTTCCCTTCGAGGGCAGAAACCTTGTCTTCAAGCTTCTTCACGCGATCCCGCAAGTCGGCAATGTCGTTCTCATAAGCTTCGCGATCTTCGGTCGCCATCTTGCAGATAAGCTGTCCCTGCTGCTCGGTACAGGTCGATAGCGCCCCGGTTCGTGTGTCCAGACGGACATAACCGGTTTCCGTGCCTTCCAGCCGATAGCGCCCGTTTTCCTGCGCAAGAGCATTGGCCGGTGCAAACGCTGAACCGAGAAGAGCAACAGCAGCCAGATTGCGAACCATCAGTGTCTTTCTGTTCAACATAATGCAATTCCCTTCAGTTTCTCTTTGAGATGTCCCCATCATATGGGACGTTTACGACGAAAATCGAACATGCGGGACTTTGATTTCCGAAGAATTTCAGTCTAGAGAGCAGCCATGACCAATGAGATCATCTATAAGATCGCTCCGCGCGACCTTTGGGCACAAGCAGAACAGGCTGGCAGTTTTACCGGGGCTCCGGTTGATATTGCCGATGGCTATATCCATTTCTCTACTGCAACGCAGATGCGAGAAACGACCGCCAAACATTTTGCGGGCCAACAGAATCTGCTCCTGATCAGTGTGAACGCTTCCGCGCTTGGAGCAGCGTTGAAGTTTGAAGTTTCACGCGGCGGAGCTTTGTTTCCTCATCTTTATGGCGAACTGCCGCTTGCAGCGGTTTTAAAGGTTGAACCCTTGCCACTGGGCGAAGATGGTCTTCACATTTTTCCGGAGCTGGAAGATTAATGAGCGGGCTTTTTGAAACTCTCGGGCGACGTGCTCTCTTCGCCTTCGACGCGGAACAGGCACATGGCCTTTCCATCGCTGGCCTGAAGACAGGTCTTGTCACCTGCAGTGCGCCAAACGATCTGGCTCTTTCCGTCAAGGTTGCGGGCCTGCAGTTTCCAAATCCGCTCGGCATGGCAGCGGGCTATGACAAGAACGCCGAAGTCCCGGACGCATTGCTGAAACTCGGCTTCGGCTTCACGGAAATCGGCACCATCACACCGCGCCCTCAAAGCGGCAATCCGCGTCCGCGCATTTTCCGCCTCGTGGATGATAAAGCGGTCATCAATCGTCTTGGCTTCAACAATGAAGGCCATGATGCAGCTTTTAAACGTCTGTCGCAACGCGCAGGCAAGAGCGGTATCGTGGGCGTCAACATCGGCGCCAACAAGGATGCCGACGACCGCATTGCGGATTATGTTGCCGGTATTCGCCGCTTCTATCAGCTGGCACGTTATTTCACGGTCAACATCTCTTCGCCCAACACTCCCGGTCTGCGCAATCTTCAGGCTCGCGACAGCCTGCGTGAATTGTTGAGCCGGGTACTGGAAGCCCGAAACGAAGAAGGCAAGATGTGCACGCTGAAGCGTCCGGTTTTCCTCAAGATCGCGCCCGATCTGGCCAATGAAGAACTGGACGATATAGCCGCCGAGGCAACCGAACAGAAGCTGGACGGCATCATCATATCCAATACAACACTTTCACGCGCCGGACTGAAAAGCGCAGAAAATCGTGATGAAACAGGTGGGCTTTCCGGTGCCCCACTTTTCGACCGTTCCACCATCGTCCTTGCCCGGATGCGCGAGCGCGTCGGTCCTGACATGCCGCTGATCGGTGTCGGCGGCGTGGATAGCGCCGAGACAGCGCTGACGAAGATCAAGGCAGGCGCCGATCTCGTCCAGCTTTATACGGGCCTGATCTATCGCGGCCCGAACCTGCCTGCTGAAATCGTACGCGGCCTGTCCGCCGCTGTAAAACGTGAGGGCGTTACAAACATCGCCGCACTGCGCGACCGGGACACCAAAGACTGGGCCCTGCGCGAACTGTCTGCATGATTAAGCGATGAATTCTGTACGATAGCGTCGTGGCAGGATCGCCAGAAGCGTAACGCCGCGGATAGACAGAAACAGATTGAGAGCCAGCCAAAGCCCGTGATTGCCCATCACCGGCTTTGCCGCATAAAGAACAACCATAAAGAGTGCGAGCGACAGAAACATCATGTTGCGCATGTCGCGCGACCATGTGGCGCCGATATAGACCCCGTCCATATGGAAGGCCAGCAGCCCCGTAATGCCTGTCAGCGCCGCCCATGGCAGATATTTCAGAGCCTCGGCATGAACGTCTTCAGCCTTGGACAGAAGCCCAATGATCGCATCGCCGAACACCAGCAGGAAAAAGGCGATGATGCTCGCCATGACCAGCCCCCAGATGAAAGTGAGCTTGGCGCCCCGTACAAAGGCCGGGCTGTAACGCGCCCCGATCGACCGGCCGACAATCTGTTCGGCAGCCGCCGCCATACCGTCCAAAAAGAAACCGGCAACGAGAAAGAAGTTCAACAAGACGGCATTGGCCGCAAGCGTGACCGTTCCAAGGTCGGATCCCGCCCGCGTAAAAAACGCGAAGGCAGTCAGAAGCAGGAGCGAACGGATCATGATGTCGCGATTGACCGCGAACATGCGCAAAATTCCTTGCTTCTGAAAGATGCGTGCCCGGTTCGGACGCAGGGACGCATCCTTGCGGAAATGCCTCAACACGATGAACATGCCGACGAGAGCGGCAACGGTTTCACCAGTCACTGTCGCCCAGGCAACCCCCGTGACGCCCCAGCCCAATTCAAGACCGAGGATGATGCAGAGCACTATATTGATGCCATTGAGCAGCACTTGAAGACCGAGACCGACAAGGCCCTGTCCGCGGCCAAGAACCAGCCCGAGGATCGAATAATTGATCAGCGCAACCGGTGCCGACAACATGCGGATCGACACATAGGTCGCCATGGCTTCCTGCGTGGCGGAGGTTGGATGCATGAAGGTGGACGAGACAGCGATGATGATCGGCAGGCACAGGATCATCAGACTGCCGGCTACCACAGCGATAATGATTGCGCGCCAGAAGATCGCCTGTTCTTCCACTGCATCTTCCGCACCCACGGCCTGCGCCACAAGTCCAGTCGTGCCGGAGCGGAGGAAGTTGAACATCGATAGCAGGAAGTCAAATACCAGCGCGCCGATCGCCAGACCGCCGATCAGCTCGGCCTGTCCCATCTGGCCGACAACGCCCATGTCCACAAGTCCGAGAAGCGGCGTCGTGATTGCAGCAAGCGTCATGGGAATGGCGATCAGCATCACCATCCGGTGCGTTACGTCGAACGGCCTTGTTACGCCACCAACACGTTGCAGCGACTGATCCATTATGCTTGTCCCGAATGCATTCCCTCTGATGAAGATCATCTACTCTGGAATCAATCGAAACTACAGATAATTCGGCCACCGCATTGTCGCAGTTCCTGACAGCGAACTGTCAGGAGAAACGAGATGTTAGAGACCCAACATCATAGCCCAATATATATAAGTGGGTTTGTTTTCAGGCGTGGCCCAGGCAAGGCCATAATGCTCGAAAGTCGGATCGAGCATGTTCTTGCGGTGACCCGGCGATTTCATCCATGCGTCGAAGACCGCTTGGGTATCGCGTTGTCCCGATGCCACATTTTCAGCTGCAGGCCCGCGGATACCCGCCTGGCGCAGTCGCGCGACGAAGCCATTGCCCCAACCGACGCTGTGGCCGATCTTTCCGTAACTCGCCATACGCCTTGCTTGATAAAGCGCGGCCTGCTCAAGCTTGGTTTCCGTTGTCATCAAAGGCAAACCATTTGCCTTGCGAATAGCGTTGAAAATCGGGGTGGGGTCATTGTCTCCCACAGCCAGCGCCATGTTCAACGGCACGGTCGACACCGCCAGCGCTCCACCGGCGAGGACCAGAAAACCACGCCGGTTAAGTGTAAATCCATGTTTCTGTTGCATTGCCTGTCTGAGCTATCCAATTACCGAATTGAGTTCATTTCCGGTAGCTGAGGATACGGAGCAAAATAAAGGCAGGAATGACGACTGCTGCACCAAGGATCAGATAATCGACAAAACCTGAGATTGCCGAAAAGCCCATATTCCAGAGGCGCAGGAAGAAATCGCGGATACCATAGAAAATATCATAGGGCGTCCAGTGAAACGCGCTCATGACCACGCCGACGACCAGCGAGATCAGCACCAGCTTGATCAGGACACGGGCGGGGGTATCGCCAAGAAATCGGTTCACACCATCCGACATGCAAATCTCCTGAGTGGTTATTGGTCAAAGCGACAGATTCATCGCGCAAGAAATAGGCTGTCCGTGCAGCCTTCGCAAGCTCCGCACTCGTTTATCGCTGTTTGCGGTAATTGCGCGGAGGTTTCTGCTTTTGCCGCGAAAATGAGCGGTTCATGCTGCGTGTATCGGTAAAGCCGCTCGCAACAGCCACTTCCAGAAGGGACAGACCTGTTTCCGACAAAAGTTCTTTTGCTTTCTTGACCCGAAGCTCTTCGCGAACCTCGAATGCCGTTCGCTCAAGGGCGAGTTTGAAACCACGCTCCATCTGGCGGACAGAAATCCCCAATCGCCGTGCGACGTCGATCATCGGCACCGGATCTTCCAGCGTTTCCTCAAAAATACGGATCGCCTTGCGGATCATTGGCGAGCGCACACCGTTGAAACTCAGGGCTGGCTGTTCGGAACGCACGAGCTCATAGGGGATCATGAGGATAGATGCGCTCTTGCGCGCCAGTTCCTCGGAAATCTCGTTCTGTATGATTGAAAGCGCCAGCGAGGCAGTACCAAGGCCGCCAGCACAGGTGAAATGTCTTCCGCTACGATGAAATAGACTGGTCGTATCGGCTGTATAACCGTCGAAAAGCTCCAGAAAATCGTCGCGATGAAACCAACTGACGCAACAATTGCGATCTGGCAAGAGATTGGCTTCCGCCAGCAGGAAGGCTGCAGTACACAGGCCAACCACCGTCTTGCCGCGTCGGTCCGCGCGCTTGATGAGGTCGATCAGTGTCTGCTGCCTTGGCCGATACTGTGCAAGCAGCCCGCCGACAACGGCAACATAATCACAATCGTCAAGTTCACCGATAGGAGCAGTTGGCTCGATGACCATGCCGGAACTAGAGGTTACCGGATCTCCTGACAGCGTGCAGATTTTCCAGGCACAGCGTATCTGACGGCTCTTGTCACGATCATCTGCTGCCAGGCGAAAAGGATCGAGGAAAAGGCTCAGCGCACTCAGTGTAAAACCCGGCAGCGCAACAATGCCGACCGATAGCCTGCGCTGTGGAGCATCCGTTGCCACTTGACGCTTCCCGTCCTGATCCCGTTCGATTCCAGTTACCACTTAGGTCAGTCTCCTCCATCTTTAATTATATCTGCTTGGAGGAGGCTGATATAGTCAACGAAAATGCTTGGAAAGCTTCAACTGCTGCGCCTGATAGTTGGAGCCAAGGTCGACACCGTAAAGCGCAGATGGGCGATGCAGCATGTGTTCGTAAACCAAACGCCCGACGATCTGCCCGTGCTCCAGAATAAACGGAACCTCATGACTGCGAACTTCCAGAACAGCGCGGCTGCCGGTTCCACCCGCAGCGCTATGTCCGAAACCCGGATCAAAGAAGCCTGCGTAGTGAACGCGGAATTCGCCAACCAGCGGATCGAAAGGCGTCATTTCCGCCGCATAAAGCGGGGGAACATGCACGGCCTCGCGTGAGACGAGAATATAGAATTCATCCGGATCCAACACGAGTTCACGCGCGCCACGATCATAGATCGGTTCCCAAAAATCGAGAACGTCGTGCGCCGCACGTTTGTCGACGTCGACAACCGCCGTGTGATGCTTACCGCGATAGCCGATCAGCCGGTCAGGACCACCCGAAAGATCAACCGAAAGGGCGATGCCGCCGCCGGAGATATTCGGCATCTCGGCTGCAACCAGTGTTTCGGCATCATGCAGTGCAGCGAGTTCAGCCTCGTCAAGCTGGGCACGCCCCTTGCGGAAACGTATCTGCGACAGGCGCGATCCCGTGCGCACAACAATCGGGAATGTGCGCGGGCTGACTTCCAAATAAAGCGGGCCATTATATCCCGCAGGCACCTTGTCGAATTCCTGTGCCCCGTCAGCAATAACGCGGGTGAAGATATCGAGGCGCCCTGTTGAGCTCTTCGGATTTGCCGATGCCGATAGGTCCGGCGACAGCGCCAGGCGTTCGAGGAGCGGAACGATATAAACGCAGCCGGTCTCAAGAACTGCCCCTGCGGTCAGGTCGATCTCGTGCAGTTTCAGTCGTTCCAGCTTTTCCATGACCGGTGTACCGGGCCCCGGCATGAAGGAGGCGCGGACACGATAAGCTTTTGCGCCAAGCCTGAGATCAAGGCTTGCAGGCTGTATCTGATCCGGATCAAGAGGGCGTGGAGACGCCAGCAAACCGCTTTCAAACAGCGCGGAAATATCCGCATCCGCCAGAATTCCAGCATCATTGTGCATCATTAACCCGATACTCCGTAGCCTAAGCATTGCTTGACAAAGACCATTGACCGCTAGCGGGCAGAATGCCAACCCTTCCGGCAGCTAGAAACCGGGTTTTCCGCAGGAATTCAAGCATTAACACGGCGTGCGGGATGCGCTTTTCCTGAAATGAGGTGGTTTCGGCATTGACGGTTCTGCTCAACAGGCATAATGGAAATGTGTTCCGTGGTGATTTGGCCGGCCGGCTTGCAGCCACGTTAAAGAATTCGCTAAAAAGGGCCGCGGTTCGTTACCGGCCTTTTGCGTTTTCGCAAGGCCGGTTTTTTATTGGCCGCCGAGGCCCGTTTAACCTGCCCCGGCCGACCAGCTTTCGACAGGTTGGAAAAATGACGACTGAGAATACCCGCAAGTTTCGCCCTGCAACTGAGCTCGTGCATGCCGGATCGCTGCGCTCCGGATTTGCTGAAATGTCGGAAGCAATGTTTCTGACACAGGGTTTCCTTTACCCGAATGCCGAAGCCGCCGAAGCGCGCTTCAAGGGTGAGGATCCGGGTTTCATCTATTCACGTTATGCTAATCCAACTACTGACATGTTCGAAAAGCGCATGTGCGCGCTGGAAGGTGCCGCAGAAGCACGTGCAACCGCTTCCGGTATGGCGGCAGTGGCAGCTGCGATCCTGTGCCAGGTGCAGGCCGGCGATCACGTGATTTCCGCTCGCGCCGTTTTCGGCTCTTGTCGCTACATCGTTGAGACGATCTTGCCGAAATATGGCGTCGAAATCTCGATCATCGACGGCTCCGATATTGAGAACTGGAAAGCTGCTGTTCGCCCGAACACCAAGGTCATGTTCCTTGAAAGCCCATCCAATCCGACGCTCGAAATTATCGACATTGCTGCCGTCGCGCAGGTCGCAAACGAAGCAGGCGCCAAACTCATCGTCGATAACGTCTTCGCCACACCGCTTTTCCAGAAGCCACTGGAGCTCGGTGCGCATATCGTTGTTTATTCTGCAACAAAACACATTGACGGTCAGGGACGCTGCCTTGGCGGCGTAGTTCTCTCTGACCGTGAATGGGTTGAAAACACCCTGCAGGACTATTTCCGTCATACGGGTCCGGGCCTAAGCCCGTTCAATGCGTGGATCATGCTGAAGGGCCTTGAAACATTGGCCGTACGTGTACGCCAGCAGACGTTATCAGCGGCCGCTGTTGCTGACTTCCTCGCAGACAAACAGGGCGTGAAGCGCGTGATCTATCCGGGACGGGCCGACCACCCCCAGGCCGACATTATCGCCAAACAGATGACGGGTGGCTCGACCCTCATTGCACTGGAGCTGGAAGGCGGCAAGGAGGCAGCGTTCAAGTTCCAGAATGCGTTGCAGGTCTTCAGCATCTCCAACAATCTGGGTGATGCAAAAAGCCTTATTACTCATCCAGCAACCACGACGCACAAGAACCTTAGCGACGAGGCGAAAGCTGAACTCGGTATCTCGGACGGCCTTCTCCGAATCTCGCTCGGCCTTGAGGATACCGACGACCTCATGGACGACGTGGAAGCAGCCCTCAAGATCGCTCGCTAGGCCGCTATATCTCGATACTGTGGCTTTTAGGCTTCAAACAGAAGCACAAACAATGCAATTGCCGGAACATTTCGGCAATTGCCGCATATTTGCCGCTCCGAATTGTTGACCTCCTCCGCAACTTTAGCGATAGGTGGGTTAAAAGCGGCGTCCTAGAACCGGCGAACCGTTCAATAAACAAGCACCATTGCGATCCGGCTTCGCCATATTGCAGGGTGCCGAGGCCGATGTGAATGTAGGGCGGGTGCACATGTATAGAGCGGTAACGCAAGGGATCGAAGTTTCGGTCGAACCTTTCTATCTGGAAGACCAGTCCGAGCCCGACGAAAACCGTTATGTATGGGGTTATCGTATAACGATTGCCAATAACTCCACGCAAACTGTGCAGCTCCGCTCACGTTACTGGCAAATTACTGATGCGAATGGATACGTCGAGGAAGTGCGCGGGCCAGGTGTGGTCGGCGAGCAGCCAACTCTCGAACCAGGTGACTCTTTTCAATATTCATCAGGATGCCCGTTGACCACCACGTCAGGCGTCATGGTCGGACGCTATCAGATGCAAGGCGACGGCGGCAGCTTGTTCGAGGTTGATATTCCCGCCTTCTCGCTTGACATGCCGGACCTGCGACCTACACTGAATTGAGGCGTTTCTCACCTTATTTCCCGACGGATAGCATATGAGCAGAACATACAGAAACATTCTGTTCATTGGCATTTTTTGTCTGTACTGGATCACGCTCTCCCCTTTCATTGATCTGCGCAATCCGGATGTTCTTCTCGCTCAGGAAGCGGGAAATGCGATGCAACAGGTGCTTTCGCTGCTGCTCACCGCGCTTAGCCTCGCGGTTCTCTGGCAGAACCGTAATCTGGTTGGTACGGTGTTGTTTCCGTATTTTGTTATACTGCTGGGATGGCAATTCATAACGGTAATCCTTTCCACCCAACCTGATCTCTCTTTTCGTCGCTATATTTTCAGTGTCACAGTCATTATTACCGCTTTAGCCTGGCTCCTTCTGCCAGAGGACGAAAACCATTTCATCCGGCTCATCAAGCCGCTTTCTCTGTTCGTGTTGGGACTGGCCTATTTCGGCGTGATCTTCTTGCCAGCCGTCTCCATCCACAATCTGGCGGAGGTGTTGGAGTTGACGAATGCCGGCTCGTGGCGCGGACATTTCGCCCATAAGAACATCGCCGGGCCAGCAATGGTGGTGTTGAGCTGCTACGGCATGTATCTTTGGCGGTCAAAAGCCCGGCTCAGCGGGACGCTAATCACCATATTTGCGCTTTTTTTTCTGTACAGAACAAATAACAAGACCTCTATCGGCCTGGTAGTACTGGCCTTCACCCTCGCATATTGCCTAGTGCGAACGCGAAGCCTCGCCGTGAAAGCGCTGATGGTTTATGTCCCTCTTCTGATCATGGCTTATCTGACGTTGGGAACTGTCCTTTTTCCTTCAGCCAAAAGCCTCGTCGAAAGCTTCGCCTCCGATCCCACCTTCACCGGCCGCACCGAGATATGGAAATTCGCCATCAGGCAACTTACGGAACATCCGCTGGTAGGCTATGGCTACGATGCTTTCTGGGGCACCTCGCGGCTGGTGAATGGTGGATACGACATTGAAACATGGGCGGCCCGCGCAGGCCACGCACATAACGCCTATCTTAATATAACGATTACGACGGGTTTCATTGGCTTGGCTGCACTGATCTGGTGGATCGGGGTCTGCCCACTCCTCGATTTCCACCGCGCACAACGATCAGGTAACTCCTCCAGCCTGGCGCTCATGTATCTTCAGATCTGGTTGTTCATAATGTTCTACGCCAATCTAGAGACCCCGTTCTTCGTCGCGCGTGGACCAGTCTGGTTCAGCGTGCTTACAGCGGTCATGGGTTTGCGGCTGCATGCCTGCACCGTGCATAAAAAGTCTGCAACTACAGTAAGACCGACCCATCAGCGGAAACCAAATCTCGCATGATTAAAGCGCATCCCGAAAAGGATGAAACCACTTTCGGGATACCTTGATTCAAAGAGATTCTTCGACATGTCGGCAAAGTAAAATCGCGAACAGCGAATTAAAAACAAGCGCCAAACCCAGCGCTCGTTTTTAACTCCTATAGACGTTCAAGCAAAAAATATGTCGTCGGTCCAGGTGATGCAGACAGGGAGGAAACATTGTTCCAGAGCTGTGCACCTATTGGAGAAGTTCCGTCTCCAGATACAACTTGTGGCTGCACTGTCCCGTCGAGATTGATAGGAGAAATTCTCCATGGGCGATCAGTTGGAATTGAGAATTGCACCCACTCGACTTTGATTTCGACAGGTAGCGCCCCATAATTTGAGACGATCTTCTGTTCCATATCGGAAAAAGTCATGCCGGTATTTCGGGCATTCGTAGCCATGATAATTAAAAGTTTGCCGCTTTGTGCCACGGCTTGTCCGTCAAGCGACGAGACCGCGAACAAGCTCGCGCCGGAAGCACTCCAGACAGTCATCTGATCGAGAGAAATGGGCTGGTTAACCGATGCAAAGGCTACGGCCTCCGTATGTTGTGTAACAATTCTCATCTGCTTCGCAGCTGCGTCGAGGCTGATCTCTCCAGTATCGCTAGCATAGATACCGGAAGTCGCCGTGCTCGGATTTCCAGCTTCCAGCACGGCGTTGTTACGTAGGAACGTGATCGCCGCCGCTTGGGAATTTATCTGACGGGGCGAGCCAACCAATACGGCTCCGGGTGCTTGTGCAGCATCTCCTTGTGCGAAACCCGTCATCAAAGACATGATGGTAACAGCGTCCGGCTCCTGTGTGTCCAATCCAACCAGATTACTGACATCCTGTATTTGCGCCACGACCTGATGAGCCGCCTTTGCGACATCCCCGCGCCGAAACAGCAGTGCCGACAGGGTTTCACCCGCACGGGCAACGGGATCGAGCGCAGTTCTATAGGGGCGGATATATTGTTCGTTGAAGTCGCTACCGCCATAATCAAGGATCAACGCTCCATTGCTGTGGCGGCAAAGCACATCCCATCCTTGAAGCGCGGCGTAGGAAGGCATCGCCAGACCAGCCTCATACCGAAACTGGTTCCAGAACATATGGTCGTATTCTGTCACCACAAATGGCTTGCCCAAAACGCGCGCGGAGGCCGCAAGACGGAAATATTCCGCCGCATTGGCGAGCGAACTCTCCTGCTGTATCTGACCACCTGGCGATACATTGCCAATCCAGTCGTGATAGGTGTTCATCGCAACGGCTGACTGATTGCCACGCGTCAGGGCCGGTTGGATACCTGTCCAATTGTTGTAGGGTGCCACAACGCCCTTGAAGCCCATAGCCCGAATACAGTCGCCCATCTTCTCCATGGTGCGTGTTTCGATATCCACGAGAAAACGGGCAAAATCTCGCAGTCTAACCGAGCCGGCATAGCGATTTGCAGGTAAAGCGACGGTGCTGCTCTCCAGATTCTCGTTCGGTGCCAGTTCGTCACCCCATGCATTAACCAGACCAGCCGTCGTACTGTAGCGTTCGCGAAGCCATAGGTTGAAAGGCATCAGCAATTCAATCAAAGCCTGCAGATCGCCGTCGGCATAAATCCACGAATTAAACGACAAGCCATTCTCGTTAAACGGCACAACGACCGCCATTGCCGGATCTTCGAAAGGCACAAGCCCAGTGTAAGGATTGACAGTACCGAATATATCGACTTGAAAGCGCAGCCAGTGGCCAAAAGCCGCATTTTCAACATGCGTCTTCAACTTCAGCCTGCCATCAATTCCCCAGCGGTCCGTTATGTTGCCCAACGCTCCAGCGTTGGACGTGAGGCCATCTACGATCCAGTAGATGCCATTCTGCTTCAATACGGCCATGAAGTAGCGGAATCGATCAAGAATATCCTGTCGGTATCCGAAATCCTGAAGTTGTCCGTCCATCAAAGCAAGGTCGAGAAAATGAAACCGGACACTGTTGTATCCATGACGGCGCAATTGGACGGCCATCTTATCCGCCGTCGCACTGTCTGGAATACTCCCGATGGTGCCACACAACAGCCGATATGGAACCGAAGGATCGCTGCGCAATGCGATGTGACCGTCCGGATTAACGATGAGCCGCCGCTCCTCGGTAATCGCCGGATTCAATAGAAACGTCGAAAAATCGAGTGGACTGCCGGCCACAATCTCGAGATTCTGCTGGGTAACTGGTAACCAAATGTCAGGCATATCATATCTCCACAGTTGACCTGTGAAGATTAACAGCTCAGCCTCAATTGGGGATAAATTCCTACCCTAAAAATTCATCCGCCTATTACTTCTTGAACTCCGCCGAATCGAACTCATAGAGTTTCGAGCAGAATTCACAGGTCACGGAAATCTTGCCACTGTCTGCGCTTTCCGCAATTTCCTCGGCTGTAAAACCTGACAGCACGCCGGAAATTTTTTCACGCGAGCATGAGCACTCGTCCAGCACAGACACAGATTCGAACACCCGCACACCACGCTCATGGAACAGGCGGTATAGCAACCGCTCCGAGCCGACTTGCGGATCAGTAAGCTCCGAGCTTTCTATCGTGCCGACCAGCGAGCGGGCTTCGTCCCATGCGTCGTCTTCCGGATGGAAGGAGGCTTCGGCATCGTCCTCATCCCCACCCGGCAGATCGGGGATACGCGCGCGTAGTTCGGATTCTGGCAGAAACTGGATAATCAGTCCACCAGCGCGCCACTGCTCGACAGGCTTTCCATCGGCACCACGCTCGACAAGCTTGGCAACACTCAACTTCAGGTCGGTCGGTATCTGTTCCGACTGACGGAAATAGGTCGTGGCGATTTCTTCCAGCGTCGAACCATCAAGCGCAACAATACCTTGATAGCGTTGGGTGTAAGCACCCTGATCCACGGTGAAGGCGAGTGTGCCTCGTCCAAGCAATTCCTCGGGCTTCGTCTTGTGAGCGGCAACCGCCTCCTTCAACCCTTCCTCGTCGAAACGTGCATAGGCGCGCACCGAACGCGGCGTGCGGAAGTCAACCACCAGCATGTCGACGGGACCGTCGGATTGCGTCTGGAAGATGAACTTGCCTTCAAATTTTAGCGAAGTGCCAAGCAATACGGTCAGCACCGTTGCTTCCGCCAGCAGGCGGGCCACTTCTTCCGGATAATTATGGCGTTTCAGAATACCGTCGATGCTCGCGCCAAGCTGAACCGCGCGACCACGCACGTCGAGCCCTTCCACCTGAAAAGGCACAACGGCATCATCCCCTGCGAAGTCGAAATCGCCCAGATTGACCTGGATGTTCTCGACTTCGGTATGCTCATTGCTGGTCTTATCAGCCAAATTATGCTCCTTGCAGGCACCAGGCCAGAATGGCTTTCTGGGCATGGAGCCTGTTTTCCGCCTCGTCGAATACGACCGATTGCGGTCCATCGATCACTTCATCCGTCACTTCCTCGCCGCGATGTGCAGGCAAGCAGTGCATGAAAAGCGCCTTCGGGTCAGCTTTTGCCATCAGTCGCGTATTGACCTGATAGGGCATGAAAACGTTGTGGCCGCGGGCATGATCTTCCTGCCCCATCGAAACCCACGTATCTGTCACGATGCAATCTACGCCGTTCGCCGCTCTTTCCGGATCGATGGTAGACATGATGCTCGCGCCATTCGCTTTCGCCCAATCGACATATTGCGACTTGGGTTCACTGCCTTCCGGCGTTGCGATATTGACGTTGAAATCAAAACGCGCCGCAGCTTCAACCAGCGAGTGGAGGACGTTGTTACCGTCCCCCATCCAGGCAAAGGTCTTGCCTTTGATCGGGCCGCGATGTTCCTCATATGTAAGAACGTCAGCCATGATTTGACAAGGGTGCGTATCGTCCGTCAGTGCATTGATAACCGGAACGGTCGCATATTCGGCAAGTTCCAACATGCGCTCATGCGATGTGGTGCGGATCATGATCGCATCAACATAGCGCGACAGAACTTTCGCCGTGTCAGCAATGGTTTCACTGCGCCCGAGCTGCATTTCCGAACCAGTCAGCATAATCGTTTCGCCGCCGAGCTGGCGCATACCGACATCGAACGACACGCGCGTGCGCGTGGAAGGCTTTTCGAAGATCATCGCAAGCACCTTGCCGGCGAAAGGTCGTTCGATTTCTCCCGCCTTGAGGCGGGCCTTACGTGCCTTGGCGTCTTCCATGATAGCGCGAAGTTCCGACGCCGGAACAGCGGAAAGGTCGATAAAGTGTTTGATCCCGTTATCGTTAGTCATGATATCATGCCGTCTTGCTGATCGGATTTGCAGTTGCGAGCCGTTCGACCGCCGTTTCGATGCGCTTCAGCGCTTCGCGGGCTTCTTCCGGCGTCGTAACCAGCGGCGGAAGCAGACGAACAACATTATCGCCAGCGCCGACACTCAGGAAATGCTCGTCACGGAGGGCCTGAATGAGGCTGGTATTTGGCACAACGCACTTGATGCCGATCAGCAGACCGCGACCACGGATTTCCGAAACGACATTCGGGTAGCGGTCGATGACGGAGGCGAGCCCCTGCTTCATAACCAGAGCAGTTGCCTGGACATTTTCGAGGAAGCCATCGGCCAGAACAACATCAAGCACGGCATTGCCGACGGCCATGGCCAGCGGATTGCCGCCATAGGTCGTTCCGTGAACACCAGCCGTCATGCCCTTGGCAGCTTCTGCGGTCGCAAGGCAGGCCCCCATCGGGAAACCGCCACCGATGCCCTTGGCCACGGCCATGATGTCCGGCTTGATACCAGCCCATTCATGCGCAAACAGCTTACCCGTACGGCCAACCCCGGTCTGCACTTCGTCGAGGATTAGCAGAAGACCCTTTTCATCGCAGATCTGGCGCAGCATGCGCATGAATCCTTCGGGGAAACCGCGCAAGCCGCCTTCGCCTTGCACAGGTTCAAGCAAT
The DNA here is from genome assembly GCF_038433355.1 of Brucella cytisi. Lineage (NCBI taxonomy): Bacteria > Pseudomonadati > Pseudomonadota > Alphaproteobacteria > Hyphomicrobiales > Brucellaceae > Brucella > Brucella cytisi. The sequence continues at coordinate 254,239 of NZ_JBCAUP010000004.1, forward strand.
ATACCTGCGGTATCATCAGTAATGGCTGCGCGCAGCGCCGCTTCATCACCGAACGGAACCTGATCAAAACCGTCGACCTTCGGGCCAAAACCTTCGAGATACTTCGCCTGACCGCCAGCTGCAATCGTGGCCAATGTGCGACCATGGAAGGCGCCTTCAAAGGTCACTATGCGGAAACGCTCTGGATGACCGCTTACATATTGATAGCGGCGCGCGGTCTTGATCGCGCATTCGAGAGCTTCGGCCCCAGAGTTGGTGAAGAAGACCTTGTCGGCGAAGGTGCTCTCAACAAGACGCCGTCCTAGCTTTTCCTGCGCCGGAATTTCGTAGACATTCGACAGATGCCAAAGCTTTTCTGCCTGGGTCTTCAGCGTCTCCACCAGGTGCGGATGCGAATGACCAAGCGAATTCACGGCAATACCGGCAGCAAAATCGAGATAACGTTCACCGTTTTCGGTAATAAGCCAGATGCCCTCACCTCGCTCGAAGCGCAGAGCCGCACGATTATAGGTGTCGTAAAGCGGTTGCACGGTCGTAGCGTCGGTCATAGCGTCAGGCCTCCAAAGCCCTTTTTAGCAGCTTGCCCAGTTGCATCGGCAAAGCTGTGTTTCCCGTAAACAGTCCTCAGGCACTCGAAACGGTTCCCACCTTTCGAAAACGCCCAATATTCCATCCCCATCTGCCACAAAAATATAATGAGACATGAAAGGAATGGCCCAGATAGCTCATGCTCCTCACCTGAGCCCCTGGCAGAAATAAAAAACCGCCCCCAGGGCGGCACATTTATCTCGCGTGTATATTGGCGTTCATATAAAAAATGTCAATCAAAGCAAGCAAGGTTTGAAGGCCATCTTTCGACATGAGTTCATGCATTTTCGGGTTATTGTAACACTCTCCCGTCGAAGGTGACTTTACGCGAGCGTCCACATTATATAGAGAAAAACCTCTCCTCGGCTGAGGCTGCCAGACGGCATATCCGCTTCGCAAGTTGGCGATGTTCCATCCTGAAACAATCCGGGTTTTCAGTTCAGGACCAATTGCGTGCAAAATTTCGACGCTGGATCAAAGAAAAACCGTCTTTGGCACCCAAGTTGGGGAAAACCATAAAAATGGAATCTGCATGACAGGGCTATCCCTTGTCATGGAGTCGTTGGATATTGTAGTTTCTTTTTAGAGATTAAAGCTACATTTCGTGCGGCGGACCTAGTCACCCGGATAGATATGGTGTTTGCGCTTGGAGCAATCCGAGAACACTGGTGGATTCCGGATAACGAAAATGATTGGAGCCCAGGGCGATGAACTGGACAGACGAACGCGTCGAACTACTGAAGAAACTGTGGAGCGAAGGCTTGAGCGCAAGCCAGATCGCAGCACAGCTTGGCGGCGTAAGCCGTAATGCAGTGATCGGCAAAGTGCACCGTTTGAAGCTTTCGGGCCGTGGCAAAACCACGACCGCTGCTCCTCGCAGCAAGAAGGTCAACACGGTTGCCGCAGTGCCACGTCCTGCAGCACACCATTCAACCGGCGTGCATACAACGACGATGCGTACGGCTACTGTCACCAAGACGGTTGGCGCTACTGCACTTCAGATGGATTACGCCGTAGACGCCGTTGCGGAAAGAGTGGTCAAACCGGCTTCAGATGTAGTGGTGCCTATCTCGCGCCGCCTCTCACTGCTGCAACTGAGCGAACGTACCTGCAAGTGGCCGATTGGCGACCCGCTGAATGAAGACTTTCATTTCTGCGGTCATGAATCTGGTGAATCAAGCCCATATTGCAGCTATCATTCACGTCTGGCTTTCCAGCCGACTGCAGAACGCCGTCGGGCTCGTTAAGGCAAACACGAGAATTGAGATTATCCGGCCCCGGAGCGAAAGCTACCGGGGCCTTTATTTTGGTCCGCACGCGTTTTGTCCTGAAAGCCATCCCACAATTTTCGGGATGCGTTCTATTTCAAAGTGGACTTGTAAACCTCCAGCGTGCGGTCAGCGATCCCGCTCCAGCTGTAATCCCGCGCGATCGAGTCGATCATTTCTTGCGACTGCTTGCTGGTCAACGGATTATCGATCTTTTGCCGCAGCGCATTCTTCAATGCGTCGACATTGCCAAGCGGAAAGTAACTCTCCTCCGAAAGCCCCACTTCGACATTGGCGGTAATATCGCTTGCCAGTACATTCAAGCCATACCCCATCGCCTCCAGCAGAGCGATCGGCATGCCCTCGTGACTGGATGGCAGAACGAATAATGCCGCCTGACTGAACAAGGCCGAAAGCTCTTCTCCCTGAAGTGCCCCCGTCAGAACGACGCCTGGCACAGCATCAGCTCTTGCGCGGACGGTTCCGGCATATTCGGCAGTATATTCCGCTGAACCGATGAGGGCCAGCTTCAAAGAAGGATCCGAAAGTTTTGCAAAAGCCTCGATGAGATCGAGTTGGCGTTTCTCTGGAACAATTCGTGCCACGAGAGCGATATATCGCTCTGATATCAGGCCATGTTTTTCCAACCACGTCTTGTCTTGGCAGGCAGGACGCAGTGTGACGCCGTTCGGGATAAATGTGAGCGGCACGTGGTAATGCTGTTGCATGGTTTGCGCAATGTTGTTGGACACAGCGATACGTGCATTTGCAAAACGCATCCCGCACCATTCACCAAGCTTCAACATCGTACGCGCAAGACGCCCCCACTTCTGACGATTATAGTCAAATCCGTGATGCGTCACGACCGTACGTAACCCCAGCAGACGTGCCAGCGGAACAGCGAGCGCCGGACCGATTGCGTGAATGTGCAGAACATCCGGACGTTTGAACCCTGCCCGCAGCACGCCCCGAACCGTATGGACAATCGCCTCGAATTTCATGGAAGTCGGTGCCCAGATCGGCGTTACTCGCACGCCCTGCCATACATAAGGCTGTTTCTTTTCAAGGTAAGGACGACGTCCGATGACCTCGACATCCCAACCCTTTGTCACATAGATCCGGGCGAGCTCTTCGACATGTTTTTCCACTCCGCCTTGTAGGTTAGGAACACCACGCAGGCCCAGCATAATGACGCGAGGTCGTTTATCGTTTCGGACCATCAAAGCGCCCCTAACTCGGCATAAAGTTCCAGCGTGCGGTTTCTGTATGCCTGTGGCGAGAATTCGTTGCCAGCCCAGACCCGGCCTACATTTCCCATCTTGCGCCGTACCTGTGGGGAAAATCTCGCAAATTCGCCAAGAACACAGGCGAGATTATCGATATCGCCAGCACGCGAAACCATTCCGGTTTCGCCTTCGATAATCATTTCAGGAATTCCGCCAATGTTGGCGCCGATTACTGGCACCCCAAGCGCATAGGCTTCCAGAATGCTGATCGGGGCATTCTCATACCATTCAGACGGAAGAACGAGCGCCTTTGCTTCTCCGATCAGCCTATGCAGTCGTTCACCCGAGACGTAGCCCGCGAATGTGACATCGCCGCCCGCCTTAGCGGCAATCGCTTTCAGTGATTGTTCTTCAGGCCCGGTACCTGCGATAACAAGTTTCTGTCCCGCAACAGCCGCTGCATGAATGAGAGTACCGACCCCCTTTTCGGGCGCAAGTCTTCCGACATAGGCGAAATAATCGCCCTCATCCGCAAAAGGTTTGAGATTGTCGGTATGAGCGAAATTGGGAATGTAGGCCAGCTTCTCTTCCGGCCAGCCCCATTCGGCTAGCTTCGCTATATAAAAGCGGCTCGGCACGACGATGCGATCAAGTGTATTGCGGTAAAGGCCGAGCATGCGATGGATTGCGGTTTCAACCAAAACCAGTCCACTAAGAGCGGTGGAATCCTTGATGCATTTGTGAAGCGCCACATTGTAGATGCGTCCGCCCTTGCAGCGTTCGCAGATCTGGCTGTGTGACAACATCTTATAGGCCGGACATGCCAGTTTTAGATCATGTGCCGTCATAACCGTCGGCACACCGGATTGCTTCAGTACCGGAAAAATCGACGGCGACAAATGATGATAGATATTGTGTGCATGCGCCACGTTCGGGCGAAAGCGTTCGATCAGCGCCTTGATGCGGTCGCGCGCTTCCCATGAATAGATGATCTTGCCCGCCTGCACGACTTTGGTGAGCGAGCTGCTTTCCCGGCCATATTCAATTTCCGAAACGAAATAGGAAGACCAGTCGGATGCAAAATTATCCGGATGCTGCATCGCGAAAGGGGCTGTCTGCCAGCCTATCTCAGAAAACAGTTTTATATGGTCGAGAAAAACAGTTTCAGCGCCACCGCGCCGATAAAAGTAGTTGTTGATCGCCAGCAGGCGATGTTCCTTATCATTTAGATGCGTCAAGCAGCACCTCGTTGTGCGCCAAGGCGCGCCAAAGCCTCGCGAACAGAAAGAATAGCCGCTCCACTTCTCACTGCGTGAGATACGAGGCGTTCAAATGTCTCCGGCCTGCAGCCGAATTCGGTCGGCGTATCGCTAACGTCGTGGGTATAGAAAACGAGCCAGCCGGGATTGGTATTCAGATCATCGATCCAGCGGGTCTGGCGTGCAGCATTGTCATCAGGCTGCCTGATTTCAACGGCCTGCAAAAAAGCAAGGTCGATCATGCCGCGATTGATGCGGTTGCCACCGCCGCGACATGTTGCGAAACGATCAGCAAAAAGCCGACGCGACATCATGGAAGATGCACAATACGGATACGCGAAATTGCGCGGTTCGACACGATCAGGCTCAAATGCATCGAGATAGGCAGTGTTGCGATCAAGGTCGGACACTATTTCCTGGGCGCCGAAGTAAGGAACCTTGAGATGGTTATAGGTATGGCACCCCAATTCGTGCCCTCGCTCGACCAGCTTCCCGCACCCTTCCTGCGTGATCAGGTTCCTTGTGGCTTCTTTAGTGCCAACCAGATTGCCGGCAATATAAAAAGTACCGTGGACCCCGTACTTGTCGAGAATAGTAGCCCCGGCGCTCTCTGCCGTGTCGGGCACATCATCGAATGTGAAGGTGATGATCCGCTCGTTCGTCGGCAAGCAGAACGGACGCAACGGAAACCGACGGCTGATACTATCGTTCAGCCGAATGGCATACCATTCCAAGCGACTGCGCGCCCTGTCGAGACTATCCATTTCCATCATTGCCCCAGCTCCCCCAAAAGCCGTTTCAGTCAAGCCCCGCCTTTGCCTGCACACGCGATCCGAAGACAGCAATCATTATACAAAACCACAATGCCCCATCATTCTGGAAGAACGTATTTTTCATACAAGACATGTATAATCCGTAAAGCCAAAGGCGAATATAAAGGAGCGTTAATATAGGATCGTCATCTGTGCTTTCCGCTTCCTTAATATATCGACGCGGAAAGGCCGTTACCCAGATAAGTGTCAGAATTAAACCGATAACACCAGCATTGATCATCATACTCGCAAAAGAGAATTATGCGAATTTAAGGCGACGACGTTCCGGTGCTCACAGTAACTAAGCCCGTGCCGGCCGATACGGGCTCTAAGGCATCAGTATTCTGATGAACTGCGCCGGTGACAACGCCAATATCTGGATAGGGACAGGCGCTTATCCAGATGAATGAGAACATACAGAGAAAAAGCGCGCCCCCGACGACTGACGACTGTATCTCCTCACGTTAATGAACCGATAGTTTGGTCAAGTCAGGCCATATCCACACGGTTTCGGCGCCACGCGCCTAGATAGCCTAAACCAAGTGCGAGAACTACACCAAGCCCCATTCCGGCAACGCCGCCTGCGGCTCCTAACACCACGGTCTTGGGTGGCCAGCTGCGACCAATCGGAGGGATGGCAGTCGAAATGATCCGAATGTTGGTGGCATCAAGCTGCTGGCGCTGACTGGTCTCCGAAGAGCGGGTCAGGAATGTGTTGTAGATCGCTACTTTGGCTGCCATGTCACGTTCAAGGTCCGAAAGCTGAACTTGGGCATCATTGTCGAGTGCGACAGCAGAACGTGCGGAAGCTGCCTGTGCATTTAGAGCGACAACGACAGCATTTGCCTGATCGAGGTCAACCTTGGCCGATTGCAGAATACGTGCCCGCTCCTGCGCCATCTGCTGTTCCAGACCGGCAAGCTGACGTTCCGTATTTATCAGTTCCGGATAACGCGGCCCGTACGTCATGGCCAGAGCATCGTAGCGCTGCTTTAGCGATGCATATTGTCCGCGCAAATTCGTCATCGTGGATGACTGCAAAGTACTTGCTGGACTGACGGCACTGCCGGTGTCCCTCGTCAGTTCTTCATAACGCGTGCTTGCTTCGGCAAGCCGCGCCTTGGCATCGACCAGTTTGGAATTGATCTGCGTCATCGACTGGGTGCTGACGAGTTCGCCACCCGCGGTCTGCAGACCATGTGCCCTACGGAACGCTGCAACCTTTTCTTCCGCTTCAGTTGCGGCCTTCTGCAGTGAGGCCAAACGTTCGGACAGAGCCGAAGCAGCGCGTCCTGCACCATCGGCATCCGCCTGTGCAATTTCTTCCTGAAAGGCATTGGCCAGAGAATCCGCAACTTGTACCGATTTCTCAGGATTATCGGTCCAGACCGCAATCGTAACCAGATAGGATCGTTCAGGACGCGCAACCCTAATCCGCTGCGACAATGCTCGAACCGCGGTCAACGTATCGTCTTTCGGCCCCGTCGGTTTGCTGAGCCCCAACATAGCCCGAAGATCAAAAGCCGGCGGCGGGGGAACAAACTCCTCATCCTCATTCAGCTTCAAATCCGTCACAACCCGCCGCAGGACGTTGCCGGAGGTCAAGATGCGCATCTTGCTTTCAATGTCGAGAATCTGGCTGTCGGCCTGGAGGCTCTGGGCATAGACATCGTTGGGCAGCAACTGAAGTCCTGATGGTGGAACCAGCAAATCGGTATAGGCCGTATAGCGTGGCTTTGCCGTCATGCCGTAAGCAAGCCCCGCCAAACCGCCGATTATCGCCAGCGCTGCAATCAAAATCCAACGCGCGCGCATCCAGGCAATCGCCTCGAACAGGTCAAGTTCAGGCAGCATCAGCCCCTTGTTTGCGGTGGCGTTTGTTTCAGTGATCTTTTCTTCGTGAACGGTATGCGTTTCGCTGCGAACGGCACGAAGCCGGTCATCGACGGGAATCAGATTTTCACTGGCGGTCTCCGTTACCCGTGCTTTCGAAGCGAGGTCGCGCAAGGTGTACATTAGTCGTCCCTAAAGTTCACTCAATAGCGCAAACATTGCGCTACTGTTTTCCTTAGACTTAAAGATTAAAAAATTCGGTTAATGAAAGGCAATCATCTACAACAGTGTCACTAAAATGCAAATGATGGTCATTTACTCACGCAGTTTCTGATAAATTTCAGTCAACATGCTTGGCACCCCATATTCTTCGGGATTAAGACAAAATGAAGCATTTACCTCACCACCGGAAACTTTACGGAAAATAATCCTGTTCTCTGCCATAACCTCCTCTTGAAATTCCAAGCGTCTTCCATTCTCCCAGAGGCACGCTGGCCCGAGCAGCCCGAAATTCGGTATGAAAATTTGAAACGCCATTGGTCGACATTACTGTCCTACGCAGCTTCTAGCGGCAGCCTCTTTGCGGCAAACATCGCGCAGCTTTTTACATTCGCTATTCTGGCGCGTTACCTCGGCTCTCACGAGTTTGGTCTGTTCGTGACTGTCATGGCGGTAACCAGCATCGCCACCTTCATCTGTGGCCTTGGCGGAGCGGAATGTCTCGTCCGTCGCGTGGCGCAGGATCGGGCGATTTATCCGGCAATGCTCGGCCACAATCTCATTCTGATCGCAATAACCGGCGTTATCCTCGTCGCCGCCGGACTGTTGATTTTGCCGTTCTGGCTGAGCAGTACTCCTGAATTTTCCGGAAATCTGGTTGGGCTATTCCTGCTCCTTGTCACGAATATTGTACTGGTGCGCCTAATCCTGCTGGTCGAGCAGATTTACATCGCACATACCGACTTCATATCCGCCAATCTTTCCGTGGTCGGGTTTGCTGTCGCGCGCACCATCGCCGCTGCCATCGCGTGCCTTGTATTCGGTGTCTCCACTGTTGTCGGATGGGCCTATTGGCAGTTTGGTGTCCATGTACTGGTTGCCGTGGTTTACGCTTTGTTTCTGCGTAGGCTCGGTCAGCCACAATATACGATCGTGCGCGACGAACTGCGGCTTGGCATGATGTTCGCATCGCAATTCATCTTCAAGGCAGTGCGCCAGAATGCCGACCTTTTGCTACTCGGGACCTTGATGCCGCCAAGCGTTGTCGGCAGCTACGGTGTTACGCGCCGCATCATCGACAGCAGCGCGTTGACTGTCGAGGCGATGAACCGTCTCGTCTACCCGCATCTGGCTCGTGCCAGCGCAAACGGTATCCATCATGCTCTACCGATCACAATGCGTCTGCTCGGTGCTGCATTCGCCATAGGCATATTCACCTCGCTCGCCGTCTTTATCATTGCGCCATATCTGCCCTATCTGTTCGGCAGTGAATATGACACGCTGGTCTCCTTCTGCCGAACACTTTGCTGGATTACCGTGTTTGTTGCGCTGTGGTCGATAGCGGTCGATCTTCTGGGTGCTGCGAGCCAACACAGCTATCGCACGGCAGTCCTGAATACAGGCAACATTCTCGGGGCACCGCTTCTGGCGCTGGCCACCTGGTACGCACCTATTACAGGAACTTTCGCTGCCATTTACGTAATTGAAATCAGTATTGTGTTGGCATCGTGGGGATGCGTTATCTACCTCGTTCGCCAGAGTCGCGACGCAGAAGAGAAAAAGGGCGGTTTCAAGCAATTGGGGGCTTAGATGGCGCATATTTCGACATCCGCAAATGACAGAAAATCACGGCGTGTGCGTGCGATGAGCATCAACGATATTCCAGCTGTCCGCACGCTGTTTCAGCAAGTTTTTCGTCCGCACTCAAAGTCATGTGACAAGACTTTCGATCAGTATTTTCAGAAGTTCTTTTTTGAAAACCCCTATTACGACCCTGCGATTGGCAGCGTGGTCCATGAGGACGAGCACGGTGAGATCGATAGCGCGATCTCGGTCCTGCCCATTCCGTATAGGGTCAAGGGCCAATCGATCATGGGGCGATTGCTTTGCGCTTTCATGATGAAGCCGGAAATGTCGCCGCGTGGCGCCGCCGAACTGACACTCACTTTGCGTCCAAGTGAAAAGATACTCAACTTCACCGACAGTGCTGCGCCGGTGAGCCTCAAACATTCCGAAGCAATCGGGGGAGTCACACTCAGCACACATGGGCTCGGATGGACACGCGTATTCCGAGCTGCCAGCTATGTGGCCAGCTACGTTGCCGAACGGCGTCCGATCCTCGGCGGATGGGCTACCAGTTCAGTGGGCAGAATGCTCAACCCGCTTTTCCCCATTCCAGCGATCACAAGAGCCACCAAGCCCCGGGCGAATGTGAAGGAAATTGCGAAAGAAGAAGCCATATCTCTGGTTCCCGGTTACCTGCAGAGCTATTCGGCCCATCCAGCTTGGACAGAAAGCGACATCAACTGGCTGTTCGTGATGGCGTCAGACAATCAGGCCGCCGGTACCTTGCGGTTCTGTGCGATCAACGACCGCACCGGCAGTCCTAGCGGCTTTTTTTGTTACTACGTTCGCCCCAATGGCATTGCAGAAGTTCTAAACATCCTCGCAAAAGCCGGAATGGAAAAACATGCCGTCGATGCGATGCTGCTCCACCTGCAAGATGAGGGACATATCGCGGCACAAGGCAGGGTTGACCCGCGCTATCTCAATGCACTTTCACAGCAGTCGATCATGTTCTTTCGCCTGAAAGCCAATGTCTGTGTGGCCACAGCAAACACTGATATGCTGAACGCCGTTCAGCATAATGATATCTTTATTGGCGGACTCGCCGGCGAAAGCTGGAGTAGGTTGTCCACGGACTTCTATTGAGCTGCAAGCTTCCGTTCAAGAAGGAAGAACGTGGTCGGCCCCGCTTTGCCAGCTCCATTATCCAGCCGGAAAGCAATGGGGCCAGATCCGGCAGCAATCTTTTCATGAATCTTTCCATCAAGACCGACAGGCGAAAGTGTCCATGAAACCGTGTCTTGTGCCAGAATCACGTCCACTCGATTGCGTAGCAAAGTGACCGGCAGTCGCCCCCAATCCTCTATGATTTTCTCTGCCTTATCACGGAAACGCATATCGGTATTACGGGCGTCGCTGACGAAAATTATCAGCAGCTTTTCACTGTCCTTCAATCGCTTCTCGTCAATTGCCGAAACAGCAAACAGGCCCCTCTCCTCGGCATTACCGAGAGATAGTTCGCTCAAAGTTATGCGATCTTTCAATGCAGCAAAGGCAATGGCCTCAGTCTTAGGCGTAACAACCTGCATCCGCAGCTTGTTTTGATCGAGACGGATTTGACCGGGGGCACTTTCAAAAACTCCTTGTGAGGGATTGGTCGTGTTGTCTTCCGCAAGAAGTCCTGCTGCTTTGAGGCGCTGTAACACGTTATCGAGCGATACATTCCGGTATTCGACTGCGACGTCTTTTTGCAAGCCTCGCGGCCACCTCAGTTCGTTCGAGGCAAGGCCAATTCCGCCCACAAGTGCCAGCGGTTTCAGTCGAGCGGGCTCTCGAAACTCAAGCGATTCACCAAGGCTCACCTCACCTTGCATCATGAACGGCACATTGAAAGCTGCGGTTTCCACATCGCCGCGGCGAAACAGAAGTGATGCCAGTGTTTCGCCAGCTCGCGCGACAGGATCTACTGCGAAAGTGTAGGGCACGATGCGCTGACGGAATGGAGCCGCCTCATCAAACGCGAGCGTCAGCGGCCCCTGCCCGTGGCGACAGATACCGTCCCAGCCCTGCAAAGCGGCATAGGCCGGCAATACCAAACCCGCTTCATATCGATGGCGGTTCCAGAACAGGTGTTCGTATTCTGTCACAAGAAAAGGTCGACCGAGCCAGCGTCCGGCAGCAATCTCACTGACATAAGATGCTGTGTCGGCAATCGAACTCGTATGCCTGATCTCCGTTCCAGGGAGGAGGGTGCCGATCCAGTCTTGATAGGTATTGGCAACCACCGCTTTCTGGTTCTGTCTTGAAAGAGCTGTCTGTACGGTGAACAAGTTGTTATATGGGGCGACTAGACCGCGATAGCCAAGATCACGTAGCCCCTGCTCCATACGCTGCGCCAGTAAACGTTCACTTTCAACGAGGAAAGCCTGAAAATCCCGAAGCCGTCTCCCACCGCCGCTACGGCTTTCAGGCAATTGGATGGTTTCTTGTTCCAGATTTTCATCGGATGCCAAACCACCCAATGCTCGTGACAAGGCGGCGCTATTCGCATAACGCTTTTTCAGAAATGCATTGAACGCGGGACGATAGCCGGGCCAAAATGTGACTCCGTCATCGTGCTCGTGCACAAAGCTCGTGAATTCGATACCATTCTCGTTGAACGGAATAATTAGTGCAAGCGCCGGGTCTTCTAGAGGTTTGAGGCCAGTATACGGATTGATCGTCGCGTAAACTTCTTTCTGGAAGCGCAGCCAATGTTCGAATGCTTCGTCTTCCACATAGGCCCGGCGTTTCAGATTGCCTTCAGGCCCCCAACGATCAGTGTCCTTTCCACCCAAAGCGCCGCTTTCGGAAGTAAGTCCGTCGATGATCCAGTAAATGCCTTCGCGTTTGAGTGCGGCCATGAGATAGCGCATCCGGTCGAGAGCTTCCGACCGGAAATCGAAATCGCGCCCCTGTCCAAGCATCAAGTCGGCGTCGACGAAGTGGAATCGGGCTATGTTGTAGCCGTGCAGGCGAAGCTGTCGCACATATCGATCAATGAAGGCGTGATCTACCACGCCGGATGATGGTGGTCCCCACGCAATCGCGGCACACTGCAGCCGCAGCGCTCGGTTCGGTTTGTCGGCCTGTGCGAAACGCCCATCGGCATTCGCAATCAAACGATTTTTTTCTCCAATGTAGGCATTTGGCAGAAACCTTGAAAAGTCGAGAGGACTTCCATCGGAAATTTCGAGATTGTTTTCTGTGACCGGAAGCCATTCTTCGGCACCAGCGCCGGACGTTGCGAGGCCTATAAGTGAAACGAATATGGCCAGTCGCAGGATTTTCATCACGGCTCTCTTATAACCTTGCTTTCAATCCAGTCGGTTGGTTTGCGGCGTGCTTGAAAAAAGCCAAGCGGTAGTGCAGCTGCATGAAATATCCATGCAACCACCGCATAAATGCCAAGTTCGATACTATGCGACCGAATGGACATCGCCGCGAACGGAACCACGGCAATCACGGTTGCCGCCAGAACTGCCAGCGGCCATCCCGGCACGAAAATGAGAACCGCCAAGATCGCCAACCACCAAAGATAGACCGCCCCCCAGAGCCGTAACTCCGGCAGTTCACGGAACAGATTTTTCTGGTGCGGTTGTCCCATTGCGGCGCGTAACACCTCGCCGGTTCCACGCAGATATTTGCTTTTCCAGCGGCGAACCAGAAGTTTATAGGCGTTCATCGTATAGCCAAAATGCTGCACAAAAGGGCGATCCAGACGATAGAGTTTCCAGCCATTGCTGCGCAGGCGAACTCCCGCATCAAACTCTTCGTGACCATGAAGGTTGCGATCTGAAAAATATCCCGCCTGCTCGATTGCGCTGCGCCTGTAAAGTCCGCCGCCATTCATGCGATCGATGTCACCTGTTCGTGCTTCGGGCGAATACCGCTTCGCGCGACGCTGGAACTCCAGACTTTCCAAAATCTGATCCACGACATGGCCGGTTACGCCGCCGACATCCGGGTGCTTGCCGAGATAATCAAGAGCTGCCGGCAGAAAATCAGGCTCGATTATCATGTCGCCATCGATCAGGCAGATATAGGGTTGCGTCGAATACTGAAAGCCCAGTTGTGGACCGAGACCACAGCTGGCCCGCGCGGGGGGCTCGATCTGCACAATCTTGATCGGATAAGACTGTGCTATCGCTATGGTACGATCCGTGGATCCGCTATCCGCCACGATTACTTCCACTTTTCCGCCGGGCAAAGCCTTCAGAGCACTCTCCACGGCCTCGGCGATGCGCTTTTCTTCGTTCAGAGTTTTGATGATAATCGAAACAGACATCGTCGACCTATTTGGGAGCAAGCACATGCGAAGCGATCAACTGGTAGAAGCCAATCAAGCCAGCATTTCATAGTTTTCTTAGATTTCAAATCTACTAAACACTTCAACTATAAAATAAGATTCGGTGCACTTACATAATTAAAATTTCCCAAACTGGGAGATTCTGAAAGACTTTTATGCTGATCAATAATTTTGACATCCGCGTTTTTAGCAGTACGGAACAGCTATCCGCCAACTGGCCGGATGCCAACGATAGAACCGGTGCCACATTCTTTGTCTTTCAGTCCAAATCCTTCCTGAAAGTTTGGGAAGCAACCTACGGGAAGAAACCCGGAGTGCAGCTATGCCTGACCGAAGTTCGCAAGTCCGATGGCACCCCACTTCTCTTTCTGCCGCTCTTTGTTACACATATCTACGGCTTCAGGGTGCTTTCATTCATCGATGACGGCGTGAGTGATTATAACGCGCCCATCGTGTTTCCAGCAGCAGCGAAGCTTTCACACGAAACGGCAGCACTTATCCTCAATGCTGTTACAGACGCAGTCCCCTCGCATGATACCATTGCGCTTTGCAAAATGCCGGAGCGCATTGAAGGCTCTGCTAACCCTCTGTGGCTGGTGACAAACCTGCCTTCTGGCGCATCCGCACATGCCATCTCCCTGACACGTCCCTTGGACGAGATAGAGCGCTCCATACGAAGTATCGGTAATTTAAAGAAGCGCGATCGAGCGCTTCGCCGGATGGAAGGATGCCAATTCTTTATCGCGCAGACCGCAGATGAAAGACGATTAGTTCTGGAGGTCATGTTGCGCCAGAAACAACGACGTTTTGAGGAGACCATGGTTCCTGGTTTCGATGCCCATCCCGAAAAGCTTCGTTTTTTCGAGGAGGTGACAGACGAGCTTGCCCAGCGTGATGCCTTGCATCTTTCGGCGCTGAAAGTTGGTGAAACAATATTGGCTACGATGTGGAGCATCGTCCGCAATGGCCACTATTGTGCGATGATTACAACATTCGAAAACGGTGACTGGGGCAGGTTTTCACCCGGGAAAGTACTGATGTTGCGTCTGTTATCCGAACTGAAGGCGCAGGATTACACCAGTTTCGATCTTGGCTATGGTGACGAAGCCTGGAAAACTGAGCTCTGCGACCAGACAACGCTCCTGCGGGACTATATTCGCCCGGTCACACTCCGAGGACGCATATCTCTCATCCTCGTCCGTGCACTGGGAAGAATGCGTGCAACTCCGTTCTATAAAAAGCTGCGTCCATTGAAATGGCAGTTGCTGCGTAAATTTCGATAAAGCTTACGCCGCTCGCTTTGGCAGCCGCACAGTAAAGGTCGATCCTTCGCCCATTTGTGAGCGAACAACCAGCCGACCACGATGGCGCGCGAGGATATGTTTGACGATCGCAAGCCCTAAGCCGGTACCTTTTTGAGCCCGGCTCGTTTCCACGTCGATCCGGTAGAAACGTTCCGTCAGACGTGGCAAATGTTCAGCGGCAATACCCGGGCCAAAATCCTGAACAGATGCAACGACTTCCGGCAAGCTGCCACTATAGTCTTCATCGAGCTTTACGATGACACGTTTGCCCGCCTGCCCATATTTACAAGCATTTTCAACGAGATTCTGGAACACTTGAATGAGCTCGTCACGCGCGCCTGTAACATTCACGGGATGATCCGGCAATTGGCGCTCGATACTGATATCCAGACCAGCAGCCAACGGCGTCAGTGTGTCAGCAACATGATTGAGGATGGACGTCATGTCCATACATTCATTGACCGCCAGATGTGCCCGCATTTCAAGGCGAGACAGGGACAAAAGATCATCGATCAGGCGCGACATGCGTTCGGCCTGTTTCTGCATGATATCCAGAAAGCGATCTCGCGCAGCTGCGTCGTTTCGAGCTGGCCCTTGCAGCGTCTCGATGAACCCTCGAAGCGAGGCGAGCGGCGTGCGCAGTTCGTGACTTGCATTTGCTATGAAGTCCGAACGCATACGGTCAATGCGGCGCGTTTCGCTCTGATCCCGGAACAGCAAGACGAAAAGTTCAGGCCTACTATCCTTACCCGGCAAGGCTTTGACCATGGCTTTAAACCAGCGATCAATCGGGACGCGCTCAAAATAATCAATACTACGCGCTTCGCCGTCTGCGATTACACCTTGAATGAGAGCATGCATTTCCGGTGCCCGAAACCGTAGATAGAGCGCTGTGCCGGTTTCCAATGACTGGAACGCTTCGAGCGCCGCAGAATTGGTGAACAATACGGTGCCGCTATGATCGAAGACGACCAACGGATCAGCCAGGAGATCGGCCAGACGCTCGCCGGACACTCCCGCCATTTCGTTGGGTACCACAGTCTTCACCGGCTCTTCGTCTGGCTCGCTGCCCGCAACTTCGCTTGAAAGCCACACAGCGCCGAGCACGACAACGGCCAACAGGCCGGCGCGAAACCAGAACGGAAGATCAAGAGCCGACACGCAGACGGCAAGAACCATGCTGGCAATCAAAACGCCCTTGACCCGGAGAAGTGGTTCGAAAATCGACTTCTCAGCAGGTGGTTCTGGATCGGTATGGTTGCCTGCCTCGCTCATGCTGCTTCCTTCTGCGGTTGTGGCATCGACTTTAACCGGAAATGTTCGAACGTCCTTTACGCGACTTCCAAACAGCCCATATCATGCTTTGATATAAACGAAAGGGAATTGCCGTGGGTGACAGTTCGAAGACAGCTAACAAAAAGAAAGACAAAAAAGATGAGGCAAAATCAAGCGACAAGCCAATCAACCTGAAAATTGGAGGTGAGGCGCGGTCGTTTGACATAAACGATCCGAAGCTGCCGAAATGGATCGATAACAACGCACTGCAATCAGGCGGATATCCTTATCCCTCCAAGATGAAGTCGGACGAATATGAAGAAACGCTGGAGCGGCTTCAGATCGAACTCGTCAAACTTCAATATTGGCTTCAGGACACGGGCGGACGCGTCATCAGCGTTTTTGAGGGACGAGACGCTGCCGGTAAGGGGGGCACCATCTTTACAATCCGCGAGTTCATGAATCCCAGAACCGCACGCAATGTCGCCTTGCCGAAGCCCACAGAAACTGAACTGGGGCAGTGGTACTTCCAGCGTTACGTCGCTCATTTTCCAACGGCCGGCGAGTTCGTTACCTTTGACCGCTCATGGTACAACCGTGCAGGAGTGGAACGGGTGATGGGTTTCTGCACTCCGACGCAGCTTGAAACTTTCCTGACAGAAACACCAGATTTCGAGCGTATGATCGTTACGGACGGCATCCACCTTTTCAAATTCTGGCTGGATATCGGTCAGGAAATGCAGCTCAAGCGCTTTCACGAGCGTCGCCATAGCTTGCTCAAGAACTGGAAGTTCTCACCAATGGATGTGGCAGGCATTTCCCGCTGGAATGATTATTCCGAAGCCTTGCACACGATGCTTGAGAGGACTGATACGGGTTACTCACCTTGGACGATCATTCGCTCCAATGACAAGCGGCGCGCCAGACTGGCTGCAATCCGGCGTATCCTTTTGACATTGCCCTATGATGGCCGGGACCTACAGGCAATCGGGGCCGAGGATCAATCGATCATCGGGCGTGGCTCTACATTCCTCACCTCATCAATCGCGGAAATGTAAAACAGACTTGGCTGGTGCGGTGTCTTTTCCCACAGATGACGCACACGTACCAGCTGCCATAGTGCCCGCCAGGCCGACATCGAAATCAACACTCAGTATATCGGGATTGAGAACAAATGCCTGCGGCGTATCGAGAACGCCTGCTGCCGAAAGCGACTCCGCCGTCATTTCATGGGCCCGTGCGATCAGATCCTTCAGATGCCAGTGCCGCATGATTTGTTTTAAAAGTGCCGGCGTGCAGATCCGTATTCGGCTCTTCAAGTGTGGCGTCGCGAGAGTATGGTCTCGAAGTGTGCGAATACGATTTTCAGACGAGGCAACGTAGAGATAACTGCTTCCGTCTCAACTAGGAAATATAACTGTTCAATATCATTGAAATATAATGATTTATTTTTGCAATAAGCGAAAAACGAAGCGTTAATTCCTGTCTTGTGAATTTAAATATGAGAAGATCGGCAATCTGTTTATAATTTAATTGTTCCGATACGGCAAGTCTCTGAACAAATTCTACTCAATAAGATGCTAAATATTGATAATTATACTATATATAACAAGCAACATATATATAAACGCCACATCGCTCCCATCAGACTGATATTGTACCGTATATTTCCAGTTCTAATAGAATCGGTTCATTACTTATAGAACAAGATAGATAATTAATACCAATATTTTAAATTTATTAATTTACTTTTATGTTATTTTATTATATATTTTTTGATATAAAATTACAGTATGAATTCGATATACTGTAAAATTATTTCTGTCTTTATTTTCATTGAACCTTCATTGAATATTGCGCGCCGCTCAATTTTTCAGTTAACGTGAAATTATAGAGAAAATGGCAAAAGCAGCTCATGAAACGCTACCTTCCAAGACTGCTAGTCGCGCTGGCATTCGCGTGTGGCGCCCATGGTGCCTGTGCCTCAGATGCACAGCCAGAGGCTCCATCTTTCATCAACCAGAAAGAACGCCTGCAGTTACCGTCCTTGCAGGCGCTCAATCGGTTAAGGTTCCTCACAACTGTTGATTTCCCCCCATTCAACATGCTTGGCGATCAGGGACAGCTTTCCGGCTACAATGTCGACCTAGCCAAAGCCCTCTGTCGTCAATTGGGTGTTGACGACATCTGTCAGATTGAAGCGGTCCCATGGAATGAACTCGAAGAGCGGCTGCTTAGCGGACAAGCAGAAGCCATTATAGCCGGGTGGAAACCCACCGAAGAAAATCGCGATCAATTTGCTTTCTCGCGTTCGTATATGCGATTGCCTGCGCGATTTGCGACGACCAATGCGGGTGCATTTAATGACGATGCAGTTACGGCCACAAAAGGCAAAACCGTTGGCGTGGTTGCAGGATCAGCCCACGAGCAACTACTAAAAAGCTATTTTTCTCAAGCAGTCGCCAAACCGTACCCTGACGCGTCCATCATGCTCGCTGATCTCAAGAGCGGTAGGGTCAGCGCGGTGTTCCACGACGGCATGTCACTTTCATTGTGGCTGAACAGTCCTGAAGGCCATGCTTGCTGCAGCTTTACAGCCGGCGCATACCTCGCACCGCAATATCTTGGCTCCGGTCTCAGCATTGCTGTCGCACAGAAGAACGCTCCTCTTGTCAGTGCCTTCAACAATGCTCTTCAGGCCCTGCAGCTGAAAGGCACGCTCACGGAGTTCTATCTGCGCTATTTCCCCAACAACTTTTATTGAGCATAACTCACAACGGATGGCACCGATAAAACCGAAATGACCTTTGCGTGCCATTTTGACGCAGAGAAATGCAATCACTAAACGAATTTTCAGATATTCTTGAAATTTCCGACATAACGATACTTACAATAAAAAAGTAAAATTATTTTATATCAAATATATAACTCGTCAAAATCACTTCTGACGCGGAATAACCATGCACTCTCCTCCGCGAATTGCGCCGCTTATAGCAAAATAAGATCAATAAATACATACATTTATTTTGACTTGAACAAATCACCCACTCATCAATAATCAAGTTGAGGGAGAAGGAGGATTTATACAATGTTCGATGGCGTTCCTGCCCAATGGCATAAGACTCCGGAACAAACAAAGCGCTCGCCCAATGAGGCGGCCTATGTGTTTCTCGGTATCATGCTTGCAGCGCTTAGCGTACCAGCAACTTTTCTCGGCTGGGCAATCGTTCAAAGTGTTGCATCACTGTTTTAGAACACACGCACCTCGTGTTTCGGGGGATATGTCGCACTTAAATGAGACTGCTGCCTGACAAGCATGAGCATTGACCGATGTAAAAAGCCCCGCCTATCGGCGGGGCTTTTGTTTGACGTTCGAAACGGACTAAATCTGACTATCTGTCTGGCCATTCGGACCGGACGGACCAGTCGTTTCATTTACATCTTCATCCTCTGGCCGCTTCGGAGGCTTGCGCGCTATCAGACTATAGAACATGGGAATGAAGAACGTAGCGACGAACGTTGCCGCCAACATGCCGCCGATAACGCCCGTACCGATCGAGTGACGGCTTGCCGAACCGGCACCCGTACTGATCGCAAGTGGCACCACGCCAAGAATGAAGGCCAGCGAAGTCATCACGATCGGACGGAAGCGCAGGCGGGCTGCCGACGCTGCCGCCTCGATAGCTGATTTGCCTGTCTCTCGTTCGAGCACCGCGAACTCCACGATCAAAATCGCATTCTTCGCGGCCAGACCTATCAGCGTCACCAGACCAATCTGGAAGTACACGTCATTGGTCAACCCGCGCAGATCGGTTGCCAACAGCGCGCCGAAGATTGCAAAAGGCACCGCGGTAATGACAGCGAGTGGCAGGCTCCAGCGTTCGTACTGTGCAGCCAGGATCAGGAACACCATGACAAGGCCAAAGATCATTGCCTGGGTACCTGTACCGCTGGTGGTGACTTCCTGATAGGCCGAGCCTGTCCATGCAATCTGGTAGCCCTGCGGAAGAACCTCCGCTGCCACTTCCTGCATTGCCTTGATGGAATCGCCAGAGGTGAAACCTGGCGCAGGATTACCAGTGATCTTCGCTGCATTGAAGGCGTTGAAGCGTTCGAGCTGATCGGGGCCGACAATACGTTTGACGGTCACAAGAGCATCAAGCGGGATCATGCTGCCGGAATTGGCCCGTACGAAGACATGCTTGAGATCGCTTGGATCACGACGGAATTCAGCTTCCGACTGCAAGTTGACCTGATAGTTGCGGCCAAACAGCGTAAAGTCGTTGACGTAGAGACTGCCGAACGTCGCCTGCATTGCAGTGAATACAGAGTTGATCGGCACACCCATGGCCTTCGCCTTTTCGCGATCAAGCTGGATGTCGTACTGCGGAACGTTCGGATCGAACGTCGTGCGCACGCCCTGCAGTTCCGGTCGCTTGGCCGCGGCCTCGGTGATGAGGTTGGTTGCCCGCGTCAGCGATTCGACACCACCACCTGTGCGATCCTGAACGTAGAGTTCAAAACCGCCGGTCGTGCTGAGGCCCATGATCGGAGGCGGATTGAATGCCAGCACAAGCCCGTCCTTGATGCCCGAATTCATGGCCATGATTGCACCGGGAAGATTGCGGGCATCGGTTTCAGGTGTCGTGCGTTCCTTCCAGTCCTTGAGCATGATGAACATCGTGCCCGCACTGGTTTTCAGACCGCCCGACAGAAGATCGAAGCCGGATACCGCGAAGACGCTTTCCACAGCCGGGTTTTTCCGGATATTCGCACTCGCCTGATCAAGAACCGCCGTTGTGCGCTCCAACGAGGCCGCAGGAGGCAGAACAGCAACGCTGAACAGGTAGCCCTGATCTTCGTCAGGCAACAGCGACCCCGGAACCCGTTCGAAAAGATAGTACGTGGCACCAAGAAGGCCTGCAAACAGGATCAGCCCGATTGCCGCGCGCTTCAAAAAGAAACGAACGCCACGAGAGTAGCCGTCCGTCACCCGCTCGAAGAAGCGGTTGAAGATACGGAACGGCAGCATCGGCTCGTGGTGACCGGGCTTCAGGATCAGTGCGCAGAGCGCCGGTGTCAGAGTCAAAGCGACAAGACCGGACAACGTCACCGAAATCGCGATGGTGACGGCGAACTGCTTGTACATTTCGCCGACAAGGCCACCCATGAAGGCCACCGGGATGAACACGGCACAGAGCACGAGAACAATCGCAACCACCGGCCCCGTCACTTCGCCCATGGCCTTGATGGCAGCCTTGCGCGGTGACAATTTATCGGTCGTCATGATACGTTCGACGTTTTCCAGAACGACGATAGCGTCATCGACCACGATACCGATTGCCAGCACCAAACCGAACAGCGTCAAGAGGTTGATGGAGAAGCCGAGCACATACATGCCCGCGAATGTGCCAATGATCGAGATCGGCACTGCGATGATTGGAATGAGCGTCGCGCGCCAGTTCTGCAGGAAGATGAACACCACCAGCACGACGAGAATGATCGCCTCGATGAAGGTGTGAATCACTTCCTCGATGGAAACCTTGATGAACTTCGTCGTATCGAACGGAATCGAATAATCGATACCTGCCGGGAAGCTCGCCTTCAGCTCATTCATACGGTTCTGAATGAGTTCCATCGTGTTGAGCGCATTTGCGCCCGGCTGCAGATAGATTGCAATCGGAACCGCAGACGTACCATTAAGATTACTGTCGACAAGATAACTTTCCGTACCTAGCTCGACGCGTGCAACGTCCTTCAGACGCAACGTTGCAGCATTGGAGCTTGAACGCAGGATAATGTTCTCGAATGCAGCAGCATCCGGCAGACGCCCTTGCGTGGTCGCCGTATAGGTGAACGGCCCGGCTTGTGGATCGGGCTGATCACCGAAACGACCCGCTGCGAACTGCGCGTTCTGTTCCTGGATAGCCGTCGAGACATCACTCGGGGTCAGATTATACTGCGCCAGCTTGTCTGGACGCAGCCAGATACGCATCGAATAGTCAATATTGCCGAGCAACTGCACATCGCCAACGCCCTGCAGACGCTTGAGGTCGTCGACCACGTTCAGCAGCGCATAGTTACCGACATAAGTGCGATCATAGCGATCACTGTCTGAGAACATCGCAACCATGCCCAGAATCGTGGTGGAACGCTTGTCCACCGTGACGCCGAGACGCTGAACTTCTTGCGGAAGCGACGAGGTTGCACGCTGTACGCGGTTGTTGACGTTGATGGTGGCCTGATCGGGGTCGGTGCCCAGAGCGAAGGTCACGGTCAACTGCATCGTACCGCTACCAAGGCTCGAGGACTGCATATAGAGCATGTTCTCGACGCCATTGATCTGCTGTTCCAATGGCGCAGCAACAGTCTGCGCCACCGTTTCGGCACTTGCACCGGGATAGGTTGCACTGACGACCACCTGCGGCGGCGTCAGTTCAGGGTACTGGGCAATCGGCAGGATCCGGATACAAATCAAGCCAGCCAGCACGAGCACAATGGAGATGACCGCCGCGAAAACGGGGCGGTCGACGAAAAATCTATTCATTGCTTGTCTACCGCCTGTTCTTTGCCAGCTTCAGCATCGGCCTTGTCAGGCGATGTCTGATTGCTTGCTTCGGTAGCTGCGTCGACCGGATTCACGGGTTTACCCGGGGCTGCCTTGACGAGTCCTTCGCTTATAACCCGATCGCCTGCATTAAGGCCCTCGGAAACAAGCCACGCATCACTCAGTTCACGCGACACCGTGATCGGTCTCACTTCAACGATATTGTCCTTGTTGACCACATACACAAACTGCGTTTGCGGGCCCTGGAGCAAGGCTGCTTTCGGGATCGTGATAGCGTTCTTGACCTGAATGCCAAGGATCACAGCACGGACGAACTGACCGGGAATCAGGCGGCGATTGGGATTCTCAACAACAGCACGGGCGCCAAGCGTGCCCGTTTCCGTATCGAGTGACGATGAGGTGAAGTCTATAGTACCTTCATGATCATAAGCCCGTCCGTCACCGAACAGGACCTTGATCTTGAGGCGATCGGCATCTTCACCCGTCGCACCGCGTTCAGCACGCAAACGATCGATTTCTGCAGCTTCCGTGTCAGTGAAGGAGAAGTTCACGTAGACAGGATCAAGCTGTGTGATCGAGGTCAAGAGGCTCGAGGATGCATCTGTGCCAATAAGGCTGCCCTCGTTCACCTGCTCAAGACTGGTGATGCCGCTGATCGGCGCGGTTACCTTGGTATAGCTCAGATTAAGCTCTGCGGTACGAAGCTGCGCCTTGGCTGCTGCAACCGACGCCTTGTTCAAGTCGCGCGTCGCGAAAGCAGAATCACGAACTGCAGTGCTCTGCACCTTCTGCTGTACCAGTTGTTCTGCACGCTGAGCATCCCGAATGGACTGCTGATACTGAGCTTCGGCCTGAGCGACCTGAGCCTGAGCCTTCTCAAGCTCCGCTTCATAAGGGGCCGGGTCTATTTCGAACAACACGTCGCCCGCTTTGACTTCCGTGCCTTCGATAAAATTGCGGTGAAGCAGTATTCCGCCCACACGCGCACGGACCTGAACATCGCGATATGCACTGATACGCGCCGCATATTCATAGGTAACAGGTACATCATGCGGTTCAACCACGGTAACGGATACCTGCGGTGGAGGCGGTGTTGCACCCCCCGGTGCCTGTGCCAGGACGGGTTGCCCCGCAAAGACAAGAAATGCGGCCCCTGCCGCAAAAAGCCGAATAGAACGGTTCAAAGTCATGATGGGAGTGCCCTTGCTGTCGCGCGGTGCTGCCAATTTAACATACACGAGTGTTTGTAAATACGGACTACCGTGTTATAGTCAATCACCTAATATTACAGATCACGAATGAGTTATCCAGTTTCAGTGGCAACTGGGCTGCTGGCCTGTATCTACCCGAGAGAAGTCATGCGAAGAACAAAAGCCGAGGCCGCTGAAACCCGGGAAGCCATTCTTATGGCTGCCGAGCAGGTTTTCCTCGAGCGTGGTGTCAACCAATCTACACTGATGGAAATCGCATGTCATGCGGGAGTGACGCGTGGTGCGATTTATTTCCACTTCCACGACAAGCTTGAGATTGCCCGCACAATCATAGGCAGTGTCCGGTTCCCGCAAGAAGAAATCATGTTGCAGGCGGCGGTTGTCAATCACCCCAATCCAATGCACGTTCTGGAACAATCAATTATCCAGGCTCTCCATCTTTTCTCGAACGATGAACGTCAGCAGAACATTTTCATTATCATCAACCAGCGATGTGAATTCGTCGGTGAAATGGCCCCACTTGAAGACAGGCTCAGGGAAGCGCGATCTAATGTCCTTTCACTGTTCGCAGGATTGCTCGCCGTAGCGGAAAGACGCGGAGAACTTTCAAAGGAATGGACAGCAGGCACGGCCGCACCGATCCTGCTTTCCATGTTGAGCGGGCTCCTCAATGAGTGGTTGCGCGGCGACAGGAACTACGATCTCGTCACCTATGGCGGCAAGGCAATCTCGATACTCATTCGATCTCTGCGAAATCAGGCATTCGAAGCTCATCAGACGCAAGATTACACATAGTTGCGATATGACCCGCCCATCGGACCTGCTATTTTCTCCCGCGGCATCTTTCAACCTGTTGTGATTGCTGAACTTAAAAATTGGGGAAGACGCTCGACTCCTTTATAATTTACGCTTACGTCAATGTAACTCTTGCGAAGAGAGTAAAACTCGACCACATTTATGGCGAGGAGGCTGTCCGGGCGGGCAGCTTGGGAGACGGAGGGCGCACAGGCTGCCCAACTTAGGACGGAGCAATCCGGGGAGAAGACATGGCAAAAAAAACAACTGGGCGAATTGCATCCGTAGTTGAATCCGTCGCAGCAGATACAGCCAAGAAAGGCGTGCTGACGCAGGAAAAAATCTGGCTCAAATCGTATCCGGTCGGCGTTCCGCACGAAATCGATCTGAGCAATACCTCGTCTATTGGCGATATGATTCTGGCGTCCTGTCGGCAGTTCCCCGACAATCCCGCCTTTACCTGCATGGGTAAGGATCTTTCTTTCAAGAAGCTAGACGAGTACTCGCGCGCGCTTGCCGCATTCCTCCAATCGCGTGGCCTCGTCAAAGGTGATCGCGTCGCAGTGATGATGCCAAACATCCTGCATTATCCAATTGCGTTTACAGCTATTCTCCGCGCCGGTTTCGTGGTGGTGAACGTCAATCCGCTTTATACGCCGCGCGAACTGGAACACCAGCTGAACGATTCCGGCGCCAAAGCACTGATTGTTCTGGAGAACTTCGCATCGACGGTGGAAAAGACCCTCAACTCCGTCAATGTTCCCAATATCATTGTCGCTTCAATGGGCGACATGCATGGCTTCAAGGGCCACATCATCAATTTCGTCGTGCGCCGCGTGAAGAAAATGGTGCCTGTGTGGAACATTCCGGGGCATATCCGTTTCAAGGATGCATTGGCTCAAGGCCGTGCCCAATCCTTCAACCCCATTCCGGTTCAAGGTTCTGACCTTGCTTTCCTGCAATATACCGGCGGTACGACTGGCGTCTCGAAAGGCGCCATGCTCACCCATAGCAATATTCTTGCAAATGTGGAGCAGATGCATGTCTGGATGGAGGTTGCTTTCCGCAACAAAGGCAAGCCCAAGGCCCTGAACTTCGTATGCGCCTTGCCGCTTTACCATATTTTCGCGCTCACCGTGAATGCGATGATCGGCATCAAGCTTGGTGCGCGAAATATCCTCATTCCCAATCCACGCGATATTTCCGGCTTTGTCAAAGAGCTGAAGAAATACCCGTTCCATATCTTCCCGGGCCTCAACACCTTGTTCAACGGCCTCATGAACAACCCTGATTTCCAGACGCTGGATTTCAAACCTCTTATTCTTACTCTCGGCGGCGGAATGGCTGTGCAACGTCCTGTTGCCGAACGCTGGCAGAAAATGACTGGTTGCCACGTCACCGAGGGATACGGCCTTTCGGAAACCTCGCCCGTCGCCTGCGCCAACGCGCTTGATGCGACCGATTTCTCCGGAACCATCGGCCTGCCCATGCCATCGACCGATGTGGCAATCCGTGACGATGACGGACGTGACCTGGCACTCGGAGAGGTCGGGGAAATCTGCGTGCGCGGACCACAGGTGATGTTGGGCTATTGGGAACGTCCCGATGAAACCAAACGCGCGATCATGCCGGATGGTTTCTTCCGCACGGGCGACATGGGATTCATGGACGAACGCGGTTACACTAAAATCGTAGACCGCAAGAAGGACATGATCCTGGTTTCCGGCTTCAATGTCTATCCAAACGAAATTGAAGAAGTTGCCGCCGGTCACCCCGGCATCGTGGAAACGGCTGCCGTTGGCATACCGAACGAACATTCGGGCGAAGTCGTCAAATTGTTCGTTGTCCGTAGCGACCTCAACCTGACAGAAGACGAAGTCAAAGCCTATTGTGCCGAACGTCTCACCAACTACAAGCGTCCGCGCGAAGTCGAGTTCCGCGAAAGCCTGCCAAAGAGCAATGTCGGCAAGATTTTGCGTCGCGAACTTCGCGACTGAGAACGTTGAAGTTTACAAACAAATACGGCCGGACATTTCATCCGGCCGCATTTGTTTCAGACTGAATCATGCAGAGGGCGGCACCAGAGGCTGAACGATCTCCTGAAAAGGTGCCAGCGCTTCGCATCGAGCTGCCAGACCAGCCAATGCCGGATATTTCTGCTTATTAAAGAGGCTTGGATGCGCCTCGCGCAGAAAGCGAAGCGCACAAGCCGCCGCGATATCGGCATGTCCAATATCGTCTCCAAACCAGTATGATGATTTCCTTTCCGCAAGATCACTTTCCAGAACATCCAGCACCCGCGCGATCTGTGTCTCGCAGCGTTCCACCCAAACGCTTGATTTTTCGCTTCGCAGCAAACCCTCATAGAGAAGGCTCACGGCTTTATCGGCAAGACCGGTAGAAAGCGCGCATATCTTCAAAGCCTGACGGCGCTCGATACCTTTTTGCGCCACTAATAGAGGCTTGCCGACTGCGATCTCATCGAGATAATCGAGTATCGACGCGCTTTCGATCACGACGTCGCCATCGTCGAGGACAAGCGTCGGCACGCGGCTCAGCGGATTGAACTCCGCAATCCTGTCACGGTCACCGAATGTCGACCATGGTTCATGCTCGAACGGCAGGCCGTAAAGCCGCATGGCGATAGCGACACGCCGCACAAAAGGGGAATCATACTGACCAATCAGGATCATGGACATAGCTCGGGAACGTTGAACGTTCCGTCATGCTACTCCACACCGATCACACCGCAAGAGCATTGAAGATGAATTGTCATGATGCTTCCATTCAACGAATTGAATGGAAGCCAGCACTCATCTCTTCAATAATTCAGGCAATCCAGCAACGCTATCCAGCACCACATCGGCATGAGGCTCCAGCGCCTCACGAGGAGAGTTGCCCGATAGAACACCGACTGCAAGCCCTGCTCCGGCAGCATGGGCTGTTTCCAGATCATGCAGATTGTCGCCGACCATGGCGATCTCGTGGGGTGCCAATCCCAGCTTTTCTGCAAAATAGAGCAGCGGGTCGGGATAAGGTTTTGGGCGCGCCGCCGTGTTGTAGCCAATCACAACTTCGAAGAGCCCGTGGATACCCAGAGCTTTGGCAGTTGCGTGGGCACCGGCCTCGGAATCGTTGGTGGCAATACCAAGGCGAAGCCCCATCTCCCGCAGCGTTTCCAGCGTTTCGCGAACGGCTTCGATCGCAACCGCCGAACGCGCACCTTCGGTGACGCAATAAGCATCATATTCTTCGACCAGTTTGCGCACCTGCTCGGATGCGACGTCTGGATGCCAAAGTGAAACGATATCTTCGACTGTACCTGCCGCAATGACCGAATTGGCCCGGAAACGCTCGGTCAGCCAGTCATAACCTCCCGCATCGAGCAACGCGCGAGCTCGCAGCTCCTCGCCTTTTGCTGCACGCTGCGCCAGTTGCCACGAGATTGAAAACCAGGTGCGGTCGAAATCGATCAGGGTGCCGTCCTTGTCGAACAGGACGGCGCGGATTGATTTCATACGTTCTGCGGAAAGCTTGTCGCTCATGCTTCCAGCGCACCGGCACGCTTCTTGACGGTTGATGGCTGTGCCCCAAGCAGCTTGAGAAGATCATCCCCACGACGCACATAACGCAGCGAACGACGAGTTAGGATGCGGCCTGCCTGCGGTGCGGTCAGCGTAATGTCGCCCTCCGGTTCACCCGGCTTCGTAACCACTGTAACCAGCTTCGTTCCCGCCTTTACTTCATCGCCCGGCGCTACATGAAAGAGCACCATACCGCCTTCCGGCGCGCGCAACATCTCAACATGTGAGAGCGGCGTGACAAGACCCTTATATTCCGTCTCTAGCCTCACATTGTCGTCGCGAACAACGCCCCGATGCACGAGGAATTTGTACAGACCTTCGGCATCGCCTTTGCCCATATCGGCATAAACATCGCTCAAGCCACGGAATTCAACCGTTGTAACAGCCCGGCGTTTCATGTTGCGCTTGTCCGCCGGCAGTTGCAGAACCGGATGCGCACAGGCTTCTTCAAAAGCTGCGTCGGCTGTCGTGTCCCATGCGAGGATTGCCGTCGAATTGAGCGCGATGGCCAGATCCTTCATGTCTTCGGCGAATTCTTCCGCGATATAAACGTAATTTTCGCTCTCGTCGTCGCAATGCAGGTCGAGCACGATATCGTTCGTCAGAGCCAGCTTCAAAAGCGTCGCCTTCAGGCGCTGAGCCAGTGAGATCGGCGCATCCGGCTCCGGCAGTTCAGACGTGTCGAAATCCGGCAGTAGTGGGAAAGCGCGATTGAAATTGGTCAGCGAAAACGTCTCGAAACGGCCGAGATGCTGATGTGCCTGCCACTGATTGGAGCCGATCGGATTGGCTTGCGGAACAATGGTAATATTACCAAGAACGCGCCCTTCCTCAGTCGCTTTCTTCAACATCGGAACCAGGAAATGAAGAGCCGCCTGACCCGGAAGTTCGGCCCCATGAAGCGAAGATTGCAAATAGGCGGAAGGCGCATCGCTGTCCTTGCCTGCAAAGCGCAGCACGCGCAACTCGATGGCATTTCCCGGTACATCGCCGGCAAATTTTACGATCTCGGTTTTCATTTCATTTCCCATTTATTTCTCATGAAGAGAGCCGGGTTACAAACCCGGCTCTCCTTTATTTCTAGCTGTGCAAAGAATGCCGTCAAGCTTTCCTTCGCGCATGCAGATGCGCGACAAGCCCTTGTGTGGAAGCGTCGCGACCGTCGCTGCTCTCTTCACCCGAAACCACCGGCAGAAGTTGGGTGGCAAGTTCCTTGCCAAGCTCCACGCCCCATTGATCGAAAGCATTGATGCCGAAAATCTGTGCTTCGACGAACACGCGGTGTTCATACAGCGCTACCAGACGTCCGAGAGCAAACGGATCAAGCTTGTCATGAACCAGCGTCAACGAAGGGCGATTGCCTGAGAAAACGCGATGCGGAGCAATGCGTTCAACTTCGCTTTCCGGCAGGTTCTTCGCCTTCAACTGCGCCCGCGCTTCATCAAGGGTACGCCCCTTCATCAAGGCCTCGGACTGTGCAAGACAATTCGCCAGCAACATTTCATGCTGATGGTCGAGGTGCTTTTCATGGCCCTTTGCCGCAACGATGAATTCGAGCGGAATAGTGTCGGTGCCCTGATGCAGAAGCTGGAAGAAAGCGTGCTGGCCGTTCGTGCCAGGTTCACCCCACACAACCGGGCCAGTCGGACCGGAAACCGGCTTGCCGTCGACCGTGACGCTTTTGCCATTCGACTCCATGTCCAGCTGCTGCAGATAGGCTGGGAGACGGGCAAGACGCTGGTCGTATGGAATTATCGCACGGCTGCCATAACCACAGATCGCACGATGCCAGTAACCGATGAGACCAAGCCAGACGGCTAAGTTCTTTTCCAGCGGCGCGTCTCGGAAATGCACATCCATCGAATGCGCACCTGCCAGAAACTTGCGGAAATCCTCCGGTCCAATCGCAATCATCACAGGCAGGCCGATGGCCGACCATACGGAATAACGTCCACCGACCCAGTCCCAGAAACCAAAGACCCGGTCTTCAGCAATGCCGAAGGCGGCAACCTTGTCCAATGCGGTTGAGACAGCAGCGAAATGGGCGCCCACAGCCGCTTCTCCAAGTGCATCTGCTACCCATTTACGCGCGGTCTGCGCGTTGGTCATTGTTTCGATGGTCGTGAACGTCTTGGAAGCGATGATGACAAGCGTCGTCGCAGGATCGAGAATGCCAAGCGCATCCGCAATATGAGCACCGTCGATATTAGAGACGAAATGCGCACGCGGGCCATCATGATATGGGGAAAGAGCCAGAGTTGCCATGACCGGTCCGAGGTCGGACCCGCCAATGCCAATATTGACGATATCGGTGATCTTCTTTCCGGTCGCTCCCTTGATCGCACCCGACCGAATGCCATCCGCAAATGCCGCCATACGGTCGAGCACTTCCTTCACGTCCGGTACAACATTGTGTCCGTCAACAAGCACTTCCTTTGAGGAAGTATCGCGCAGCGCGACATGGAGAACGGCACGGTCCTCCGTGTTGTTGATGTGCTCACCCGCAAACATCGCTGCGCGACGGCCTTCAACATCGGCAGCAACGGCCAGCTCCTTGAGGAGCCCGATCGTCTCGTCATTGACCCGGCATTTTGACCAATCGAACAGAAGGTCATCCAGGGATAGCGAATACCGCTCGAACCGGCGCGGGTCTGATTTGAACGCCGCGCGCATATCGTGCGGGGCCGAATCCGCCCAGTGCTTTTTAAGCTTTGCGACCGTTGCTTCAAGCTTCGTCGCGTCTCTTGCCATGATGCTACTCCCGAATCAAATCGATTTAATTGCGGACATTAAGCGTTTTAGAGAGGATTTGCGGCAAATAAATTACCGAACTTCCAATTTGGACAGAGTGTCATATACACCATATTGATCAATTTAGGGTGATCCACCTCGGAGTGAAGCATGGACCTGACCGGAGAAGAGCGGATTGCGGCACCACGCCAAGCAGTCTGGGATGCGTTGAACGACATTGAAACGCTGAAATCCTGCATTCCCGGTTGCGAAGATATAGAGCGCATTTCGGAAACAGAGATACGTGCCGCCCTCAAAGTGAGTTTCGGAATCCTGAAAGTCCGCTTTCACGGCATTCTGGAATTGTCGAATATGAAACCGCCTGTCTCTTATACGATCTCCGGCCATGGGGAAGGCTCTATAGCAGGGTTTGCGCACGGTGCGACCGATGTGCGCCTGGACGAAGATGGTGACGACACGATTTTATCCTACGCTATACGTGGCGATGCCGGTGGCAAGGTGGCACAGATCGGCACGAAATTGCTCGGCTCAGTCGCACGAAAAATTGCAGACCGCTTCTTTGCCAATATCGCAGAAGCGGCATCGAACGCCGCCGCAAAAACGACCTGATCCAGCTTCACTCTAATAAAGCTGCAACGGTGTTCCTTAACAATCCGGTATTCGATAATTCGCAATACTTCTTGAAAGCCCGCTGGCATGAAACCCAGAGACGTCGCGACCTATATTTTCCTTGCCGTAGCATGGGGACTTTCGTTCCTCGTGGTGCTGCGCGTGGTCGAAGCCTTTGGCTGGGCTGGTGCGGTTGCCTTCCGCTCCTTCATTGCCGCCGGAACACTTTTTGCAATCGCGAAACTCTCCGGACGCAATCTTGATTTTCAGGCGGGCTGGCAACCCTTCGCCGTAGTTGGTGCAACCACCGTTGCGGGCCAGCTTATTGGCCTTTCCTACGGGACGCCGCTTATCGGCACCGCAATGGCCGCGATCTGCGTCGCATCCATTCCGCTTTTCTCGATGGTAATCAGCCAGCTCTGGGGTCTCGAACGCATCACGTCGCGCGGCCTCATCGGCTTGCTCCTCGGCGTGACCGGCATTGTGCTTCTGGTCGGCTTCCCGGCTGTTGCGGTTACGCCTGAATTCATCATGGGCTGTATTGCTGTGCTTTTCTCCTGCTTCTCCGCAGCTTTCGGCAGCAACTATGCAAGCCGTCGTCTTTCTACCACCGGCTCATGGGAAACCACCATCGGCGCATTCGTGTTTGGCGGCATATTGAGTTTGCCACTGATCTTGGCCGTTCCTGTGCCAGCCATGCCAGGGATGATTGATTTTGTGTATCTGCTGATTTCGGCATGCGTGATGAGTGCGCTTACCTATGTGCTTTATTTCAAACTGGTTGGAAATGTCGGGCCGACAAAAGCTATCAGCGTTGAATTCGTGGTAACGGTCATCGCGGTTCTCGTCGGTGCGGTGTTCCTCAAAGAA
Organism: Brucella cytisi; assembly: GCF_038433355.1. Lineage (NCBI taxonomy): Bacteria > Pseudomonadati > Pseudomonadota > Alphaproteobacteria > Hyphomicrobiales > Brucellaceae > Brucella > Brucella cytisi. The sequence goes on from NZ_JBCAUP010000004.1 coordinate 286,325, forward strand.
CAACTTTCCTTGATCCAGTTTGTCGGTGCTGCTGTCATTATCAGTGGCTGTGCTCTGGTGCTGAGCTCGCGCCCGGCACTCCCCAAAGAATCCCAAACTTTCCCTGCCTCGGAAGTGACACCGGACGGCCTCAAGTCCGATCCGCTTTGATTTCACACTCTGATCAGCTCTCAAAGGCCCGCGCTTCCAAAGCCGGGCCCCTCTCTATTTCTAGTGCCTAACTCTCATAAATTGACCAGATGATAAAAAATTTGACCTTCCGTAAAAATCTGTCATCCTGTCTTTAACGGGCATCACGCGACGGCAAAGATCGCAGCCCGGAACAACGTTCAAGGTGTGCAAAGGGAACCCGCGCCTGAACAAGCAAAAATGGGAGATGCGATCGATGAGATCAGCAGACAATTCGCCTATTGATGCAATTGATAATCCGGGACATGCGAACGGGCCTGATATTCATGGCTCGCGGCTGGAAAAGGCCGACTATGTGCATGTTTTCGATGATCTGCATCCGCCGCTCAACAAGCATGAAGCCCTCGTTGAATCCGACCGCTGCTATTATTGCTATGATGCGCCTTGCATGAATGCATGCCCGACCAGCATCGATATTCCGCGTTTCATTCGCCAGATTAACACCGGCAATGCAATCGGTGCGGCAAAGACCATTCTTTCAGAAAACATTCTGGGTGGCATGTGCGCCCGTGTTTGCCCGACAGAAACGCTCTGCGAAGAAGTGTGTGTGCGCGAAACGTCTGAAGGCAAGCCGGTCAAGATTGGCGAATTGCAGCGCTATGCCACCGATGTTCTGATGGAAACCGGCAATCACCCATTCAAGCGCGCGCCTGATACCGGCAAGCACATCGCAATCGTTGGTGCCGGCCCGGCAGGTATCTCCGCTGCACATCGCCTTGCGATGTATGGCCATAAGGTGACGATTTTTGAGGCGCGGCCCAAGGGCGGCGGTCTTAATGAATATGGTATTGCCGCCTATAAGACAGTCAATAATTTCGCCCAGCGCGAACTTGAATTCGTGCTGAAAATCGGCGCGATCAATATCGAATATAACCAGACGCTCGGTCAGGACATCACCATTGAAGCGCTGAAGGCGGGCTATGATGCAGTTTTCCTCGGCATGGGCATGCCAGGCGTCAACGATCTGGCGCTTGCCGGCGAAGATGCGCCCAACGTGATCGATGCCGTCGATTACATCGCCAATCTCCGTCAGGCAAAAGACCTCGCTTCGCTCCCTGTGGGTCGCAATGTTGTCGTTATCGGCGGCGGCATGACTGCAGTCGACGTTGCCATTCAGACCAAGAAGCTTGGCGCTGAAAACGTCACCATCGTCTATCGTCGCGGTCAGGAAAACATGAATGCCAGTGCCTATGAGCAGGAACTGGCACAGATTCATGGCGTGGTGATCCGTCACTGGTTGCAGCCGCATGCCCTTGAGCGGAACGAAGACGGTACCGTCAATGCGGTTGTGTTTGAATATACCAATGCCGATAGCGGCAAGCTTTCCGGCACCGGCGAATATCTCATTCTTGAAGCCGATCAGGTCTTCAAGGCTATCGGCCAGAAGTTTGAACCCGAACCAATTGCGGGATCTGGCATCGGGCTTTCCAAAGGACGCATCAGCGTCGATGAAGATCGTCGCACATCCGTTGAGGGCATATGGGCAGGGGGTGACTGCGTTGCAGGTGGTCAGGATCTGACCGTTGCATCGGTGGAAGACGGCAAGGTTGCAGCAGAATCCATCCATGCGACGCTGACAAAACGTCCCGAAGCGATTGAAGGCTTTGCCGATGCGGTATTGTCGGGCGGCGCACTTCATGCGCCCTCCCCCTCTGCTTTGCGCGACCGCAGTGTGCCATTGGGCCAGGAACAGGGCTGAGGAGAGTAAACATGGCTGATCTTTCAACGAACTTCCTCGGCATTAAATCTCCAAATCCGTTCTGGCTGGCTTCGGCTCCGCCGACTGACAAAGCTTACAATGTCGAGCGTGCTTTCAAGGCTGGCTGGGGTGGCGTGGTCTGGAAAACGCTGGGGGCTGAAGGCCCACCGGTGGTCAATGTCAATGGTCCGCGTTATGGCGCGATCCATGGTGCTGACCGGCGGTTGCTTGGTCTTAACAATATCGAGCTGATCACCGACCGGCCGCTTGAAGTGAACCTGCGTGAAATGAAAGAAGTGAAGATGCGCTGGCCCGACCGCGCATTGATCGCTTCGATCATGGTGCCGTGCGAAGAAGAAGCGTGGAAAGCAATCCTGCCCCTGGTGGAAGAAACCGGTGCCGACGGCATTGAGCTGAACTTCGGTTGTCCGCACGGCATGAGCGAGCGCGGCATGGGTGCGGCTGTCGGTCAGGTGCCGGAATATGTCGGCATGGTTGTGAAATGGTGCAAGCAATATAGCCGTATGCCGGTGATTACCAAGCTGACGCCGAACATCACCGATATTCGCAAGCCAGCGCGTGGCGCGAAAGAAAACGGCACCGATGCGGTATCGCTGATCAACACGATCAATTCGATTGTGTCGGTCGATCTCGACAGCATGTCACCGGTGCCGTCCATCGATGGTCGCGGCAGCCATGGCGGTTATTGCGGACCAGCCGTCAAGCCGATTGCGCTGAACATGGTGGCTGAAATCGCACGCGATCCTGAAACCTACGGCCTGCCGATTTCAGGCATTGGCGGGATTACCACATGGCGCGATGCTGCCGAATTTATCGCGCTCGGCTGCGGCACGGTTCAGGTCTGTACCGCTGCTATGACCTATGGCTTCAAGGTCGTTGAAGAAATGATCGATGGTCTTTCCGACTGGATGGACAGCAAAGGCTATCAGACGCTCGATGATTTCCGCGGCATGGCGGTGGGGCATGTCAGCGACTGGCAGTATCTCAACCTCAATTATGTCACCAAAGCACGGATTGATCAGGATTCTTGCATCAAGTGCGGCCGTTGCCATATTGCCTGCGAAGATACCTCGCATCAGGCAATCACCAGTCTGGTGAATGGTGCGCGGCACTTTGAGGTGATCGATGAGGAATGCGTTGGCTGCAATCTCTGCGTCAATGTCTGCCCGGTCGAGGATTGCATCACCATGGAGCAGATCGGAGATTTCGATCCACGCACCAAGGCACCAATCCCGGCACAATATGCCAATTGGACAACCCATCCGAACAATCCGATGGCGGTCAAAGAAGCGGCGGAATAGAGCGCATCCCGAAAAGTGGGAACCGGTTTTCGGATAAGATGCGCGTAAAACAAATGTCAAAAACGCCGGGCTTTTTACCCGGCGTTTTCTTTTTGATATTTAGTTTTTAACGGCTGACGCGTTTGCCTTTTTCCGGCTCAAACACATGGCTTGTTGCTGGATCAATCGCAATGGTCAGCACATCGCCGGGACGCACGGTCAGGCGTTCGCGGAACAGGCAGGTAATCGGCTGATCGCCGAGCTTGCCCATGACCATAATTTCCGAGCCAGTCGGCTCGACAATATCAACCGTGACTGGCACGCCCTGCTCTGCAATCTTCATATGCTCAGGGCGCATACCATAAACGGCCTTGCCCGAAAGACTTGCATAATCGCCTTCCGGCAGGGCCATGCGGAATCCACCGTCAGCCACAAACGAGCCTTCCTCGATCTTGCCGTTTACGAAGTTCATCGATGGGGAACCGATGAAGCCCGCGACAAACATATTGGCCGGGCGGTCATAAAGATCGAGCGGTGCGCCGATTTGTTCCACCAGACCATCACGCATGACAACGATCTTGTCAGCCATGGTCATGGCTTCGATCTGGTCGTGGGTGACGTAAATCGTGGTGGTCTTCAGACGCTGATGCAGACTCTTGATTTCGCCGCGCATCTGCACGCGCAATTTAGCGTCGAGATTGGATAGCGGCTCATCGAACAAAAAGACCTGCGGATCGCGCACGATCGCACGGCCCATCGCCACACGCTGGCGCTGACCACCGGAAAGCTGGCGCGGGAAGCGGTCGAGCAGCTTGTTGAGGCCGAGGATTTCCGCTGCACGATTGACGCGGCTGTCGCGTTCTTCCTTCGGTGCATTTTTCAGCATGAGCGCAAAGCCCATATTGTCAGCCACCGTCATATGCGGATAGAGCGCATAATTCTGGAACACCATGGCAATATCGCGCTCTTTGGCGCGCAGATCATTGACCACACGCGGGCCGATGGCGATTTCGCCATCGCTGATTTCTTCAAGTCCTGCGATCATGCGCAAAAGCGTTGACTTGCCACAACCCGACGGGCCGACCAGCACGACAAATTCGCCGTCCTGAATATCCACTGATACGCCGTGCAACACGCCGACATTGCCATATTTCTTGATTGCATTTCGGATGGATACAGATGCCATCTTAAACCTCAACTCTTATTTGACGGCGCCTGCTGTCAGACCTGCAACGATCTGGCGCTGTGCGAAAACAGTTAGCAACAGGACCGGCAATGTGACCACGAGGGCTGCGGCGGCAAGCGGACCCCAGCTGACCTGTTCAAAGGACAGCATGTTGTAAACTGCGACCGGCAGGGTGCGTGTCTCGCGACTTGCAAGCACGATGCCGAAAACGAAATTGTTCCACGAGAAGATCACCGCAAGGATGAGCGACACCACAACGCCGGGCTTGGCGATGGGAAGTGCCACTTTTCTGAACACCTGCCACGAGGATGCACCATCGATAATGGCGGCTTCTTCAAGCTCCAACGGTGTTGTCTCGAAATAGCCGATCATGATCCAAATCACGATGGGAACGGTGACAACCAGATGGATAATGATCTGCGGCCAGAGCGTGCCGAGCAGTCCCAGCGTCTGGAACAGAAGGAACAGCGGGATCAGGTAAGACAGACCCGGCGTCATACGCGCAATCATGATGACGATTGCCGACTTGTTGGCGCGCAGACGTGCGATGCCGTAACCTGCCGGAACACCAACCAGCAATGCCAGTAAAGTGGCGGTTCCGGTGACGAGAATACTGTTCCAAAAATAGAGCAGGAAGTCGTTTGTCTCAAAAATCCCGGTATAGTTCGACCATGCTATGCGGTCAGGAATCAGGATTGGCGGATAAGCGCCGTTGTCGATTTCATATTTCAACGAAAGCGACAGCATCCAGACGAAGAAGAAGATTGCGGGCGACACGATCACGAAAACCATGAGTGCCGTGCCAAGCTTAGATAGAATTGACTTACGTGCCATGGTCGGTCCTCACGAGTTCCACTTGGTCCGCTGGCGCAGGGCCAGAAGGATCATCGACATGGCGATAATGACAATGAAAAACACCACGGCAATCGCCGATCCATAGCCAATGTCGTAATAGGAAAACGCCACGTTATAGAGATAGATATTGATGGTTTCCGATGCCGTTCCGGGGCCGCCCTGCGTCATCGCATAGATGATGTCGAAGCTTTTCAGCGCATCAATCGAGCGGATGATTACAGCCACCATGATAAACGGCAGGATCATCGGAAGCGTGATATAGCGGAATTTCTGCCAGCCATTGGCGCCATCGATTTCCGCACTTTCAAACGGATCGCGCGGCATGGAAGCAAGGCCACCCAGCACAATGAGCATCACCAGCGGCGTCCACTGCCAGGTTTCAACCAGCACCAGCGACGGGATAACCGTGCTCTGATTAAAGATCCACTCCTGTGGCGCAATACCGATCAGCGACAGGAGATAGTTCAGCACGCCAAGCTGCGGGTGATACATCATTGTCCAGACAAGGGCGACCGCAACCGGCGTTGCCATCATCGGCATAACAAAGATGCCGCGCAACAGCCCGCGCATCGGCAATTTGCTGTCAAAGACCAGCGCTGCAATCGTGCCCAGTATCATTGGCGCCACGACCGAGAGAACCGTATAAACAAGCGTATGCCACATGGATTCCCAGAAGCGCATATCGGCTGCAAGACGCAGATAATTGTCGAAGCCGACAAAGCTCTGCTCCCCGCCGAGCTGCCACTGGTTTGCACTCATCCAGAGCGTAAACACCCATGGGAAGACAATCACCGCCCCGACGGTGATCAAGGCTGGAAGAACAAATGGCCAGTAACTTGGCCGCAAGCGGCTCTTGCCAGTCTTGGTGGAGGAAGCTGCATTGGCAGCAGCTTCCGTTTTTGCACCGATCGGGGCAGCAGATGTCATTTTCCTTCGCTCCGTGCGAGGACCGGACGGAATTCTTCCGTCGCGCGTTTCATTTCAGTTTCTGCGTCAGCACCATTCAACAGATTGGTGAGGCCGACACCGATGATGTCGCGGAATTCCGTGACAGGTACGATGACCGGCAGGCAGAGCTGGCTGATCGGGGCAGATTTCGACAGAGCTTCCACCCAGCCCGCTGGCATGGTGACGCCTTTGCGCACAGCTTCATCATCGATTACCGACTTGCGGAACGGAACACCAGATCCCGACTGCAACAGGCGCGCACCCATTTCCTTGGAAATGGCCCACTGGCAATAGAGATAAGCGGCTTCCTTGTTCTTGGAAGCTTCGGTCACGCCGATACCGTCGCCGGTGGTTGGTGCTGCCTGTGCATTCGGGCCTGCTGGCATGACGCCATAACCAACCTTGCCGACAACACGCGACTTGTTCGGGTCTTCGAGCGGTGGCGCAAAGCCGATACCGTCGAGCCACATGCCGACACGGCCCTGCAGGAAGTTCGACTGGCATTCAGCCCAGTTGAAGCCCGCAACGCCGGGAGGTGCCGATTTGGTCATCAGGCGCTGATAGAGCTTGGCGGCTTCAATGCCTTCAGCCGAATCCGTCTGCAGATTGCCGTCCGCGTCAACCGACTGCTTGCCATAGCCGAGCAGGAGGCTGGTATAGACCGGCGCATTGGCATTCTTCATGCCGCGTGCGACAAAACCATAGGTTCTGGTTGATGGATCAGTGAGCGCTTCTGCAGCCGCAACCAATTCTTCAAAAGTCTTCGGGAATTCGATGCCCTTGGCGGCAAAAAGTTCCTTGTTCCAGTAGATGATCCAGTAATCGACCGAGAAAGGCAGCGCGCCAAAGCGGCCATTGGCATCCTTCGCGAATGTCAGGCCAGCGCTCGCGAAATCATCTTCTGCGAGTGATGCATCGGTCAGCGTCGGGTCCTTCAGGAACGGGTTGAGGTCAGCAAGCCAGCCACCCTTTTCAAACTGACGCTTCTGAACGTGATAGCTGATGTGAATGACATCGAAGCTCGGACGACCAGACGTCAGCTCGATCACCGCCTTCTGGCGCTGCTGTTGTTCCGGCATCTGCTCGGAATTGACCTTGATGCCGGTGAGCTCTTCGAATTCCTTCTGATATTTCTGAAGGATTTCGCCGCGCGGGCTCTTGATGAGATTTACTTCAAGCGTGGTGCCAGCATACTTCTTCCAGTCAACGGTCGACTGGGCGCCCGACTGCGCGAAAGATGGGCTAATGCCCGTGACACCCGAGGCGGCGATGGCCGCTGTTCCCGCCAGAAACTGACGACGTGTTGGACGTAATAGATTCATTACATGCTCCTCCCCTATGGCTTCTTGGCCCTATCATTCTTCTGGCCCGGCAACTCCTCTTGCGCGGCCCTGGTTGTTAAATCTGCAAAGCCAGCTTCCGTGCATTGTTGATGTGAACGGCGATGGCATCCATGGCTGTCTGCGGATCGCGTGTTTCGATTGCAGCAAGGACAGCGAGATGCTCCTGCATGACCGGGATAACACGCCCGGTGATGCGGAAGCGCTCCTGATTGATCAGGCGCATCTTGATCGTATTGGTCTGGTAAGCACGCCAGATGATCTCATTATCGAGCGAGCCGACAATTGTGTCGTGCAGGCTCCAGTCGATATTCTGCGCCCGTTCTTCAAGCTCCGGCGTTTCACCTTCGCTCATTGCGCGATTGAGAGTGTCTTCATGTTCAGCGCGCAACGAACGCAACAGCTCATCGGAAGCCGCCTGACAGAAGATGGCAATCGACTCCTTTTCGATGAAAAGGCGGAACTGAAACGCTTCGCGGATCAGATTGAGGTCGATATGAGCGATCTGAAGCCCGCGCTGCGGCACTGTCTTGATAAGACCTTCCGCCTCAAGGCGCGGGATCAGTTCGCGGATCGCGCCCAGTGGCAAGCCCGTCATGGTGACGAGCTGGCGCTGCGAAACGAACTGGCCCGGATGAAAATCACGCGCCAGCAAATGCTGGGTGAAGCTCTGATAAGCCTTATCCCGCAATTTTACTGGTTCGTTGTGATCGTCTGCCAAAGCCTGTCCCCTCTTAGTCCCGTTTGCTTATGCCGCCCTTAAGCTGCTTTTGCCATATGCAAACGGTCGAATACACTGCCGATTGCATCGAAATCCGCATCATTCAGTGAAATCAGCGGTGCACGTACGCGACGCCACTCCTTGTCACCCGTATGACGCGCCACCATGGCCTTGACCGCAGGCGTTACCGGATAGTTCAGCAATTGCTGTACTGCGCCGACCAGTTCGGCATCGTCCTGACCCTCGTTGATCATGCGCAAAAGGCGATCCGGGAACAGATTGGCCATGCCGGAAATTGCACCCTGCCCGCCGAGACGCACACCGGCTGCAAGATCACGTTCATCGCCGATCAGGATCGCAATGTCTTTGTGCGCAGCAAGCAACTTTTCCGTATAGGCCCAGTTACCGGACGAATCCTTCACGCCGATGATGATGTCACCGAAAGTTGCGCGCAGGCGGCTGATCAGATCGACCGAAAGCTCTACGGCGGTAACCGATGGAATGTTGTAGAGAATAATGCTGCGGGCATTGCTGCCCAGACCTTTGAACACCGCTGAAAACCAGTTGAACAGACCTTCGTCGGAGAGATTCTTGAAATAGGAAGGCGGTGCCAGAAGAATAGCCTTGCAGCCGCGACGCAGCGCATCGGCTGACTGCAGGACCGCATCGGCAATCGAGTTTTCCATGACGCCAACAACAATGTTCGAAGCCGGGAAACCCTGCGCGATGAAGGCGTCGAGAAGTGCTGCGCGCTCAGCATCGGCAATCGATGACCCTTCGCCGGTGGTGCCAAACAAGGTTACGCTTGAGCAGCCGCTGTCGAGGCGTGCGCGTGCGTGCTTCAGCGCACGGCTGACATCGATTTTGCCATCTGCATCGAATGGCGTCGTAAGCGCTGCAGAGAGCCCGAAACGCTCCTGCCCTGAATGATTGTGCGCCAAAACTGGCTCCTCCCAAATTTGAACTTTAAGCTTGCACATACTAACATGTTAGTAAAGAGTCAATTCGAGTTCAGTGTGCAATCGCATGATTTTGGGAGAACGTGGAAGAATGCAGAATTCGAGCGCTGGCCTCTCCTTCCCTCATCCTGAGAAGCTGTTGAAAACAGCGCCTCGAAGGACGAGGGAAAATGAACCAAATGCCTCCCCTCGTCCTTCGCACCAGCTCATGATGAGGGAGGGGAGAGGGGACGACAGGAGACGCTCAATTTATCGGACTGGAACAACGCCGGTTTCGATGAAGGAAAGAACTTCTGTTTTGCTTGGCGAACCGGCACGTCCGCCAAAGCGCGCGCATTTGATGGCGGCGGCAGCATTGGCAAAGCAGATGATGTCGGTCATCGGCTTTCCCCCCACCAGACCTTGCGCGAAAGCGCCATGGAACACGTCGCCTGCAGCCAGCGTATCGACTGCATCCACCTCGAAACCAGCCACATGCGAAACGGATTGACCAGCACCGTCGGCCCAATAGCAACCATCCACTCCAGCCGTGACAGACGTGAAGACACCATAGCGATTGGCAAGAATACGGACACATTCACGCAAATCCGCCGTGCCCGCGACGCTGATGGCAGCAGGCTCCGATGCAACAATATGAGTTGCAAGCGGCAGCAGCGTTTCCAACAGTTCGACGGGTGCGGTATCGGCATCCAGAATGGCCGGAATATCGGCATCGCGCGCAGCACGCAGCGCAGTTTCAGCAGCCCATGGCCAGCGCACATCGGTCATTACAGCCGCATAGGCTCGCGCCACAATCGGCGGCACCGGATCAGACGGGCTCGCAAGTTTGCGATCATAAAACGGCACGATAATGCGTTCACCATTCGCATCGACGAAGATCGAAGAAAATGCCGTGCGTGCGCCTTCCAGCCGTCGGATATAGGAACAATCAATGCCTTCGGCTTCCAGTTCTGCGACGGCGCGATCGCCCACTGGATCAACCCCGGCAGAAGCCCAGAGCGCCACGTCCCCGCCAAGCCGGGCAATCGCGGCAGCGGCGCTCGAGGCCATGCCAGCTGCAATCTCGACCGCTTCGCGCGGCAGATATTTGCCTGCCTGTTCGGGAAGCGTGTCGAGGCGGAAAATGGTGTCCATTGTGAGGGCACCGACACAGAGAATTTTGGAAGTCATGATCAGGAAATGAGGCCTTCCGAGCGAAGCATGGTCCAGAGCTCATCCGGGATCGACTGCTCGAACCAGACCACATTTTGCCTGATCTGTTCAGGTGAACGTACACCGATCAGAATGGAGCTGACGGCCTCATGCCTCAACGGAAACTGCATGGCGGCAGCGGCAAGCGGCACATTAAACTGATCGCAAATATCATGCAGGCGATTGGTGCGAGCAATGATTTCATCAGACGCGTCGGCATAATCGAACTTCCGTTCTCCGCCGCGCGGTGCTGCCAGAATGCCGGAGTTGAACACACCAGCAATCACCAGCGCCATGCCACGCTTTTGCGCTAGCGGCAGGAACTCTTTTTCCGAAACCTGATCAAGCAGTGAATAGCGGCCCGCGAGAAGCGAGCAGTCGAGATCGGCTTCTTCCAGCGCATCGCGAATGATCTGCCATTCGTTCACACCAAGACCAAAGCCCTTGATATTACCTGCCGCGCGCAACTCGGTCAGCGCACGAAAACCACCGCCCCTGGTCAGCGCGTTCCAGTGAAACTCATGCCTGTCGGCATGGGTTACGCGGCCGATGTCATGGACATACAGAAGATCGATTTCCGGAAAGCCGAGGCGCTGCTGGCTGTCATCGAAGCTGCGCATGACGCCGTCATAGCTGTAATCGAAAACCTCACGGAAATTGAGGCCATTATGCCAGCCCGAATCGAGCGGATTCTTTGGCGGCGATGGCGGCAGCGTGCGACCAGCGCGTTCATTGGTCATCAGACGCCCGACCTTGGTTGAAACGACAGCGCGTTCGGGCTTTTCGCGCAGCATATCGCCAAGAAGGTGCTCGCATCGGCCATAACCATACATTGGTGCGCTGTCGAAATAACGGATACCGCTCTCCCAACCGGCTTCCAGCAAAGCGTCCGCATCAGCACGCGAAACCGGGGCATAAAGCCCGCCCAAAGGCGCGGTTCCCAGACCAAGCGCGGTTACAGTCAGGCTGGTACGGCCAAGCGTCCGTTTCTCGGATGCATTCAAATGCATGGGTATTTCCTCCATCGCGGCATGCAACATGCCACACTCCTCTTTCCCGATTGATAGGAGCAAGCTTGCCGAAGCGCAATCGGAAAAGCATGCGCATGCGAACAGTCTATTCACGTGCAAATAAACCGTTCTTGACAGCCGCAAATTCCTGTCGATATTACTATGATGTCAGACCAATTTAAGAACCAATAAGGGAATCGGCTCTGACCTGATTGCGCGTAGAGACTCTGGGCTGATCTCTGAGCCAATCTGTTAAATGGAGGTAGAATGAAAGATCGCAGGCTGCTGCAGATAGCTCCATTACCGCCGATGGATCGCGCCCGACAGGTAACGGATGCGCTCGCCAACTACATCGCGACAGCGCAGCTTCAGGCCGGAGATCGCCTTCCCGCCGAACGCGAATTGATGACCGCGCTGGCCGTGGGGCGCTCCACCATTCGCGAAGCAATCCGGCACTTTCAGGCTCTGGGTGTGATCGAAGCCCGCAAAGGCAGCGGCACCTATCTGCTCAAGCCGATTTCGGCGGCAACCATTCATATGCCTCTCTCATTCGACCCCGCGCAATTGCGCGATGCATTGCTGCAATCGCTTGAAGTGCGCCGTGGCATCGAAGCCGAGGCCAGCATGGTCGCCGCGCGCAAACGCACGGCGGAAGACCTCGTCATCATCGAACGCAATCTCAATGAGATGGAACGCGTTCACATCTCGGAAGGCACGTCGGGCCCCGAAGATCTGGCGTTTCACCTCGCCATTTACGACGCGACCCATAATCCGCTTTTCAGACAATTGCTCGAACAGATGCGTGAAGCCTTCTTGCACTTCTGGGATCATCCGTTCGAGCGGATCGACTTCGCGCGGCGGACCTTTCCGTTCCACCGCACGCTTTTTAACGCCATCGTGGCTCAGGACCCTGAAGCCGCACGGCAGGAAACACTCAAGATCCTCGGCATTGTCGAGGAAGACATCAAGGAAATGTCCAAATGACCGACGGGATGGATCCGCTGGATTTTGCAGCACTTACGGTTGCTCATGATGAAAGCAATGCCTACGACGCCGTGGTTCCACCCATCGTGCAGACCTCGCTTTTCACCTTCCCAAGCTATGACGACATGGTCGCCTCTTATCGCGGCGAAAAGGTTCGCCCAATCTACACGCGCGGCCTCAATCCGACCGTGCGGGCATTTGAAGAAATGCTGGCAAAACTCGAAGGCGGCGAAGACGCGCTGGGCTTTGCCAGCGGCATGGCTGCGATCTCTTCAAGTGTGCTGGCCTTCGTCAATCCCGGTGATCGCATTGTTGCGGTACGTCATGTCTACCCGGATGCATTCCGCCTGTTTGGCACCATTGTGAAGCGTATGCAGGTGCAGGTCGATTATGTCGACGGACGTGACGAGGAAGCGGTTGCAAAAGCCCTGCCCGGTGCAAAGCTCTTCTATATGGAAAGCCCGACGAGCTGGGTCATGGAAGCCCATGATGTCGGCGTCTTGGCAACGATTGCCAAACAGCATGGCGTGTTGAGCATCATCGACAACAGCTGGGCCAGCCCGATCTTCCAGCGCCCGCTGGCGCTTGGCGTTGACCTCGTCGTGCATTCAGCATCGAAATATCTTGGTGGCCATAGCGATGTCGTGGCCGGTGTCGTGACGGGCTCGAAAGAGCTGATCAATGCAATCCGCGCAGAAACCTATCCATATCTCGGCGGCAAGCTTTCACCGTTTGATGCGTGGCTTCTGGTGCGCGGTATGCGCACCTTGCCGACGCGCATGAAGGCGCATGAGGCTTCGGCACTGGAAATTGCGAAGCGTCTTCAGGCGCTGGATGTGGTTGAAACCGTCTGCCACCCGGCACTCGCCAATCGTCTGCCTGCGGGGCTCAAGGGCACGTCCGGCCTGTTCTCGGTCATCTTTCGGGAAGGCGTGAACATTCGCGAATTCTGCAATCATCTCGATCTGTTCAAGCTCGGCGTGAGCTGGGGCGGACATGAAAGCCTGATCGTGCCGGGCGAAGTCGTGCTGCAGCAGAAAGCACAGCCAAATTCGGCACATACGTTCGGCATCGACCCGCGCTCCGTGCGCCTGCATGTCGGACTGGAAGGAACGGAAGCGCTGTGGCGGGATATTGAAGGAGCGCTCGCAGCATCGACCGAATAACGAATATCTAGTGAGGAGCAATAAGGGGAACTGTAATGAAAAAACTAATAGCAGCCGCATTCGCAACCATGCTTTTAAGCGGTACGGCGCTTGCCGATACCAATCTGAAGCTTGTTGAAGTCATTACCAGCCCGGAGCGCACCAAGACGCTTGAATCCATCGTTGCCAAGTTTGAGGCAGCCAATCCGGGCACCAAGGTCGAAATCATTTCGCTGCCATGGGGTGAATCCTTCCAGAAATTCGCGACCATGGTTTCGGCAGGTGAAATTCCTGACGTCATGGAAATGCCGGACACATGGGTGTCGCTCTATGCCAATAATGGCATGCTGGAAAACCTCGAGCCATATCTCGAAAAGTGGGAAACCACGCCAGACCTGACCGAGCGCGCGCTTGAGCTTGGCCGCAGCGTCAACAACACAGCCTATACGCTGCCTTACGGCTTCTATCTGAACGCCATGTTCTACAACAAGAAGCTGCTGTCTGAGGCTGGTGTGTCCGAGCCGCCAAAGACGATGGACGAATTTGTCGAAGCCTCCAAAAAGATCGCAGCCCTTCCCGGCAAGTCCGGCTTCTGTATGCGTGGTGGCCCCGGTGGCCTCAATGGCTGGGTGATTTTTGCCGCATCCATGGCCGGTGACAATAAGTTCTTCAACGAAGACGGCACCTCGACCATGAACAGCGAAGGCTGGAAAAAGGGCATCACCTGGATGGTCGATCTCTACAAGAACGGCCTTGCACCGAAGGACAGCGTTAACTGGGGCTTCAACGAAACCGTCGCCGGTTTCTATAGCGGCACCTGCGCCTTCCTCAACCAAGACCCGGATGCACTGATCGCCATTGCCGAACGCATGAAGCCGGAAGATTTCGGCGTCACCATCATGCCAAAGGGCCCGGACGGCAAGACCTTCCCGACCATCGGTTTTGCCGGCTGGTCGATGATGAGCGCCAGCAAGAACAAGGACCTCTCCTGGAAGCTGATCTCGATGCTTGAAGGTCCGGAAGGCAATATTGAATGGAACAAGCGCACCGGTGCATTGCCGGTTCTCAAATCTGCTCAGAACGATCCGTTCTATAGCGGCGAGCAGTTCAAGGGCTGGTTCGATGAACTGGCTGACAAGAACGTCGTTCCGACCGTCATGCCGACCTATCTGGAAGAATTTGCCTTCTTCAAGGATTCGCTCGTCATCAAGACCTCGCAGGAAGCGCTTCTCGGTGACATTACGCCGGATCAGCTGGCCGACCAGTGGGCTGAATATCTGACCAAGGCACAACAGAAGCACCTTTCAAAGCAATAGCACCATGAACAGCTTGCGGGCGTGGAACAACCGCGCCTGCGAAGCGAATGATGCAGCCCCGCGAAGGGAAAAATGATGAATGACACCGCTTCCATAAAGGCCCCGGTGCGCAACGACGTGCCAAGGCAGGACCGCCGCAGCTTTCTGCAGCGACTTGCGCACGCCTCCGAACCTTATCTCTACAGTGCCCCCGCACTGATCCTTATCGGCGCCATCATGCTGGTTCCGCTGGTCCTCGGCGTCTCCTATGCCTTTCGCGACATTCAGTTGCTTAACCCGTTTTCGGGTGGCTATGTAGGGCTTGATCATTTCCGCGAACTTGCGACGGATCAGGCTTTCTATCGTTCCTTGAAGAACACACTCTGGTGGACTGGCTGTTCGGTGCTGCTGCAATTCGTGTTCGGGCTTATTCTTGCCCTGCTGCTCGACAAACCATTTGCCGGACGCGGCATTGCGCAGGCATTGATCTTCCTGCCATGGGCTGTGCCGACTTTCCTCACCGGCCTTAACTGGGCATGGCTGTTTAATCCGGTGATCGGCCCGCTGCCACACTGGCTACATGCAATCGGCATTCTGAGCGCACCAGACAACATCCTGTCCGACCCTAATCTGGCCATGTGGGGTATCATTACCGCCGGTGTGTGGTGGGGTATTCCGTTCTTTGCCATCACCATGCTGGCCGCCTTGCAGGCTATCCCGCGCGATCTTTATGAAGCAGCAGCGATCGATGGCGCTGGCCCCGTGCAGCGTTTTCTCTCGATCACGCTTCCTTACCTTGCGCCAACCATGGCTATCACCATTTTGCTGCGCACCGTCTGGATCGCCAACAGTGCCGATCTGATTGTCGTGATGACCGGTGGCGGCCCTGCCGACCGGACACAGATCGTCGCCAGCTACATCTTCACGCAGGCCTTCAAACGGCTCGATTTCGGCTACGCCTCGGCTATTGCGATGGTCCTGCTTGTCCTGCTGATGGTCTATTCAATGCTCATCGTGCTGTTGCGCCAGACGCTGCTGAGCAAGGACTGAGGCCATGACCAACCGTAAACTCCTCCTTGTCGGCGCGCATCGCATTGCCATTCTGCTGTTTGTTCTGTTCGCGCTGTTTCCGATCTTCTGGCTGGTGAAGGTTTCCGTCACGCCCAATGATTTGCTTTACAGCGAAGGCGTGCGGCTCTGGCCATCACGCATGACGTTCGATCACTTCAGCCATGTGTTGAATAACAGCTCATTTCCGCTGTTCTTCCGCAACAGCCTGATCGTGTCCGGCTCAACCGCTATCATCGTTACGCTACTGGCATCGCTGTCCGGCTATGCGCTTTCACGGTTCAACTTCCGTGCCAAATACTGGATTGTAGCGCTGATGCTGCTGACGCAGATGTTTCCGCTCGTGATGCTGATCGCGCCGATCTACAAGATCATGGCGCCGCTCGGTCTCACCAACAGCCTGATCGGCCTCATCATCGTCTATTCGGCATTCAATGTGCCTTTTGCAACCTTCCTGATGCAATCGTTCTTCGACGGCATTCCGAAGGATCTCGAAGAAGCCGCCAAGATCGACGGTGCAACGCAGTTCATGGCTTTCCGCCAGATCATCCTGCCGCTAACCCTGCCCGGTATTGCAGCAACGCTCGGCTTTGTTTTCACCGCAGCGTGGAGCGAGCTTCTGTTCGCGCTGATGCTGATTTCCGGCAATGATTCAGCCACGTTCCCGGTCGGGCTTTTGAGCTTCGTCTCAAAGTTCTCGGTCGATTTCGGACAGATGATGGCAGCGGGCGTGCTCGCGCTAATCCCGGCCTGTCTCTTCTTCTTCCTCATTCAACGATATCTCGTGCAGGGCCTCACGGCTGGCGCGGTCAAAGGCTGAAAGGATTTTTCCCTATGGCTTCCATCGATATTCAGTCAGTCCGCAAAAGCTATGGCGAACATGCTGTTCTGCACGGCGTTGACCTTGAGATCAAAGATGGCGAATTCATCGTGCTGGTCGGCCCGTCAGGCTGTGGCAAATCCACATTGCTGCGCATGATTGCAGGCCTTGAAGACATCACCGCCGGTCAGGTGCAGATCAGTGGCAAGCGCGTCAATGAACTGGCACCTAAAGACCGCGATATTGCGATGGTGTTTCAGTCCTATGCGCTCTACCCGCATATGAGTGTTGCCGACAATATGAGCTACAGTATGCGGCTGCGTAAAACGCCGAAAGAAAAGATCGCAAGCGCCATCAAATCGACCGCCGCCAAACTTGGCCTTGAGCCTTTGCTGGAACGACGCCCGAAAGCGCTTTCCGGTGGTCAGCGTCAGCGTGTTGCCATGGGGCGCGCCATTGTGCGTCAGCCCAAGGCCTTCCTCTTTGACGAACCGCTTTCCAACCTCGATGCACGCCTGCGCGAGCAGATGCGTGCCGAAATCAAGAAACTGCATGGCGAGCTGAACGCCACATCCATCTATGTGACACATGACCAGATCGAAGCCATGACTTTGGCCGATCGTATCGTCGCCATGCATGGCGGTGTGGTGCAGCAGGTCGGCTCTCCACTTGAGCTTTATGACCACCCGGCCAATCTCTTCGTGGCAGGTTTCATCGGCTCACCCGCCATGAACTTCCTCGATGTGACCTATCTTGAACAGGATAGTGGCCCGCGTCTGAAACTCAAGGACGGCACGCTCATCGCATTGCCGCAGCCCGTAAAACTCAAGGATGGCGCGAACGCCACACTCGGCGTTCGTCCCGAGCATGTGCATATCGAGAATTCAGCAGGTCTGACGGCTGGTGTCGATCTGGTCGAGCCGACTGGCTTCGGCATTATTCTGCATCTCAGCCTGCATGGATTGCCGTTCAAGATTTTCACGCTGGATCGCGATGCGCTTCATGCGCAGGGTTCCATTCAGGTGAGCTTCCCGGCACAGCATCTCCATCTGTTCGATCGCGAAGGAAATCGCGTCGAGAGTGCTTAAACTGCATCCGAAAACCGCGCCTGAATGCTCTGCGAAAGCAGGGCAACGGGACGGCTTTGATCGCCAGCTTTGATCCAGATCAGTTCTTCAATCTCGCTGGAAGCGGCAGGCACCTGCCCTTCCTTCAGCGTGAGATGAAACAACTTGGCTTCAACCGTGGCGTCGAGCTCGTTAGCTGCAGGCGCTGACATTTTCGCAGCATAGCTTAACTGGCTCTCGGCAATGCGAATGCCGAGTTCCTCCTCGATTTCGCGGATAAGGGCTGTTTCAGGCTGCTCGCCCGCATCAATCTTGCCGCCTGGCTGGAAGAAAATCTCGCTGCCGCGCTTGCGCACGAGGAGGAAACGGCCCGCTTCATCACGGACAATGGCTGCTGCAATAAGAATCGTTTTCATGATGACGAATTTTCGTTTCGTGGGCGGATTCCGTCAAGAATAATGGCACTCACCGCTTTGGCCGTCTCATCATAAAAACCGGCCTCCTCCGACCGCCTGCCGAGAACGGCCCCGACCTGCACGGAAAAATCCGAATAGTGCTGCGTTACCGCCCATATGGTGAAAATCAGATGATAAGGATCGACCGGAGCCAAGCGTTTTTCAGCAATCCATCGATGAATGACTGCCGCTTTTTCATCGACCAGTTGCTTCAGGTGCCCTTTGAGAAAGTCAGAAATCGCCGGAGCGCCATGCAGTATCTCATTGGCGAAAAGGCGCGAAGCCTCCGGTTTCTTCGCCGACATTTCAAGCTTCACAGCAATGTAGCGCCGCAATTCTTCCAGCGGATCACCGTCCGGATTAATGTGTTCGAAAGGCTCCAGCCAGGTGGCAAGCGTATCTTCCAGCACGGTCACATAAATATTCTGCTTGCGCGGGAAATAATAAAGCAGGTTTGGCTTCGACATGCCTGCCTTCTCGGCGATCTGGTCGACCGTCGAACCGCGAAAGCCATAGGCGGAAAAAACCTCCAGCGCTGCATCGAGGATAAGCCTGCGATTTATACCCTGAATGCGCGTCGCGCCTTCCGACTTGTCGTTCGACATCTTCTCGTTTTCAACCGTGTCGGTTCGTGAGTCTGAAGGAGCTGTGGCCATTTGACACCTTTCAGCAGTGTAGAATTTTTCAAAAGCGCTTGACCATATTCAAACGCTCTTCTAGCCTGCAATTTGACCAACTAGTCAAGTTTTTGGCCGCAAGGCAAGAATATTGTGGCCAAAGAGCCGGGTCGTGGGAACATATATTGGCGGGTGGATACGGGCTAGAAGTATAATGGCCCGAATTTAAACGCACATACATAATGCGGAGGCAGAGCGCATGGTGCTCACCAGCAATCTTAGAGTCAATGGCGATCGTCTTTGGGACAGTCTGATGGACATGGCCCAGATCGGCCCGGGTGTGCGCGGTGGCAATAACCGCCAGACCTTGACCGATGAGGACGGCGAAGGCCGCAAACTGTTTCAGAGCTGGTGCGAAAAATCCGGACTTTCCATGGGCGTAGACACGATGGGGAATATGTTCTTCTTCCGCCCCGGCGAAGATACGGATGCCGATCCGGTCTATATGGGCAGCCATCTCGACACGCAGCCGACGGGCGGTAAATTCGATGGCGTGCTGGGCGTGCTCGGCGGCCTCGAAGTCATGCGCACGCTCAACGATATGAATATCAAGACAAAGCGGCCAATCGTCGTCGTCAACTGGACGAATGAGGAAGGCACACGATTTGCCCCGGCGATGCTCTCATCCGGTGTTTTTGCTGGTGTCCACAAGCAGGACTGGGCCTATCAGCGCACCGACGCCAAAGGCAAGAAATTCGGAGACGAACTGGAGCGCATCGGCTGGAAAGGCGATGAACCGGTCGGGCAGCGCAAAATCCATGCGATGTTCGAGCTTCATATCGAACAGGGACCAATCCTTGAAGTTGAGCACAAGGATATCGGTGTTGTCACGCACGGTCAGGGGCTGTGGTGGCTGCAGGTGACCTTAACCGGCAAGGAGGCGCATACCGGCTCTACGCCTATGAAGATGCGAAAGAATGCGAGCCTTGGCCTCGGCAAGATGCTGCAGCTCGTCAACGAAATCGCCATGTCCCACCAGCCGGATGCAGTTGGCGGCGTCGGCCATATCGACGTTTCACCCAATTCACGCAATGTGCTTCCGGGTCAGATCGTTTTCACCGTGGATTTCCGTTCGCCCAACCAGGATGTGCTGGATGACATGAAAACGCGGTTTGAAAAGGAAGCGCCGAAGATTGCCGCAGAACTGGACATCGGCATCGAGATTGAAGTGGCCGGACATTTCGACCCGGTGACCTTTGATGATGGTTGTGTGGTGGCGATCCGCAATGCAGCAGAGCGGCTAGGCTACAGCCATCGCAACATCGTTTCCGGCGCAGGCCACGATGCCTGCTGGGTCAATCGCGTCGCACCAACGGCCATGGTCATGTGCCCATGCGTGGACGGGCTCAGCCATAATGAAGACGAGGATATTTCGAAGGAATGGGCGTCGGCGGGAACCGACGTGCTTCTGCATGCGGTATTGGAGACTGCTGAAATTGTAAGCTGATTTCACAACCATCCACTACTGCTACTGTTCGCAACAAAACCAAAAAGGGGAACGACGAACAATGGCAAAGGTCATCAAAGGCGGAACCGTCATCACGGCTGACCGCACCTTTAAAGCCGATGTTCTCATCGAAGGCGAAAAGATCGTTGCTGTCGGCGACAATCTCTCCGGCGATGAAGTCATAGATGCATCCGGCTGTTATATCATGCCGGGTGGTATCGACCCGCACACCCATCTGCAAATGCCCTTCATGGGGACCTATTCTTCCGACGATTTCGATACTGGAACGGCGGCTGCCCTTTCCGGCGGGACGACGATGGTGGTCGATTTCGTGCTGCCCGATTCTGAGGGCAATCTGCTCGACGCGCTTCAGGAGTGGTTCCAGAAGGCTGGCAAGGCGCGCACCGATTATTCGTTCCACATGGCGATTACCGGCTGGAACGAGCGCACGTTCAACGAAATGGCCGAAGTGGTGAAGCGCGGCATCAACACCTTCAAACACTTCATGGCCTATAAGGGCGCGTTGATGGTGAATGATGACGAGATGTTCGCATCGTTCCAGCGTTGTGCTGAACTGGGCGCCATGCCGCTCGTCCATGCTGAAAACGGCGATATCGTTGCGCAGTTACAAGCCAAGCTGATGGCCGAAGGCAATGACGGACCGGAAGCCCATGCCTATTCACGTCCGCCGGAAGTGGAGGGTGAAGCAACCAATCGCGCGATCATGATTGCCGATCAGGCAGGCGTTCCGCTCTATGTCGTGCATGTTTCCTGCGAACAGAGCCATGAAGCGATCCGCCGCGCCCGGCAAAAGGGTATGCGCGTGTTCGGCGAGCCGCTGATCCAGCATCTGACGCTGGACGAAAGCGAATATCATAACAAGGATTGGGATTATGCGGCACGCCGGGTGATGTCGCCGCCATTCCGTGACAAGGTCAATCAGGATAGTCTCTGGGCCGGCCTTGCGGCCGGAAGCCTGCAATGCGTTGCAACCGACCATTGCGCATTCACTACTGAACAGAAGCGTTACGGCATCGGCAATTTCACCAAGATTCCGAATGGAACGGGTGGTCTGGAAGAACGTATGCCTGTGTTGTGGTCGCGCGGCGTGCGCACTGGTCGCCTGACGCCAAATGAATTTGTTGCTGTCACCTCGACAAACATTGCCAAGATCTTGAACATCTATCCGCAGAAAGGCGCAGTGCTGCCGGGTGCTGACGCTGATCTTGTCATCTGGGATCCGGAGGCAATCAAGAAGGTTTCTGCACAAACACAGCTTTCCTCGATTGATTACAACGTGTTTGAAGGTTTTGAGCTCAAGGGCCTGCCGAGGACGACGCTTTCACGCGGACGTATCGCTTTCGACAAGGGACACGTCACGGCAGAGCCAGGTGACGGGCGCTTCGTCGAGCGCGAGCCGAACGGTGCCGTCAATCGGGCGCTGTCACAATGGAAGGAAATCGTTGCGCCGCGCAAGGTGGAACGCAGCGCCGAACATATGCCGATAGGGGTCTGAGACATGGCCATCGTCCAGCTTCGGGAACCACGCATGAACTTGAATGACAGCATGGCCCCGGAGAGGGGCGAGGCAAATGCGCAGACAGTGATCGACATCAAAGACTTGTCGCTCGTCTTCGAGACGAATGACGGACCTGTCCATGCGCTGTCCAATATTGATCTTGCCGTCAAGCGCGGCGAGTTCGTTTCCTTCATCGGACCTTCGGGATGCGGCAAGACTACGCTGATGCGTGTGGTGGCCGACCTGGAGGAACCGACATCAGGTTCTGTCACGGTCAACGGCAAAACACCGGAGCAAGCCCGTCTCGACCGGTCCTATGGTTACGTATTTCAGGCGGCCGCTCTGTTTCCGTGGCGCACCATCGAAGACAATATCAGCCTGCCGCTGGAGATTATGAGGTTCTCCAAGGCAGAACGGCGCGAGCGGATCGAAAAGAACCTCGCGCTCGTCAATCTCTCAGGCTTTGACAAAAAATATCCCTGGCAGCTTTCCGGTGGCATGCAACAGCGCGCATCGATAGCCCGCGCATTATCATTCGATCCTGATATGCTGCTGATGGACGAGCCCTTCGGCGCTCTGGACGAAATCGTGCGCGATCACCTCAACGAACAGCTTCTCAAGCTTTGGGCAGCAACCCGCAAAACAGTGATTTTCGTCACACACTCCATCCCGGAAGCGGTGTTTCTCTCAACCAAGATCGTTGTCATGAGCCCGCGCCCAGGCCGCATTCATGAAATCATCGATTGCGATCTTGGCCGGGACAGACCACTTGAAATCAGGGAGTCCGAAGCGTTCCTGAAAATTGCCCACCGCGTCCGTGAGGGTTTGCGTTTGGGGCACATCCATGAATAAGGACGCTTTTCAACGGCATCGTGCTGGAGATCGGCCATGAAAGGCTTTCTGCACGACAGATTTATCCCCGTGGCGACTATACTCGCAGTCATTATTGCGCTTTGGTACGGCCTGGCGGCGGTGCTCAACGCCCCGTTTGAGCGTGATCAGGCGACACGCGCAGGGACAGAAATCACTTTCTCGACGCTTGTTGCCAATACGATGCATCAGGACCGTCCGGTCCTGCCCGCACCGCATCAAGTAGCTGAAGAAATCTGGAAAACCGTCTTTGGGGTCAAACCGAGTTCCAAGCGCAGCCTGATCTATCACGGATGGGTCACATTATCGTCTACCCTGCTCGGTTTTGTGCTTGGGTCGGCGCTGGGGGTTCTTCTTGCAGTCGGAATCGTTCATTCCCGCACACTCGACAAGAGCCTGATGCCATGGATCATCACCTCACAAACGATCCCGATCCTTGCCATCGCGCCGATGATTATCGTGGTCCTGAATGCCATTGGCATATCGGGCTTGCTGCCCAAGGCTATCATCTCGACCTATCTCTCTTTCTTCCCGGTTGCGGTCGGTATGGTGAAAGGGCTGAGATCGCCTGATGTGATGCATCTCGACCTCATGCGCACCTATAATGCATCAAGATCGCAGGTGTTCTGGAAACTGCGCTGGCCTGCGGCCATGCCATTCCTGTTCACATCGATGCAGATCGCCGTCGCGATCAGCCTTGTGGGGGCTATCGTCGGTGAATTGCCAACCGGTGCAGTTGCCGGTCTTGGTGCCCGGTTTCTTGCAGGCTCGTACTATGGCCAGACCGTGCAGATATGGGCAGCACTTGTTGCCGCTGCTCTGATGGCTGCTGTGCTGGTTGCGCTGATTGGCGTCGCGGCACAGCTTGTGAACCGACGCATGGGTGTAAAGCCGGAAAGAGCAGCCACATGATGACAGGCATCCTATCCGTCATAGCGCTAATAGCTGTTTCATGGCTGGTTGTGGGCTGGGTCGCAAGTCTCAAGACCCGTAACCCTTTGGGCCAAAAGCTTCTGGATATCGCAGTGCCAGCGCTCTTTGGCATCGCAATGTTATTGCTCTGGGAAGTAACCGTCCGGCTTTTCGCTATTCCTCAGGTTCTCCTTCCAGCACCATCAGCAATCTGGGCACGCATAACGGCGTCCGTACCAATTCTCTGGGCGGATTTCCGACAGACCTTTCTGAAGGCCGTCATCATCGGCTATGTGGCGGGATGCGGCCTCGGTTTCATAACCGCCATCATCGCCGACCGGATTCCATTCCTGCGTAAAGGCCTGTTGCCGCTCGGCAATCTGGCTGCAGCACTTCCAATCGTGGGCGTCGCACCGATCATGGTGATGTGGTTTGGCTTCGACTGGCAATCGAAAGCAGCGGTCGTCATCATCATGACCTTCTTCCCTATGCTGGTGAACACGGTCGCGGGCCTTGCCAGTACCGGGGCAATGGAACGGGACATGATGGAAACCTACGGCTCAAGTTACTGGCAGACATTGTTCAAGCTGCGTCTTCCAGCAGCCATGCCGTTCATATTCAACGCTCTCAAGATCAATTCCACCCTCGCACTTATCGGAGCGATCGTGGCGGAGTTTTTTGGCACGCCGATTGTCGGCATGGGGTTCCGCATCTCTGCGGAAATCGGGCGCATGAATGTGGATATGGTCTGGGCTGAAATCTTTGTAGCTGCTCTTGCGGGATCGCTCTCTTATGGGCTGATCGCGCTGATCGAGCGCAGAATGACTTTCTGGCACCCTTCATACAGGAGGGCATAAGCCTGAATAATTGGCATCTGCAAAAATAAGGCAGACCAAAGCGCATTCCGAAAAGTGGGAACCGGTTTTCGGGCAAAATGCGCGCAATAAAAAAGAACCAGAGGAGAACTGAAATGAAAAAGGCAATTTCTTTATGCCTTGGAACAGCCGGCCTGGCGCTCGCGCTTATGAGCAGTTCGGCAATGGCAGCCGACAAGCTGACCTTGCAGCTCAAATGGGTGACGCAGGGGCAATTTGCCGGTTACTATGTAGCCAAGGACAAAGGCTTCTATGAGGAAGAAAATCTCGATGTCGATATCAAGCCGGGCGGACCGGACGTCGCTCCGCCGCAGGTGATTGCCGGTGGTGGCGCGGATGTTGTGGTTGACTGGATGCCGTCGGCGCTCGCGACCCGCGAAAAAGGCGTCCCGCTCGTCAACATCGCCCAGCCCTTCAAGAAATCCGGCATGATGCTGACCTGCCGCAAGGACACCAACATCACCAAGCCGGAAGACTTCAAGGGTCGCACGCTCGGTGTCTGGTTCGGCGGCAATGAATACCCGTTCCTGTCATGGATGAGCCATCTGAAAATTCCTACCGAAGGCGGCAAGGATGGCGTGACCGTGCTCAAGCAGGGCTTCAACGTCGACCCGCTGATCCAGAAGCAGGCCGACTGCATTTCTACAATGACCTATAATGAATATTGGCAAGTGATTGATGCAGGCATTCCAGCCGATCAGCTTGTGGTCTTCCCATATGAAGAGCAAGGCGTCGCCACGCTGGAAGACGGTCTCTATGTGCTGGAAAAGAGCCTAGATGATCCGGCAATGGTCGACAAGCTCGCCCGTTTTGTCCGCGCCTCAATGAAGGGCTGGAAATACGCATCCGAGAACCCTGGAGAAGCAGCTGATATCATACTCGACAACGATGCTTCGGGTGCTCAGACCAAGGAGGTTCAGGAACGTATGGTCAAGGAAATCGGCAAGCTGGTTGACGGCTCCGATGGCACCCTTGATGTGGCGGCTGCCGACCGCACCGTGGAAACGCTTCTGGGCGGTGGCTCCGACCCCGTCATCACCAAGAAACCGGAAGGCGCGTGGACAGCCAAGATAACCGACGCCATGAAGAAGTGATCCGGTTCAAAACAGCAAAAAACCGGCCCCAAAAGGCCGGTTTCTTTTTTGTCTATTCCGCCGGTTCAGCCGTGCCACCCTTTTGTGACTTCCCTTTAAGGGCGTAGTTCAGCTCCCTTTCGAGTCGTGCTTCCTCTTCGGCTTTGGGCTGCGTAAAGCGTCCCAGCAGCAGATAGGCGACCGGCGTTACATAAAGCGTAGCAATCGTTGCTAATCCAAGACCACCCACAATGACCCAGCCCAGAGCCACACGGGCTTCTGCGCCAGCGCCACTTGCCAAAACCAGCGGCACACCGCCAAGCACGGCGCAGATCATCGTCATACAGACCGGGCGAAGACGAATGTTGGATGCTTCCTCGATTGCTTCTCGAACGCTCAAGCCCCTGTCACGCAATTGATCTGCGAATTCGACAATCAGGATACCATTCTTGGCCATGATGCCGACCAGAAGCACGAGACCGATTTGGCTATAGACGTTCAGGCTCGTACCTGTGAGCAGCATCGCAAAAACCGCACAACCAAGCCCGAGAGGAACCGTCGCCATCACGATCAGCGCACTGACAAAGCTTTCAAACTGCGCTGCCAGCACTAGAAGAATGATGATGATGGCAAAACCGAACACCATTGCCAGGCCGCTTGATGTTTCGCTGAGCGTCGAAGCTTCCGCCAGCGGAATGATATGGCTTCCCGGCGGCAACAAAGGCGCTGCGATTTCCTGTGCCGCCTGATAGGCATCACCCAAGGCGAAATCGTCGCGCAGATTTGTCGTTATGGACACCGAGCGCTGACGCGTCTCGCGATCAAGCTGTGGCGGAACCGCTTTCTCAACGACCGTAGCGATAGACGACATCGGCACATAGCGACCGTCCGTCGTCTTCATGAATATGTTTTCAAGATCGGTCGGATCGTTGATCGGGTTGGTGGTGGCAACGAGTTTCACATCAAAACTGCGATCTCCGACATAAACCGATCCGATCTTGCGACCGTCGAGTACCGACTGCACAGCATTCGCAAGCCCTGTAATGTCGATACCAAGATCGGATGCTCGTTCGCGATTGATCTCGACGGAAAGCTGCGGCTGGGTCGGCTCGACGGACAGTCGCGGCTGCACGAACCGTGGATCCTTTTCCAGCGCAGCAACGACCGCCTGCGCGGCAGGCTGTAGCTTGGCATAATCGCTACCGAGTATGGCAAACTGCAAACCGTTGCCCGCACCACGGATACCAAGGCTGTTCGGTTGGGTAGTAAAAATACGCACCGCGGTTATGCCTTTGATGCGCTGGGTAATGTCAGCCATGATTTCCTGCTGGCTGCGCGCGCGTTCCTTCCACGGTGCCAGCGTCAGGACAACAAAGCCGTTATTGGACGACCCGCCGGAACCTGCGATGGCATAAGTAGTAATGATTTCACCGCTATCGCGCAGAGACTGGACGGCTTCCTCAATCTTGTCGAGCTGCGACTGGAGGAACTCCACACTGATGCCCTGGGGCCCGTTGATGCGCAGCAGTGCAACGGCACGATCTTCCGAAGGCGTCAGTTCCTGACGGATCAGACCGTAGCCGATAAAGGATGCGCCTGCGAAAAGCATTGCCACCAGCACAACAACGAATGGCGCCGACAGACAAATGTGCAGCGTCTTTTTATAGAAGTTCGCAAGCCCGCCGCCGATACGACGCAGGAAAAGCGGACCGTGGCCGCCGTCTTCGCCACTTCCTTCCTTGAGGAAGCGAGAGGCAAGCATGGGGCAAAGCGTCAACGCAACAACAGATGACAGAAGAACAGCAATTGCCAGCACGAAGCCGAATTCACGGAACAGACCACCCGCCTGCCCCGGCAAAAACGAAATTGGAACGAAGACTGCCGCCAAAGTCAGCGTCGTGGCAATAACGGCGAAGAAGACTTCCTGCGTGCCGAGGACTGCCGCAGCACGCGGCCCCATACCCTGATTGCGTCGCCGGACAACGTTTTCCAACACAACAATGGCGTCATCGACCACGAGACCCGTAGCCAGCACCAAAGCCAGAAGGGTAAGAATATTGACCGAGAATCCTGCCAGATAGATGGCCGCAATCGTGCCGATCAAAGCGACAGGCATGGACAAGGCCGGGATAAGCGTTGCACGTATATCCCAGAGGAACACGAAGATAATTGCCACAACGATGATCACTGACGCAATCAGTGCGATTTCCACCTCGTGGATGGCACCATTGATGAAATTCGCATCGTCACTGGTAACGGCGATATTCACGCCCGCAGGCAAGGTTTGCTGCAAATTGGCAACCGCTGCGCGAATGCCTTCCGAGATGTCGAGCGTATTTGACTGTGCCTGACGGACAATACCTAGACCGATTGCCGTCTTGCTGTTAGAGCGAACTGCCGAGCTTTCGATATCCGGCCCAAGCGTGACGGTCGCAACATCGCGGATCTGCGTGCGTCCGTTGATGTAGACGTTCTCAAAATCTTCCGGCTTTTCCAGATTGGCCGTAGCGCGAACCACAATGGACTGATCGGCACTACGCAATGAACCGGCAGGAGCGTCTAGGCCCATGGAAGAAAGCGCCGAGGATATATCGGCAATGGTCAGACCGTAGCTCGCAAGGCGCGCCTGAATGATATCGATACGGAAAATCTTGTCACGTTCACCGTTGATCTGCACGTCAGCAACACCCGGGACTGCTGACAGGATATCCTGTATCTGGTCTTCGACTAAAACCGTCATGTCATCGACAGACATGGTGTCGGACGTAACTGCCAGACGCATCACGGGATCAGCATTGGAATCCGCCTTGATGATGCGTGACGGATCTGCCTCTTCGGGCACGTTGTTGGCGACACGAGAGATCGCGTCGCGCATATCTGCGGCTGCAACGTTGAGGTCTACACCGTCGTTAAATTCCACCGTGACACGGCTGCGTTCGAACGAGGATGTCGAAGAAATAGATTTCACGCCCGAAACACGCGCGACTGCGTTTTCGAGAACCTGTGTCAACTGACGATCAATGGTTTCAGCGGATGCACCACTGAAATCTGTGCTGATTGTCACTACAGGCCGGTCAACGTCCGGCAGTTCGCGAATATCAACGCCAGTGAAGGCTGCAAGACCCGCGACAACGATCAGCACATTTATAACAAAAGCGAAAACTGGACGACGGATGAAAAGCGCCGTCGATCCGCCACTGCTGGATGAGGAATTGTGACCAGTCACGCGCTTACCCTCATCCTGCAGTACGTGTTATCGAAACAGGATCAGCCAGTGCCGTACCCTGCTCGTCCTTTACACGTACCGGCGCATCATCACGCACGGTTTGAACACCTTGCGTTACGATCATGTCGCCCTGTTTCACCGGACCATCGATGAGAATGTTGGTTGAATTACGCTGAACGATACGAGCGACAATTTTTTTGGCGACACCGTCCTCAACACGCCAGACATAGGAACCGTCAGCGCCCCATTGAATAGCCAGCGGATCGACCGAAGGATAACGATCACCCGGAAAGAGAACCGTGACGGAAAATGACATGCCCGCGCGCAGACGATCCTGCGTGTTCGGCACTTCTGCGCGAACATGCAGCGTACGGCTGGCTTCATCCAGCATATTGTCAACCGCGTTGATCTCACCGCTATAGGTTTCACCAGGGAAAGCGGTCGATTCCGCAGTCAATGGCTGGCCAACCTTGATTTGCGGTGCGAAGCGTTCTGGCACCCATATATCGATCAGCACTTTTGACCGGTCATCGATACGGCCAATAGAAGTCTGTGCGGTAATGTAGTTGCCCACGTTGACAGGAAGAATACCAACAATACCGGAGATTGGTGCACGAACCGTGCGACGGCTCAAGGCGAGTTGCGCGTCCTGCAAAGCAAGCTGTGCGTTCGCGACTGCCAGCTCAGTCTCAACCACCTGAACTTCAGTTGCGGTGTTCGTCGCCCGCAATTTTGCGATGCGCTGGCGTGTCGTCTGTGCATCTTTCAACGCCGTCGCGGCCTTAGCGACAGCGATCTTTTCCGTCTCGGCGTCAAGTTCAGCAATCGAGTCGCCTTCCTTCACGCTATCGCCCGCCTTGACGTAAAGCTTCGTCATGTAACCGCTGGAGTACGGGGTTATCGACACAGTGCTGAGAGCCCGTGCCGAACCGATAGCCGTCAAACGGTTGTTGATAGTCTCTTCGCCGGCAGCCTCGACAACAACGAGTGGTGCGGATCGCCCGCTTCCGCCTTTCTGCGCTTCTTCTCCGGTTGCTGCGGCCTTCACCACATCATTCTTGTTCTTATAGCCATACCAGCCGCCAACGGCGGCCACAGCTATGAGCAGGCACAAGGCAATCTGCTTCCAGGATTTCATTCAGCTCTCCGGCAAGGCCTACCGCCACCTGACGGCCCTCGTTTTTCGAAACCATTTTGTCGGGCGCGGAAAATGCCAGCAAATAGTATCAGAATGATGATTGCCTTCACATTGCGCAAATCATGCAACCCATCAGGATCCATGAATTTTTCCAACCAAGACTTTGCACGTACGATTCCAAGGCGTCGAGTTAAATTTCGGTAATACTGCTCACAGATATCCCGGAAACGGGTTCGTTCTTAACCGATTGAACAAAGGCTGTTGGATTTATCGGTCGGCTCCATATATAGGAGGCTACCTTTATGTATTGCGTTTCGATGGCACACAGGTTGAGGCACCGCGGCAATCAGGCCGGTTCACCTTGAGTTGGAAGCACAGGCTATGGCGGTTGTTGAAAAGACCACAGATACGGGCACGCCTTCCCCTGAAGCGGCCTCCCAAACTGCGACCACGGAACGGCTCTCGTCAACCCAGTTCACACGTTTACCCTGGCGAAACCGGCTTTCGAGCAAGCTATTGCTCTTGACCGCACTTGCCGTGCTGATCACCGAAGTTCTGATCTTCGTCCCGTCTGTTGCCAATATGCGCGTGCGCTGGATGAGTTCGAGACTTGATACGGTGGGCGCCGTCAGCGAGGTTCTCGCCGCAGGCGGCGATATGGATGTGCCGCGTGACATTCAGGACAAGGTACTTCTGGCAACCGGCACGAAAGCTATAGCCATGCGGGAAGCCGGTGCTTCGCGCCTGCTTGCCATGTCGGAAGTACCCGGCAAGATTGACCAGGTCATTGATCTCAACAATATCAGCGAAGCAGCTGCCATATGGGACGCATTCGGAACCTTGTTCAACGGCGGAGACAGAACGCTACGAATCTATGGTTCGGTTTCGCCATCCAGTTCTCCGGGACGTATTATTGAAATCGTGACCTCGGATGCACCCCTCCGACACGCTATGCTCGTCTATGCGCGCAACGTGACTTTTATCTCGCTCATCATTTCAGTCATAGCGGCGAGCCTGATTTACCTGATCATTCACGAAATGCTGTTGCGGCCGGTGCGTATCATGCATCGCAACATGATCGATTTCGCCTCATCCCCTGACAATCCTGCGCTGATCCTTGTGCCAGAAAACCGCAAGGACGAATTCGGCGTGGCCCAGCGTCAGATATCGCATATTCAGAGCGACCTTCAGAGAACGCTCAAAGAACAGAAACATCTCGCCGATCTTGGCCTCGCCGTCTCCAAAATCAACCACGACATGCGCAATATTCTGGCCTCAGCGCAGTTGATGTCTGACCGGCTTGCCGATACCGAAGACCCGATGGTGCAGCGGTTTGCACCCAAACTTATCCGTACTCTCAGCCGCGCGATCAGCTATTCCGAAAGCGTCATGGCCTATGGTCGCTCGCAAGAAGCACCACCGCGCCCGCGTCGCGTTCTGCTGCACACAATTATCGCTGACGTTCAGGAAACCCTTAGCCCCAGGTCAGAAAGCAGCGTTGAGTTCGAGAATCTTGTTCCAGAGGATTTCGAACTCAATGTCGATTCGGAACAGTTGTTCCGTGTGCTGAGCAATCTTTGCCGGAATTCTGTGCAAGCCATGGAGCGTGATCAGAGCATTGATGACGCGACCGTCAAGCGACTCACGATTTCTGCCGGAAGAATCGGGACGACGGCAATCATCGGTGTCGAGGACACCGGCCCCGGTTTGCCACAAAAAGCACGCGACAATCTTTTCACGGCATTCAAGGGATCGACACGCAGTGACGGCACGGGTCTTGGGCTTGCCATCGCGCAAGAACTGATCCGCGCGCATGGTGGGACAATCGAGCTTCGAGAAGACCGCCCGGTTGGGGCACATTTCGAGATTCGCATCCCCGATTTGCCGATGCAACGCGGAGACCGGAGTCCCCAACGGGCAGAGGAAAGTGTTTAGGCAATCTACCGTTGCGCCAACTTTGAACGAAAAGCCTGGAAATGTGGGGCCTGACAAGAAATCTTCACAGAACCACATTTTTTTCTAAGAAGACGCTTGCATTTAGCGATCCGTCCGATTATCAACCGCCCATCGCCGCAGCGAGCGGCACACAGGCAAGCACCCGTAGCTCAGCTGGATAGAGCACCAGACTACGAATCTGGGGGTCAGAGGTTCGAATCCTTTCGGGTGCGCCATTTTTCTCAAAACAATCAGTGATTTGTTTCGGCGCGTGACGAACCGGTTTATGCGTTGCTTTGCATATTTCCCAAATTGACTGCCCTCGACCTCGTGACGTTTTTGCTCGCTCCGCTATATGTGGCTCGACATGTCGGCATCACATTTCTGCAGTGGAATTTTTCTCATGAAGCATCACGCGCTCGTCTGGCTGCGTAACGATCTTCGAATCAACGACAATCCCGCACTGGATGCAGCCGCCGAAACAGGCGACCATATCACAGCAGTTTACGTTCATGAGACCGTTGCCGAGATTCGGGCGCCCGTCGGCGCGGCGCGGTGGTGGCTCGATCAGAGCCTGAAAGCGATAGGAAAACAGCTGGCTGATCGTGATATTGAACTTCTCATCGAGACCGGTGATCCGAGGGATATCCTCCCTCAGTTGATCGCGAAACTGGCCGTCACCGAACTGTTCTGGAACCGTCGCTACGCTCCGGCGGAACGTGAATTCGATGCAAATCTGAAGTCACAACTCAAGGAGAGCGGAACCGGTGTAACCTCATTTCCTGGCAATCTTCTTCTTGAGCCCTGGGAGCTCAAGACAGCCAGCGATACGCCGTATCAGGTCTTCACCCCTTTCGCCAAAGCGTTGCGCCTCCATAACGTTCCCCGCCCGCTTTCTCGAAGGCAATGGGACATCAAACCAACACAGAAAGCCTGCTATTCGCCCAGCGTTCCGTCCTGGGCGGAAAAGTTGGATGGGCTTTGGAATATTGGAGAAGACGCAGCGCGCGATTGTCTGACGCGTTTTCTGGAGAACACGCTGTCGACCTATACCGAGGATCGCGACGTTCCCGGCATCGACGGAACTTCAAGACTTTCACCTCATTTGCGGTTCGGTGAAATCAGCTCCCGTCAGGCGTGGTATGCCACGCTGGCGTTTATGGACGAGCATTTTGCAGCACGGGCGGGCGGTGAAAAGTTTCTGTCCGAACTGATCTGGCGGGACTTTAACTATCACCAGCTCTATCACCGCCGCGACATCAGCCGACACGATATGCGTGACACACTGTCCGGCATCGCATGGCACGATGCCCCAGCTGCATTCGAAGCGTGGCGTCGCGGAGAGACGGGCTTTCCCATCATCGATGCCGGTATGCGCCAGCTTTGGGCCACCGGATGGATGCACAATCGCGTGCGAATGCTTGTGGCATCTTTTCTCACCAAGAATCTGCTCATCGACTGGCGAAAGGGTGAAGAATGGTTCTGGGATACGCTCGTGGACGGTGATATCGCCAGCAATCCGGGAAGCTGGCAGTGGGTGGCAGGCTGCGGCATGGACGCTGCGCCCTATTTCCGGGTATTCAATCCGATCTTGCAGGGTGAAAAATTCGATGCCGAAGGACAATATGTCCGGCATTGGGTGCCAGAACTATCGGGCCTGTCCAACAAATGGCTGCACAAGCCGTTTGAGGCCCCCAAGGATGTGCTGACCAGCGCTGGAATTGCGTTGGGCAGTACCTATCCCAAACCAATCATTGATTTGCAGGCCTCACAACGGGAGGCCCGCAAACGGCTCAACAGCCAGCCGTAATCAACGCGCTTCCAGTCCGCCATTCTCAACGATAAAGTCGATGATTTCCGGCACGCCCTTGCCGCGATGGAGGTCGGTGAAACCGAATGGACGCTTGCCGCGCATGCGTGCCGCATCGCCTTGCATGATATCGAGATCGACATGAACGTGAGGGGCAAGATCGCTCTTGTTGATCACAAGAAAATCTGACCGTGTGATACCGGGACCGCCTTTGCGCGGAATTTCCTCGCCCTGGCAAACAGAGATGACATAAAGCGTCAGGTCCGCTAGATCTGGCGAGAAGGTAGCAGCGAGATTGTCACCACCGGATTCGATGAAGACAATCTCCAGATCGGGAAATCGCCGGTTCATTTCGGCAATTGCCTGCAGATTGATGGAGGCATCCTCGCGGATTGCCGTATGCGGGCATCCGCCCGTTTCGACACCCATGATCCGATCTTCGGACAAAGCCTGAGAACGCGCCAGAATGAGGGCGTCTTCCTGTGTGTAGATATCGTTGGTAATCACGGCGACCGAGTATTTATCACGCAGCGCTTTGCAAAGCTTTTCGGTCAGCGTCGTCTTTCCCGATCCCACTGGTCCGCCGATACCTATACGCAAGGGTCCGTTTTTCTGTGTCATGTGCGAAAAAGCCTCGAATGTTGGGTTTCGTGTCTCATGGCCATGATGTCGCTAATGTAAGTCGCGGAACCAAGGTCACTCAATGAAGTTTTTTCTATTCGCGCCGCTGTTTCGGCGAAAACCGGCTCCAAATCCGACATTGTCGCAGTCACGCCGTTCTGCCCCATGACAGAAAGACGGATGGATGCCTGCAAAAGATTGATACAGAAGGCTTGCAGAAAGGCGGCGAGTGTCAATCCAAGCGATACTTTGTTAGCGCCCGCCACGGCACCGACTGCCACCGGATAGGGACAATCGGCTGGCAGGCGATCGAATACAGAACTTGGCCAGTTTCGGGCTGCAGCCAGAAACGCTTCGCCTTGCAGCATCGTCTCCATATGACGTTCGCGCGAACCGGCCAGTGATTCGGCCAATTCTGCAACCTCGACAAGATCGCCTTCGGCAACCGCACGCCGCCAGCTTTCCGCGCAAAGCACGGCATCGTTCCAGCCGGAGCCACGTGTTACAAGCCAATGCAGCCAATCGCCCATCGTGGCTGTGTCTGCGACATAGCCATCATGGACGGTCCGCTCCAGCCCATGACTATAGCTGAACGATCCGACCGGAAAGACCGGCGACAGCCAGGCCATCAGCCGCAGCAAAGCGGTGGTGGTATTAGTCGTGGTGGTGGTGGTGATGTTCATGATCGTGTTCGTGATGACCATGATGATGATCGTGGTCATGCCCATGGTCATGACGCGAATGGCCACCGGAATAAGCACCGCGTAGTGGACTGAAAATAGCCGTTACATCCGTAACTGTCGCACCAAGCCCTTCTAGCATCGCCTTTATGACATGGTCGCGAAGAATGAAGATGCGATCACTCTCGATCTGAGCCGCGAGGTGACGGTTGCCGATATGCCAGGCGAGTTCGGCAATATGCAGCGGATCACGCCCGCGGATTTCGTAAAGTTTCTCGCTTGCGGCGCGGATTTCAATCTCACGTCCGTCATCGAGGACAAGCCGGTCACCGTGTTCCAGCACCACCGGCTCTGCGAAATCGATGAGCACCTTCTCGCCGCCTTCCAGTACAATGGCTTTGCGCCGCAAATGACGTTCATCACGTTCGAGAACGGCATGGCCCGCAGGCACGGCATCGATCACCTTATCCGCACGAATAATGGCAGTGGCACGAAACATTTTTTTGCCTTTCAAGATCAGAACATGAAGTAGCGTTGCGCCATTGGCACGACGTCGACGGGCTCGCAGGTCAGAAGTTCGCCATCTGCGCGCACCTCATAGGTTTCCGGGTCAACTTCCATTTGCGGCATCGCATTGTTGAGGATCATGGAATGTTTGCCGATACCGCCTCTGGTATTGGCCACTGCAATCATCTGCTTGTCCACCCCAATCTTCTCTCGAAGCCCCTCATCCATTGCGGCCTGCGAAACAAATGTAATGGACGTATTGGTGCGGGCTTTTCCAAACGAGCCAAACATCGGACGATAATGCATCGGTTGCGGCGTTGGAATTGAGCCATTCGGGTCCCCCATCGGCGCGGTTGCGATCCAGCCACCAAGCAGAACCATCTCCGGCTTGATTCCGAAGAAAGCAGGATTCCACAAAACGAGATCAGCCCGTTTGCCCACTTCCACCGAACCGATTTCATGCGCCATGCCATGGGCGATTGCTGGGTTGATGGTGTATTTCGCGATGTAGCGACGCGCCCGGTAATTGTCATTGCCCAGCTTGTCGTCGGGAAGACTGCCGCGCTGCTTCTTCATCTTGTCTGCAGTCTGCCAGCAGCGAATGATCATTTCGCCGACACGGCCCATCGCCTGACTGTCGGAGGAAATGATGGAGAACGCTCCCATATCGTGGAGGATGTCTTCTGCGGCGATTGTTTCCTTGCGGATACGGCTTTCTGCAAAGGCGATATCTTCAGGAATTGCCGGGGACAGATGATGGCACACCATCAGCATGTCGAGATGCTCTGCAATCGTATTGACCGTGTAAGGCCGGGTCGGATTTGTCGAAGCCGGCAACACGTTCGGATACTGACACACGCGAATAATATCCGGAGCGTGTCCGCCACCGGCGCCCTCCGTATGGAAGGAATGGATCGTGCGTCCCTTGAAGGCGTTGAGCGTGTCTTCGACGAAGCCGCCTTCGTTCAGCGTATCGGTGTGGATCGCAACCTGAATATCGAACTGATCGGCAACCGACAGGCAATTATCGATCGCAGCTGGCGTCGAGCCCCAGTCCTCATGCAACTTCAAGCCACAGGCACCGGCGCGGATCATTTCTTCCAATGCACCGGGCAGTGAAGCGTTTCCTTTGCCGAACACACCGATATTCATCGGCAGGCCGTCAAATGATTGGATCAGCCGGGCTATATGCCACGGCCCCGGCGTGCATGTGGTTGCAAGCGTGCCATGGGCGGATCCGGTGCCGCCACCGACCATGCAGGTGATGCCTGCATTAAGTGCTTCATCCACCTGTTGCGGTGAAATGAAATGGATATGCGTGTCGATACCGCCCGCCGTGAGGATCTTGCCCTCACCCGCGATAATCTCCGTACCGGGGCCGATGATGATCGAAACGCCGGGCTGCGTATCCGGATTTCCGGCCTTTCCGATCACCGCGATACGCCCGTCGCGAAGCCCCACATCGGCTTTATAAATACCAGTATGATCAAGGATCAGAGCATTGGTAATGACTGTATCCATCGCACCGTCGGCGCGCGACATCTGGCTTTGTCCCATACCGTCGCGGATAACCTTCCCTCCGCCAAACTTTACCTCTTCGCCATAGGTGGTGAGGTCCCGTTCGACTTCGATAAACAGTTCCGTATCGGCGAGACGCACCTTATCGCCAACAGTAGGGCCGAACATTTGCGCATAGGTGGCGCGACTAATTCTGGCTGGCATGAAATGTCTCCGTCACCTGTTCTAGAGCTTTCCCATGACCATCTGGCGAAATCCGTAGATCTCGCGCTTGCCGCTCACGGGAACCAATGTCACGTCGCGTTCCTGACCGGGCTCAAAGCGCACGGCAGTTCCGGCTGCAATATCCAGCCGCTGTCCGAGCGCCTTGTCGCGTTCGAAAGAAAGGGCCGCATTCACTTCGTAAAAATGAAAATGACTACCGACCTGGATGGGGCGGTCGCCGGTATTGGCGACCTTGACCGTGATGGTGGGATGCCCCTGATTGAGTTCTATATCGCCGTCCTGCGTAATAATTTCGCCGGGGATCATGTCACACCTCACCCGGCCATCAGCATCAGGCCGCTAAGTGCGGTAGCGCCACCGGCCAGACGCAAAGCAATTTTGCCATTCTTGCCCGCCAGAAGCCGTCCTGCGGCAAGGCCGACACCCATGCCAGCGGCGTGTAGCAGTGCGGTCGCAAGCGCAAATCCAGCCGCATAGGAGAGGAATGCCGCGCCTCCGATTTCACCACCGTGTGCATGACCGTGAAAGAAGGCGAAGAAGCCGGCAATAAGTGCACCAACAACCGTAGTGACAGGGAGGGCAAGCGCCACCATAAGACCAAGCACGACCACCGAAGCCAGAATGACCGGCTCAACGAAGGGCAGTGGCATGCCCCGAAGTGCCGCCACAAAACCAAGCAGCATCACGCCGACAAATGCCGCTGGCACGACGAAGAGTGCCCGTCCACCGAGCATGGCGGCCCAAAGTCCTACCGCAACCATCGCCAGAATATGATCCGCGCCGGAGAGCGGATGTGTGAAGCCCGCCGCGAATGAGCCGTGTTCGGCCGGATTAAGATGGGCAAAGGCAGGGCTTGCGGTGAGCGCCATTGCCACCGCGGCAGGGACCGTAGTCTTCTTCATTATCGTACCTTTCAAAAAACAGGTTCGCCTCGGCGAAACCTGAAAATCAGCGGATCGGCTCGTGAACGGTGACGAGCTTTGTGCCATCGGGAAATGTGGCTTCGACCTGAATGTCGTGGATCATTTCGGGCACGCCATCCATCACTTGTTCACGGGTGATGACGTGCGCGCCTGCTTCCATCAGATCAGCAACCGTGCGCCCATCGCGGGCACCTTCAACGACAAAATCGCTGATCAGTGCGATCGTTTCCGGATGATTGAGTTTTACACCGCGCTCCAGGCGGCGGCGGGCAACCATGGCGGCCATGGCGATCAAAAGCTTGTCTTTTTCCCTGGGCGTCAAATTCATGACTTCGTTCCAAACTTCTTACTTTCAAAGCGGTATGCATTCCGCTGGCGTTAAAAGCGGCGGGATTGCCGCGAACTCAAAATGTCCAAACTTTGGGCAGTCCTGCCTTACCGTTAAGCAGGGCAAGCAATGGCCCCAGACGTTTGCGCAAGGTGTAACTATCCGGCGCGTGAAGTCGCATCATCAGTTTGGTTACAGGACCAACCTGCCAGAGGCTGGCACCGCCCTCCTCTCCAATGATCTGCCGGGCAGCTTCCAGATGTTTCCCGGCCTCCCCTGAAATCAGAAGCACGGTGGCCACGGCAAAAGCCCCGGCGGTCACTGGACGCGCTTGCAATTCGGCCCCAACATCTGGTCCCAGCCGAAACTCTTCGGCATGCACAAGCCTCCCATCGGGCCGCCCACCCAACCGCACACGCCAACGATCACTGAACATCGCTTCATCAACCCGCTCACCCATGGCAAGGCGCCCGAATATAGTCGCCTCCACCACCAGGATTTCCGCCCCCTCCTCCAGCGCGACATCCAGCGTTCGTGACAACACGGATTGATTGAACAGAATGGTTTCCTGCGGAAGCCAAGCAAGACGCGTGCCTTTTGCCGCCTTCAAGCGCGTGGCAATGCGTGCCTCGCCGCCCCCTGAGCGATAGATACGCTCACAGGCCTGCGTGGTGATGACAGCCGAAGCGTTTTCGCCAATCTCCACATCCCATTGCAGTCGGTCACCACCCGTCAGCCCTCCTGATGTGTTGATCAGGATTGCTTCCAGCGGGTCGCCTCCGACCTGCGGCATGCGGATCTTGGCTGCGCCTTCCTGGTAAAGCCTGGAAATGCGCGAACGCCCGTCCTTGAAATGTATCGAAAGCCCACCCAGCCCGTTGACGCGCTGCGAGGAGAGCTCCGCTAACTTATTGTTATTTATTATCATCCGCGCGAATCTCGTCTTGCTCTTCTAAAGCAGAACCGACCGCAGAATAAAGGGGGGTGGGGGTGCGGCAGGACGCCGCCACATATTGGAAAGCTTGAAAATGTTTCATAAAAAGCCACGGCAATCCCACCCGAAGCAATGTTTCGGATGGGATTTATCGATCAGTTCCCCGGTCAAATATGCATTGCCGCCGGGTGCGTGACCGTCTTTCGATAGAGATGCCAGCTCGCATGCCCAAGGATGGGTATTACTACCGCCAATCCGGCAAACATCGTGGCAAAACCGACGATCAGCATCGCGGTTACGATTGCAGCCCAGAGCAGCGATTCCACGGGGTTGCGCATGACAACACGCAACGATGTCGCAACCGCCGCCGCAGCGCCGCAATCCTGATCAAGCAGCATCGGGAACGTCACAATCGTCGAGCACAGGACAACGATTGCAAAAAGCAAACCAATGCCACAACCGGCAAAAACCAGACTGCGTCCCTCTTCCGTTGACGACACCTGATTCATCAACATTGAGAAGCTCTCGGGCGGCATCGGCCCGAAATAGTGAACATAGAGATTTTGAGCCACCAGCAGCCAGGCAATAAAGATTGCGAACAGAAAAGCACCGACAGCCACGATGGACGGCAATGCCGGGGAATGGCTCACATCGAGCGCACGTTTCCAGGATGTATCCAACCCTTCTTCACGGCGTCGGCTCATCTCATAAAGCGGCAGTGCAGCAATTGGCCCGATCAGGGCAAAGCCGGACATCAGGGGAAACAAGAGCGGTAACGCGTTTGCGTTCGTGCTCCAGTAAGTGATGAGCAGCCCCGCCAGCGGATATATGAGGCAAAGGAAAACGTAATGCGATGGCTTTGCCCAGAAGTCGTCGAAGCCCAGACGCAGGGCATCAAATACATCTGCCATGCGAATGCGCTTAACTTCGGGATAAAAGGCTGATTGGTCTCGACCTGCAACAACATGAAACTGTGCCATGACGCTCCTCCTGCGGATTAAGCAGTCCTGACGGCAAGGAAACGGTCAGGACATGGCCTGCACGCAATTTCTGGCTTTCAAACAGTCACCGGATAAATCCGATTTTCGTCACGCCAATTCGTCAGACCAGAGCCTGACGGTCTGGCAATCAGTATACATCGAAAAGACTGATGGCGAAAGAAAAGCGGCTCAATGAGATTGAAAACCCCGTGTGAACTGATCTTAAATCAGCAACCACACGCACTTTCCATTAGAGCGCATCCAGAAAAGTGTGAAACGGTTTTCGGAAAAGATGCGCGTAACAACAAATGATTAGAGCGCCGATCTGATCCGATCAGATCGAAACGTGCTCTAACGAAAGCACGGCAAAGCCAGTTTCTGGATCTTATTGGAAAATAATGGTGCTGCGAGAGAGGATTGAACTCTCGACCTCTCCCTTACCAAGGGAGTGCTCTACCACTGAGCTACCGCAGCAATCTCTTGAGTGCGGCGGACTTCTGCCACATCATTACGCAAATCGCAAGCAAGCAATTGCATTTCTTTTCACATAATGTGGAAATCTGCCGGACGCGCATTTGAAAGCAGCTTTTCCGGCCCTTTTCCCGTAGTAGAGGACCGCCATGAGCGAAAATACGACCAACAAAGAGAAACAAACCCAATCGGACCAGCGCAAAAAGCGCCGGGCCGAGGAGTTGCGCGCGAATCTGATGCGCCGCAAAGCGCAATCCAGATCACGTCGCGCAGGCGAAGCGGATGAACGAAACGACGGCATCACCGCCGCCAGCGACGATACCGACTGAGAATCGCAACAACAAAGCCTTCCTTGAAGATAGGGGGGCTCTGCGGTAAAAGTTCATTTCTGTTCTTCGCAGCGATGTCGTCCTATTGTGATTCGTATTTGACGTAATTTGGCCGCAAGACTCGTAATTTCATGACGCAACGCCACCGCGCCGTAAGGGCTGCCGGATTTGGTGAAAATTTATCGGGCAAGGTATCGGCCCAGAAGGTGACACAGCATGGATCGCATCAAAATCGTTGGTGGCAACAAGCTCAACGGCATCATTCCAATCTCCGGCGCAAAAAACGCCGCTCTGCCGTTGATGATCGCCTCGCTTCTGACCGACGATACGCTGACGCTCGAAAATGTGCCGCATCTGGCTGACGTCGAACAGTTGATCCGCATCCTCAGTAATCATGGCGTCGATTATTCGGTTAACGGACGTCGCGAGCATCAGGATGGGGCCTATTCGCGTACGATCCATTTCACTGCCCGTAATATCGTCACCACCACTGCACCGTACGAA
This sequence comes from Brucella cytisi, assembly GCF_038433355.1. Classification (NCBI taxonomy): domain Bacteria; kingdom Pseudomonadati; phylum Pseudomonadota; class Alphaproteobacteria; order Hyphomicrobiales; family Brucellaceae; genus Brucella; species Brucella cytisi. Next base: position 328,060 of record NZ_JBCAUP010000004.1, read on the forward strand.
CTCGTATCCAAGATGCGTGCAAGCTTCTGGGTTATTGCGCCTCTTCTCGCTCGCATGGGCGAAGCAAATGTTTCCCTGCCAGGCGGCTGCGCTATCGGAACGCGCCCTGTCGACCTTCTTCTCGAAGCTTTTTTAGCTCTTGGAGCCGACATCGAAATCGAAAACGGCTATGCGAAGGCGAAAGCCAAGCACGGTCTCGTCGGCGCACGCTATAAGTTCCCGAAGGTCTCCGTCGGCGCGACCCATGTCATGCTGATGGCAGCAGCGCTCGCCAAGGGCGAAACCGTCATCGAGAACGCTGCCCGCGAACCGGAAGTCGTCAATCTCGCCGACTGCCTTAATGCAATGGGCGCCAAGATCACCGGCGCCGGAACCAGCACTATCCATATCGATGGGGTCACCAACCTGTCGGGCGCGCGCGTTCGTGTTATTCCAGACCGTATCGAAGCTGGAACCTATGCCATGGCCGTCGCCATGACCGGCGGTGATGTGCTTCTGGAAGGCGCACAGGAAAGCCAGCTTTCCGCAGCTCTCGAAACGCTGCGACAGGCCGGAGCTGAAATCACCGAGACCAATAGCGGTCTCCGCGTTGTCCGTAACGGTCATGGTATCCATCCCGTTGACGTTACTACCGACCCTTTCCCCGGTTTCCCGACCGACTTGCAGGCGCAGTTCATGGGCCTGATGACCAAGGCCAAGGGAACGTCGCGCATCACGGAAACCATTTTTGAAAATCGCTTCATGCACGTGCAGGAGCTGGCACGTCTTGGCGCAAAGATTTCGCTGTCCGGCCAGACTGCAACCGTCGAAGGCGTGGAACGCCTGAAGGGTGCTCAGGTGATGGCAACGGATCTTCGGGCTTCAGTTTCGCTTGTGATCGCTGGCCTTGCTGCTGAAGGCGAAACCATGGTCAACCGCGTGTATCATCTGGATCGCGGCTTTGAGCGTCTGGAAGAAAAACTGTCACGCTGCGGCGCAACAGTAGAACGTATCAGTGGCTGATCTGACCAAGCCGGAGTGACATTCATCGCTCCGGCTTTTTCTCGCGCAACGCTAAAGATTCCAGTCGAAGGGCGACAGGCTTGAAAAGCCTGTCGATTTTTTTGTTTTGACATGCCAAGTTGATAATCGGCCGAGCGGGTGATTGATTTTCTGCCTGTTGGGAGCAGTTATTAACCGACAACGGAAAGTGGTGCTGGAGTATGGAGATGTTGAAGCTTGTGGCGCTGGATGAGGAGGATTTGCAGGTCCTGTCCGCTCATCTTCAGGACGCAGTTTTGAAAGTATCCGACCTTCAGTATCTCGGGAACGAGAAGCGCTTCGTTCTCACGGCAAACCGCTTTGTCTGGGAAGAAAGCAAGCCGAAGTTCCTGCGCAAGCCGCAATATCAACGCAGGCGTACCGCTCTGCACTTCAACCGTGTGATCGCAGCCAAGGCAGTCGGCATTGACCGCCAGAAACCGGATGAAGTGCTTTCCCTGATGGCCATTCAGTTCACGGCCGGTGAAACACCTGCCGGAACAATAGAACTGACTTTCTCGGCAAATGCGGCTATCCGTCTTGAAGTGGAATGTATCGAAGCGCAAATGACGGACCTTGGCGCGGCATGGGAAACAGAATCACTTCCTCGCCATAACGTCTAATACCAAACCTTGATGAGCTAAATCATCGAGATTTGGAAAGCCCGTGTGGCGATTGAACATTTTCAGGGCTTGGATAGCGTCAGCATCTTAGCGCCCTGGCATAAGAGAGGGTTATACAAAACCGTCTTTCGTCAGCCGGACGCCAGTTTGGCAAAGCATATTTGAAGGAACAGAAGCGTGGTCAAGACGCTCAGACAAACCGATCCCGATTTCGAGAATAATTTCGCGACATTTCTGGCCAGCAAACGCGAGGCGTCCGAGGATGTCGATCGTGCGGCCCGCGAGATCGTTGAACGGGTGCGTCGTGAAGGTGACAGTGCACTCATCGACTATTCCCGTCGCTTTGACCGGATCGATCTCGAAAAAACCGGAATTGCGGTCACTGAAGCTGAAATCGATGCCGCATTCGACATAGCCCCGGCATCGACGATCGAAGCGCTGAAGCTTGCTCACGAGCGCATAGAGAAACACCACGCGCGGCAGTTGCCGAAAGATGATCGTTATACGGATGCGCTTGGCGTTGAGCTCGGTTCGCGCTGGACCGCTATCGAAGCTGTGGGGCTCTATGTTCCGGGCGGCACGGCAAGCTACCCAAGTTCCGTATTGATGAACGCTGTTCCCGCCAAGGTGGCAGGTGTAGAGCGCATTGTCATGGTCGTCCCGGCACCCGACGGCATCCTCAATCCATTGGTTCTGGTGGCAGCACGTCTGGCTGGCGTTTCCGAAATTTATCGTGTCGGCGGCGCACAGGCTATCGCTGCACTCGCCTATGGCACCGAAACAATTAGTCCGGTTGCCAAGATCGTCGGCCCCGGCAACGCCTATGTTGCAGCGGCCAAACGTATCGTCTTCGGCACGGTCGGCATCGACATGATCGCTGGGCCATCGGAAGTGCTGGTCATCGCCGACAAGGACAACAATCCTGACTGGATCGCCGCTGATCTCCTTGCCCAAGCGGAGCATGATACCGCTGCGCAATCAATCCTTATGACCAATGATGAGGCTCTCGCTTTGGCTGTCGAAGAAGCTGTCGAACGGCAGCTTCGCAACCTCCCCCGCGCGCAAACTGCCGCCGCGAGCTGGCGTGATTTCGGCGCGGTTATTCTGGTCGAGGATTTCGACGCGGCCATTCCGCTTGCCAATCGCATTGCAGCCGAGCATCTGGAAATCGCTACAGCCGATCCGGAAGCATTGCTGCCCAAAATCCGTAATGCGGGATCGATCTTCATCGGCGGCTATACGCCGGAAGTGATCGGCGATTATGTCGGCGGCTGTAACCACGTTCTGCCAACGGCGCGCTCAGCGCGCTTTTCGTCCGGCTTGTCGGTTCTCGACTACATGAAACGCACGTCGCTTCTCAAACTCGGCCCTGATCAACTGCGCGTACTCGGACCTGCGGCAATCGAGATTGCCCGCGCCGAAGGCCTTGACGCACACGCGCAGTCTGTCGCTATCCGGCTGAATCTATGAGGTGACATGACCGCCGCTGTTCCAAATGCGCGCCTTGTTGACGTCGAGCTCGATGAATCCATCGGGCGCTCGACGCCTGACGTCGAGCATGAACGTGCGGTGGCCATTTTTGACCTCATCGAAGAAAATTCCTTCCACCCGATCGGAGACGACACGGGAGGGCCGTACCGTCTCAAGCTTTCGCTGATGGAATCGCGACTGATCTTCGCCATCACCCGGGAGGCCGGTGAAGACGTCGCAACTCATATTCTCTCGCTCACGCCCTTACGGCGCGTCGTGCGGGATTATTTCATGATTTGTGAAAGCTATTATCAGGCGATCCGGTCAGCCACACCAAGCAAGATCGAAGCAATCGACATGGGACGGCGCGGCCTGCACAATGAAGGGTCGCAGACGCTCCAGAACAGGCTGCAGGGCAAGATCGAGGTTGATTTCAACACGGCACGGCGGCTTTTCACACTTGTCTGCGTCCTGCACTGGAGAGGCTGATCATTGATGGTCATCACCGATGCCCCTCCCGTGAATTTCAGCGCCGACGGCGACGAAGATCATAAATCGAGCCCGCCCAAATCCCTGCTTTTTGTCTGCGGCAAGAATGCAATTCGTTCACCCATGGCGGAGTTACTTGCAAGACAGGCCCTGCCACCCAATATTTATGTAGCTTCTGCAGGTGTGAAGCGGGGCGAACGTGATCCGTTTGTCGATGCTGTACTTCAGGAAGAAGGTTTGTCGCTTGATAACCGGCAACCACGTGGCCTTGAAGAACTTGCGGATGGCTATTTCGACCTGATTGTAACGCTGACACCACTCGCCCATCATACCGTCTTGGAGCGAATGCGCGGTTTCTCGGTTGATGTCGAATATTGGCCGACGCCTGACCCCACGCTGGTGGCAGGCAGCAGAAGTCAGATCATGGCGGCTTATCGCGATGTGCGGGATCGTCTGAAGCGGCAAATCATGCAGCGCTTTGACAAGAACGGTTCCGGCTAATACGGAATCGGCGGAACCGTTCTAACTGTTTGTTTTGTCGCATTATCCGACGCAAAATGGCTTCGCACTTTTGCTGGAAATGCTCCAGCATCAAGTTCACGGAATTCCGTTGTTCACAAATGCCGCCTAATCATATAGGTTCCGCGCAAATTCCGACCTAAAGACCGCTCGAGAGCGGCATTTTATCAAAGAAAGACACAGGTATCGCATGGCGAAAGAAGAAGTCCTAGAATTTCCGGGTGTTGTTACGGAACTGCTGCCGAATGCAATGTTCCGCGTAAAGCTCGAAAACGAACATGAAATCATCGCCCATACGGCAGGCCGTATGCGCAAGAATCGCATCCGCGTTCTGGCCGGCGACAAGGTTCTGGTTGAGATGACCCCTTACGATCTGACCAAGGGCCGCATCACCTACCGCTTCAAGTAAGCAATCCGTTCCCGTTCCAGGAAATGTCTATTCGATGAGCGCGCAACACAAGCTGGTTCTTGCCTCCGGTTCTCCACGCAGGATCGAGCTTCTGGGGCAGACAGGCATCGAACCGGACCACATTCATCCGGCCGATATAGATGAAACGCCGCAGCGCGCGGAACACCCGCGCTCGCTGGCGCGACGTCTGTCGCGGGAGAAGGCGCGCAAGGCACAAGAGCAGCTGAAGGACGATGCGAATTTCGCCGGTGCCTTCATTCTTGCTGCCGATACTGTTGTGGCCGTGGGCCGGCGCATTCTCCCCAAAACGGAGATTGCCGACGAGGCAAGAGAATGTCTGCGGCTGCTTTCCGGGCGCACGCACAAGGTTTTCACAGGAGTGAGCCTTGTCTTGCCGAATGGGAACTTGCGCCAGACACTGGTTGAAACACGATTGCGTTTTGAACGGTTATCCCGCCAGCAGATGGATGCATATCTCTCGTCTGGTGAATGGCGAGGGAAAGCGGGCGGCTATGCAATCCAGGGACTAGCCGGTAGTTTCGTCGTGAAGCTGGTTGGCTCCTATACAAACGTCGTGGGATTGCCGCTGCAGGAAACTATCAGCCTGCTGAACGACGTCGACTACCCGGTTTACGCTAACTGGAACAGCGGGAAAGTCTGAGAGCAGGTATGAGCGACAAGAAGGACATATCGACCGCAGCAGGTGCACGAGTGACGCCATTGCGTCCGACGCGCCCCTGCCCGGAATGCGGAAAGCCTTCATCGCGCGAATCCTATCCGTTCTGTTCGCCACGCTGTAAAAGCATCGACCTCAATCGCTGGCTATCCGGCAGCTATGTCCTGCCGGGAAAGCCGATTGACGAAGAGGAAGAAGAAGGAAACTAAGCCTCTCTCAAAGTGGCTTCCTCCAACAAAATCAGTTATTTATCAAAGATGTGAGAAAAGCTGATAAAAATTGCGATACGGTGCTGGACAGCGCGAAATTTAATGCTATAACCCACCCACTTCCGGCGGGAACCAACGCCGCCTCGAACGAGCTAGCTGCTTGTTACGGATGCCCGGATAGCTCAGTTGGTAGAGCAGCGGATTGAAAATCCGCGTGTCGGTGGTTCGAATCCGCCTCCGGGCACCATTTTAAGCCCTTCAATAGTTGTCGCAAAAATACTTGTTCAATCAGGCCTCTGTATTCGGCGTGATCATGTTCGAAATATTGACCTGACGATTATCCTCTGCAAGGACTAATCATTCCATTTGTTCCTTCCAGGTTCTTCACCAAGCGAGGAAATCTCCATGCTCTGGACGTTGTTCGGCATCCTTTCCGGTGCCTGTATTGCTATTCAGGCGCCTATCAATGCAGCCTTGGCTCGTGGATTGGGGTCGCCGGTGACGGCTGCTGCAATTTCGTTCCTTTCGGGAGCTGTCATCCTTGCCGTTATCGCCGGAATTACCGCCCGCGCGACGGGTGCAATGCCAGCGTTCAACGTGCCTGCGGGCTGGCTGTTCGTGGCTGGCGGTGCGCTTGGCTGTATCTATGTAACCGCATCGGTGTTGCTGACGCCGCGCATCGGGGCTGCTGCCGTGATGGGGCTTGCTGTTGCTGGACAATTGATGGCCGGACTGGCTGCTGACCGCATCGGTTTCATGGGCGTTGCGGTGCGTGAAATCACCGCCGGGCGCATTGTTGGTGCGGTTCTGTTGCTTTCCGGCGCACTGATGATCCGCTTTCTCTAAAAGCAAAGCCGCACTTTTCAGCGCGGCTTTTTATTTTACGATAAGCTAAAAACTGGCTTTCAACCCTTGAACGTATATTCCGCAATCGACTGCGGTTTCATTTCAATCGAGAAGCCCGGCAGCGATGGCGGCATATAGGCCGCATCCTTGATGATGCATGGCTCGATGAAATGTTCGTGCAGGTGATCGACATATTCGATCACACGACCGTCCATGGCGCCGGAAACGGCCACATAGTCGATCATGGAAAGGTGCTGGACATATTCACACAGGCCAACGCCGCCCGCATGTGGCCAAACCGGCTTGTTGTATTTTGCAGCAATCAGCAGCACGGCCAGAACTTCATTCAGGCCACCCATACGGCATGAATCGATCTGAACGATGTCGATAGCGCCTTCTGCGATGAACTGCTTGAACATGATGCGGTTCTGGCACATTTCACCAGTCGCAACCTTCACATCGCCAATGGCTTCGCGGATCTTGCGATGGCCTGCAACATCATCCGGGCTGGTCGGCTCTTCGATGAAGAAGGGCTTGGAGAAGGCAAGCTTGTTGACCCACTCAATTGCCTGATCGACTTCCCAGACCTGATTGGCGTCGATCATCAGATAACGATCCGGGCCGATTACTTCACGTGCGATGGTGAGACGACGAATATCGTCTTCCAGATCGCGACCAACCTTCATCTTTACATGATTGAAGCCTTCATCAATCGCTTCCTGGCAAAGACGACGCAGCTTGTCATCGTCATAGCCGAGCCAGCCAGCAGACGTCGTGTAGCAAGGATAACCCTCGGCTTCGAGCTTCGCGATACGCTCGGCCTTGCTGGCTTCCGCTTTACGCAGAATTTCGACAGCTTCGTCGCGGGTCAGCGCATCGGTGAGGTAGCGATAATCGACGATATCGGCGATTTCTTCCGGCGACATGTCGGCCACAAGCCGCCATACCGGCTTACCAGCCTGCTTTGCAGCCAAATCCCAGAAGGCGTTGACGACAGCGCCGGTGGCAAGATGCATCGCGCCCTTGTCCGGGCCGATCCAGCGCAGCTGGCTGTCACCGGTCAGGTAGCGCCAGAACTTGCCGGGGGCCGCGAGGAAATCATCCATCGAGGCACCCACGACCAGATGACGCATGGCGAGAATCGCCTGACAGCAAATGTCGTTGCCGCGTCCAATGGTGAAGGTGAGGCCATGGCCCTTCAGCGCCTCGTCATCCGTATCGAGGATAACATAGGCTGCCGAATAGTCCGGGTCCGGGTTCATCGCGTCAGAGCCGTCCAGACTTTGCGAAGTCGGGAAGCGGAGATCGAAGACGCGCAGATCAGTGATTTTCGTCATGATTTATCCGTGATCAGAGCATGCTCAAAAAAGTTAAACGTCAGCGCGCACGTTCTGCTTCTGCGTGCCGAGACCTTCGATGCCGAGTTCGACAACGTCGCCAGCCTTGAGATAGCGCGGTGGCTTCATGCCCATGCCAACGCCAGGAGGCGTGCCGGTGGAGATGATATCGCCCGGCTGCAAAGACATGAACTGCGAGAGATAGGAAACGAGGTGGCGTACGCCATAGACCATGGTCTTGGTCGAGCCGTCCTGCATGGTTTCGCCATTGACCTTGAGCCACATGCCAAGGTTCTGCGGGTCGGCAACTTCGTCCTTCGTCACCAGCCATGGGCCGGTCGGGCCGAACGTGTCGCAGGATTTGCCCTTGGTCCACTGACCGGCGCGCTCGATCTGGAAAGCACGTTCCGAGACGTCGTGCAGCGTGCAGTAGCCCGCGACGTAATCAAGCGCATCATCTTCCGAAACATATTTCGCGGTCTTGCCGATAACGATGCCGAGTTCGACTTCCCAGTCGGTCTTTTCCGAACCGCGCGGGATGAGCAGATCGTCATTAGGGCCAACGATGGCCGAAGTTGCCTTCATGAAAATAACGGGCTCCGGCGGCACTGCCATGCCGGATTCTGCAGCATGATCGGCATAGTTGAGGCCAATGCAGATGAACTTGCCGGTGCCTGCAACGCATGGACCGAGGCGTGGGTTGCCTTCGACCTTCGGCAACGAATTGATATCGATCGCACCGAGCTTGGCCAGTGCATCCGGGGACAGAGCCGCGCCGGAAAGATCGCCTACATGGGCGGAAAGATCACGGATATCGCCGTCCGCATCGAGAAGGCCCGGCTTTTCCTGACCGGTTTCGCCATAGCGAAGAAATTTCATGAGTTTACTCCTTGTGGGGATGCTGAATTGGTAACGATGGGGGAGCCTAGGAAGGTTGAGATTCTGGTTATGGCGTGCCGAAAATGGTGTTTTTCGAGAACCGGAGCGGAATGTACTTATAGGTACATGGGCCTAGGCAAGCGCAGAAAAGTGCCATTTGCAGGCCGCCAGAGCCTGAATATCGACTACCCTAGATCGTCCAGCCTCCATCAATGTTATAAGCCTGACCGGTTGTGTACGTGGCACCTGCGAGATAGACCGCGAGATCGGCGATTTCTTCCGGCTGACCGATACGGCCAATAGGCTGACGCGCGATGAATGCAGCGCGCTGTTCTTCATAATCGCCCTGCGAACGCAGACGGTCCTGCAGCGACGGGCTTTCAACCGTACCGGGGCAGATGGCGTTGCAGCGGATGCCCTTGGCGACGTAGTCGGCAGCGACAGCCTTGGTGAGGCCGATGACAGCCGCCTTGGTGACGCCATAAGCAAAGCGGTTCGGCACGCCCTTCACGCTCGAAGCGACCGACGCCATGTTGACGATAGAACCGTCCTTGCGCTCCAGCATTCCCGGCAGCACTGCACGAATGGTGCGGATCATGGCCTTGACGTTGAGATTGACGGCAAAGTCGAGGTCTTCGTCCTTCATCTCAAGGATTGAGCCGCCATGGACGACGCCCGCGCAGTTGAACAGGATATCGACCTGGCCGATCTCGGCGACCGCGGCCTTCACTTCCGCCTCGTCAAGCACATTGAGCTTGCGGGTGATAATGCCCGAAACGCCTTCGATTTCCTTGAGTGCCGCCTCGTTGATATCGGTCGCGTAGACCTTGGCGCCAGCTTCCGCAAAAGCCAGCGCACTTGCACGGCCAATGCCCTGAGCGGCGGCCGTCACCAGTGCGGTTTTTCCATCAAATCGTATCGTCATTTTCAAGCCCTCCGTTCGACAAGCAGGATGTGGTCGCAAGCCAGCACCACTTCATCCCGCTGATTAAGCACTTCGCACCGCTCGGTAACGCGGCCCATATTGGCCCTCTTTGGGTCATCTTCCTTGGCGCTGATTGTCACGCGCGTGCGGATCGTATCTCCGATATGAACCGGACGAATAAAGCGCAGACGATCATAACCATAGGAAAATGCAACCGGATTGATCAGCGTTGCGGTCAATCCGACACCAATTGCAAAGATCATCGTGCCATGAGCAATGCGCTGGCCACCCGGCAGGGTCTTAGCAAACTCCGCATCCATATGATGCGGAAAGAAATCGCCCGTATGCCCGGCATGAACCACGAAATCCGTTTCAGTGATCGTGCGGCCCGTCGTGAGGCGCACATGGTTCATTTCATAATCTTCGTAGTAGATTTTCTGTTCGGCCATAATCACACCTCCGGTTTTGCGGCAAGCGGCGTAGCGGGCGCAGCGCTTGACTGATAGGCGGCTTCGACCAGCGCCATGGTGTGCCAGGCATCCTCAACCGAGCCGATAAGCTCTGCATCTTCGCCAGTCGCGAAGCGCTGCAACTGTGCCATGCGGTTCAAGAATGCATCCGGGAACCATGCGCCTTCAAGTGCGACCTGCACCCAGTCGTCCCCGCCTTTTGGCTTGATCCAGAGCTCGTCCGGCTCGCCACGCGGATAGTCGAGATTGACGCCCAGTTTCACATAGGCAGCGCCATCAGTGCCTGAAATGCGGAACTCGCAGGCCTGAAATTTGCGGCCAAAATCATGGTCGTGATTTATCGACAGCGCACAACGCACGCGGTTGCCATAATCGAGGATTGCAGCCGTGCGGGTCTGTGCGACTTCATGGTTCGGATGACCGATGGTCTTGGCGTGAACGCCTTGCGGATTGCCAAGCAGCCCGCGCACGAAATCGAGATAATGGATCGAGTGCATGGCGATCTCGATGCGCGGCAGACCTTTCAGGAACGGCCACAGACCCCATGGCGTGGCAAGCGCCAGCCATGCGTCGAAATCCACGACTTCGCCCAGCAGGCCCTTATCGACGGCGTCGTAAAGCGCGAGCATCATCGGCGCAAAGCGCAGCTGGAAATTCACCGCAGCCTTGAGATCGCGCAAATGGCAGACCTTCAGGATTTCCGTGGCGCTAGCCAAGTCGCTGCCCATCGGCTTTTGGATGAGACAAGCGGAGCTTGCCGGCAATTGCGCGAGGATCGAAGCATGGGCCGACGGCGGCGTAGCGAGATCAAAGATCGCGCCTTCAACCGCAAGCACCTCTTCAAGGCTTGCAAAAGCCTTCACATTCCATTTGTCGGCGAGTTCTTTGGCCTTCTCAAAATTAGGATCGAAAATACCCGCAACCGGGAAGCCGCCCTTCTTGTAGGCTGGCAAATGCGCGTCGCCGACGATGCTGCCCGCGCCGAAAATCACAATCGGTTTTGGCTCAGACGGCTTCGCCCACCACTGGCGCAGGTTTTTTGGATCAAAAGGTTCAGTCATGATGGAAAACCTCCTCCATCATTGCCCACCACTCACCCTCTTTACGGGTTTCAAGCGGCTTCTGGCATGGCATACAGACCGACCACCATTCCTGATTTTTAGGATTATCGGCCATCTTCTTCATGTCGGCTTCAAAGTCAGTGCCGACATAGTCCCATGTGCCAAACAGCAGGTTCTCAGGCTCTTTGAGAAAGATCGTGTAATTGGTGATGTTGCACTCGGAAATGAGTGCCAGAATTTCCGGCCACACGCTCGCATGCAGCTTTTTATATTCTGCAATCTTCTCAGGGTGAAGCCCGATCACCATCCCCATTCTTTGCGACATCACGATCTCACGATCTCGCGGGTGAATTCGGAAACGGAGCGCGCGCGCACGGCATCCCAATCCCACGAAATACCAATGCCCGGTTCGGATGGTGCGATGGCGTGGCCATCACGGATTTCCATGCCCTTGGTGGTCAGATCATCAAGCTGCGGAATATATTCGACATAGCGCCCGTTCTGAACGGCACAGGTAAGGCTGACATGCAGTTCCATCAGGAAGTGCGGGCAGACGGGAATGTCGAAGGCTTCTGCGGCGTGTGCCACTTTCAGCCATGGCGTGATGCCGCCGATACGCGCCACATCCACCTGAACGATGGAGCAAGCGCCCTTCTGCATATATTCGCGGAAATGGCGGATCGAATAGATTGATTCACCCACCGCAATCGGTGTCGGGGTGGAACGGGTCAGGCGGATGTGCCCGTCAAGATCATCCGCGGGAAGCGGTTCTTCGATCCACGCCAGATCAAGCTCTTTCAGGCGCTCGGCGCGGCGAATGGCTTCGTCCACCGTAAAGCCCTGATTGCAATCGGTCATGATCTCAAAGCCGTCCCCCACGGCTGCACGAACAGCGGAAAGACGCGCATAGTCTTCCGAACCATGTGGCTTGCCGATCTTCATCTTAGAGCCGGAGAAACCCTTGGCTTTGGCTTGCAGCGCATCCTCGACCAGCGCTTCTTTTTCGATATGCAGCCAGCCGCCTTCGGTCGTGTAAAGCGGGCAACGATCCTTTGCACCACCCGCAAGTTTCCATAGCGGCAGGCTCTGTTTCTTGGCACGCAAATCCCAAAGTGCGGTATCAATGGCCGCGAGAGCCAAGGCTGTAATCGCGCCGATGGTTGTGGCGTGGGTTGCAAATTCGAGCTTGCGCCAGATCGCTTCGATGCAATCCGCATCCTCATTGATAATCAGCGGCACCAGATGATCGCTCAACAGGCGCATGACGGACGAGCCGCCAGTGCCGATGGTGTAGCTGTAGCCCGTACCCACCGCACCATCACTATCGGTGATGGTGACGATTGGTGTTTCCTGACTGACAAAGCTCTGGATCGCATCGGTACGTTTGACCTTCGGCGGAAGGTCGACCATGCGCAATTCGACTTTTTCAATCCGTGCCATAACTATACCGCCAGACTCTTGCCGCTTGCCGCATCAAACAGATGCGCCTGCGACAGATCAAAATGCATGGAGATCGCTTCACCGGAATCGAGGTGACGTGGGTTCAGCATACGCGCCACCCATTCCTTGCCGGCAAATTCGACAAAGACCAGCGTTTCATTGCCAAGCGGCTCGGTGATCGAAACGCGCAATTCGCCCTCATGAACGGCGTCTCCCGATGAAAGCCCATGGCCTTTCGGAAACAGATCATCCGGCCGCAGGCCGAACGTGACCTTGGAGCCATCCGTGACCTTGGCCTTGAACTGTGCCGGCACTGGCAGGCGGTCGCCACTGGCAAAGACCAGTTCCGAACCCTGCACAGTTGCCTCGGCCATATTCATGGGCGGCGAGCCGATAAAGCCCGCTACAAACTGCGTTGCCGGACGCTTGAACACTTCATCCGGTGTGCCAACCTGCTCGATATGGCCATCGCGCATGATGACGATACGGTCAGCCAGCGTCATGGCTTCGACCTGATCGTGCGTCACGTAAACGACGGTGGACTGCACTTTGGCATGAAGCATCTTGATCTCCGTGCGCATCTGCGTGCGCAGCTTGGCATCGAGGTTCGATAGCGGTTCGTCGAACAGAAACACTTCCGGGTTGCGCACGATGGCGCGACCCATGGCAACGCGTTGACGCTGACCGCCTGAAAGCTGTGCCGGACGGCGTTCCATCAGCGCTTCGAGGCCAAGAATGGCGGAGGCTTCATTGACGCGGCGGTCGATTTCCGCCTGCGGCTGCTTGGCGATTTTGAGCGAGAAGCCCATGTTCTCGCGCACCGACATATGCGGATAAAGCGCATAGGACTGGAACACCATGGAGATGTTGCGATCACGCGGCGGCAGATCGTTGACCACCTTGCCGCCAATTTCGAGCGCGCCGTCGGAGATGCTCTCAAGACCTGCGATCATGCGCAGCGTCGTAGACTTGCCGCAGCCGGACGGACCGACCAGCGCCACGAACTCCTTGTCGGCGATTTCGAGATTGATGCCATGCACCACGCCGACATTGCCGTAGCGCTTGACGAGATTTTTAATGGAAAGCTGAGCCATTTTATATCAACCTTTAACCGCGCCGAACGTCAGACCAGCAACAAGATGCTTCTGGACGATGAATGTGAGGGTCAGCGCCGGAATAATCATCACGACCGCCAGCGCGCACATACCGCGCCAGTCGATGGTGAATTCAGCGGTGTAATCGAGAAGACCAACAGGAAGGGTCTTGGAATTGACGGAACGGGTGAGCTGGGACGCCAGCGCATATTCGTTCCACGAAGTGAGGAAGGCAAAAATGCCTGCGGTCGCAATGCCGGGACCAGCTAGCGGAAATTCCACCTGCCAGAAGGCCTGCCAGCGCGTGCAGCCATCAATCTGGGCTGCCTCCGCCAGATCCTTCGGCACCTGACGGAAGAAGCCGTCGATCAACCAGATCGTAAACGGCACATTGAGCGCCACATAGGTGACGATCAGGCCAAAATGCGTATCGATGATGCCGATGCGCGAATAGAGCATGAACAGCGGCAGCGACAGGGCAATGCCCGGCACCGAGCGCGTCAGCATGAGGCCGAGGAAGGTTGTCGACTTGCCCCAGAAGCGGAAGCGCGCGAAGGCATAGCCACCCGAAACGCCTACAATCAGCGCGATGATGGTGGATGTGACCGAGATAATCAGCGAGTTGCGGAAATAATCCCAGACCGGAATACCGCCGCCGCCTGCGCCTGAGAACATCGCATAATAGGCATCAAGCGTGATTTCCTGCGGTATCCAGACCGGCGGCTTTGCCATGATTTCAACCGGCGGACGCAGCGAGGACAGCACGATCCACAGACCGGGCAGGCAGATGATCGTCATCGCGAGAAACAGGCCGATAAGGTACGCGACTTTCTTGACGCGACGCAGCAGGCGATGCTGGTTATTGGAGAGCGTTGTTGATGCCATGATTACCACTCCGCTCCAATTTGCGCGCGTGCGGCTGCAAGCTTGCGGAAGAACATTACGGTGAAGAGGATCGAGAGCAGGATCGCGACATAGGCCATGGCATTGGCCAGTCCCATCTGCGCATCCGAATAGGCGGTGCGCCCGACCAGTGTCCAGATCAGCTCGGTTCGGCGTGCCGGGCCACCGTCGGTCATGATCTTCACAATGTCATAAGCGCGCGCCACATCGAGCGAACGAATGGTCATTGCGATGAAGGCAAATGGCATCAGATAAGGCCAGATGACATAGCGGAATGTCTGCCATGGCGTGCAGCCATCAACGCGCGCGGCTTCAACCGGGTCCTGCGGCATGGACAGAAGACCGCCCAGAATGAGGATCGCGAACACAGAGGTCGACATCCAGACTTCTGCCAGTAAAATCGCAAACAGCGCCAGATTGCCGTCGATCAGCCATGGAATAGCCTGGCTGGTGATGCCCAGAGATTGCAGCGCATTGTTCACGAGACCGATATTGTCGTTGAACATGAACTTGAATTGGAAGCCGACGAGAACCGGCGAAAACATCATCGGGAACATCATCAGCGTGCGCAAAACGCGCTGGCCATGGGTCGCCTTGTTGATGAGCAGCGCCAAGCCAAGGCCGAGCAGCATTTCCAGATTGAGCGCGATGGTGAGGAAAATCACCGTGCGGATGAATGCAGCCCAGAACACCCAATCGCTCATGATGCGCTGATAATTGCGTAAGCCGATGAAGTTGAACAGGCTGTCAGGGCGCGTCAGCCGAAACGGCGTAAAGCTTGAATAAAGCGAAAGCGCGAGGGGAAACAGAACCACCGCCGCAAGGATGATAATGGCCGGAAGCAAAAGCAGAACCGGCGGGGATATTCGTTTAAACATTGTTCTTCCGAAGCGGTGGATCAGCCAGAAAACCTGTCAAAACGGCCCGCCAATTGGTTTCCCAAAGGCGGGCCATGAAGTCACAAAGCGAGACTAGAGCTCGCCAGCATCCTCAAGTATCTGCGTTGCCTTCTTGGCTGCATCGTCAAGCGCCTGTTGCGAGGTCTTGTCGCCAAGAATAGCTGCCTGAAGTTCAGGATAAACAGCGTTGGAAATCTCGATCCAGGATGGGGTCTGTGGAACCGGGAAAGCGGTCTTCGCCGTTTCCTGGAACACGGAGAGCACTTCCTTCTTGTATGGATCGGAAGCAGCCTGTTCGATCACATAGTCCCAGACGGCAGTGCGAGTTGGCAGCGTGCCAGCAGCCGATTCCTGCTTCTGCGAATCTTCGTTGGTCAGGAACCAGACGAGCGAAGCAGCCGCTTCCTTGGTGGCACAGGATTCGGTGACCGAGAAGCCGTGATGACCCGACCAGCCAGTGCGTTTGCCGGAAGAACCCGTCGGAGGCGGAACGATACCGACATTGCCTGCGACCTTCGACGACTTTGGATCGTTGAAATAGGTCGCCCAGCCCGGCCAATCCAGGTTGATTGCGATGGTGCCCGAAGCAAAGCCTGCGCCGAGTTCATCCCAGAGATAGTTGGTGGTGCCTGCAGGAACGGCCTTGGCCTTGTAGAGATTGACGAACCAATCGAGCGCACGGACACCGGCTTCAGAATTGAAAGCAGGCTTGCCGTCCTTGAGATATTCGCCACCTTCTGCAACCAGCATTTCATAGAAGCGGCCATTGATCGCTTCTTCCTTGCCCGCAAACTGCGTGCCGTAGAAATTCGGTGGATCGGCAAAGAACACAGCCTGATCGGAAACTTCTTTCCAGGTCTTTGGCGGTGCCAGATCGTAGCCGTATTTTTCCTTGAACGCGGTCTTCTTGGCGTCGTCTTCGTAAAGGCCCTTCTGATAGTAGAGCGCCGAGACGTCGAACTGGGCGCGCGGCAGCATGACCAGCTTGTCGTCGAGCGTCGAAGCCTTGATCACCGATGGCACGAAACCTTCGATTTCTTCCTTTGGAAGCAAACCATTCAGGTCGGCATAGAGATCGGGATATTGCGGCGCAAAGGACGAATGGTTGGAGCCGACGCACCAGTTGATCGAACCAGAAGCGATGTCCGACTTGATTTCTTTGTCCAGTTCGAAGTGGTTCTTCTTGGACAGGATGTTGACCTTGGCACCGGTCGCTTTTTCCCATTCGGCAATGCGCGAATACAGCGCTTCATACTGCTGACCGCCGATCAGCTTGGCGTTTACCGTCACGCCTTCAAATTTACCCGGCAAATCGGCCGCACCAGCGGAACCTACTGCCAATGCCAATAGAGCCGTTCCCGCCAGGCAGGACGTTTTGAAACTCATCATGCTTCTCCTCCTCACGACGGACTTTTCCCCGGTCCGCCCCCAATTGTGCATCTGGTATTTATATGCAAACATATTATTCAAAACCGGTCAAGGCGAGTTTCCGCACATTTGCGACTTTCGCATTCCTGGTTGTTCGTATATGAAGAGGAATATTCACGAGAGGAGCTAACTTGGAAACAGACGATCGCTACCGCGCCCCCGCACTGGACAAGGGACTGGATATTCTGGAACTGCTTGCGAGCGTGGATGGTGGGCTGACACAGGCAGAAATTGCCAAACACCTCGACCGCAGCCCCAACGAGTTTTACCGGATGCTGGATCGCCTGGTGAAGCGCGGTTACGTGACCAAGCTCGAGGGCGACCGCTACTCGCTGACGCTCAAGCTGTTCGGTCTTGCACACCTTCATGCACCGGTGCGCAGACTTGCATCCTTTGCCACGCCTTTCATGCGTGAACTTGCCGACCGCTCAAAGCAGGCCAACCAGCTTGCCGTGTTTGACCGAGGATCTGTTGTCGTCATTGCACAGCAGGAGGCTCCGGATTACTGGGGCATCTCAATCCGCGTCGGTTCGCATATCAGCCTGTTCGATACCGGTTCCGGCCATGTGCTTCTCGCCTTCCGGTCACCGGAAGAACGCAAGATGATGATTGCCGAATATGCGAAAGACGGTGAAAGCGTGAAGCTCGATGAGAGTTTCTACGAGCGCCTCGACCAGATTCGCGAACGTGGCTATGAAATGATGCCCAGCGCTCAGGTGGCAGGCGTCTACAATCTCTCGGCCCCGATTCTCGGCCCGGATGGTACTTGCATTGCATCACTGACCTGTCCCTATGTGACACTCGTCAATTCGGCTTCAGCACCCGACATTACGCAGACCATCAGCCTGTTGCAAAAGACCGTCAAAGACCTGTCGAAACTGGTCGGCTCCGACATAGGGACAGCCGACTAAGCAATGCCGATAATTCTTATTTGAAAACTCTCTTCTTTTTTGAAAGTATGTCAATGGAGGAGAGTTTTCATGATTATCGATACCCATCTGCATCTGATAGACAAAAGCGCGCTGACTTACCCGTGGCTGGGGGATGTCCCGGCGCTCAACCACGATTTTCTGTTAGAGACCTATCGGAAGCAGGCCGAACGCTGCGGCATCAAGGCAGCGCTGCATATGGAAGTGGATGTTGCGGCTGATAGCATTCAAGCCGAGACGCACCATGTTCAGGATATTTCAATCGCGAATGGTGGCTTTATAAAAGGTGCAATTGCCTCCTGCCGCCCAGAAGAACCGGGCTTTCCCGAGTATCTCGAATTGCAGCTTGGCAATCCTTTCGTCAAAGGCTTTCGTCGTGTGCTGCATGTCGTACCTGATGACGTTTCCGAGGGTGTTCTTTTCCGCGAGAATATCAAGCGGTTGGAAGGCACTGGCCTGACCTTCGATCTCTGCACACTCCCACATCAGATCGACAAGGTGACAGCACTGGCCGATCTTGCCCCGGACGTGCAATTCGTGCTCGATCACTGCGGCGTTCCGGACATCAAGTCAGGTGCGCTGGACGGCTGGAAAAAGGGCATTAGCGAGATTGCGCAGCGCGACAATGTGACGGCAAAGATTTCCGGTGTGGTTGCCTATGCCGATGCTGAAAGCTGGACCGTCGACACGGTACGCCCCTATGTAGAACATGTCATTCAGGCCTTCGGCTGGGAGCGGATTGTGTGGGGCAGCGACTGGCCTGTCTGCACTTTAGCAGTTCCGGGGGCGAGCAGTGTCGATGCGGGGCTTTTGACATGGGTGGCGACGACCCATGCGCTTCTTGAAGGATGCAGCGAAGACGAAAAGGCGCTGCTTCTCTCCGAGAATGCAACGCGCCTCTGGAAACTATAAAACTAATCGGGCTGGCGGCAAGCCGCCAGCCTTTCCATATAAATCAGAAGCTTTCGCGGAAAAGCCGGTTTAGATCGGCCACGACATCTTCCGCCTTCTCATTGTCCAGCAAGCCTTTGTTGATGCGTTCCGACGCCGCTTCCTGAAACGTCATATAGCCATCGTGACGCGGACGTACCCATGCGCCTTCCAGTGTCGCGCGCGTTTCGCAATAAAAGTCAGACGTCGACGAATTCACAATATCGTCTTCCCATGCATCCGCATGTCCCGGCTGACCGTTGGAAGCCGCATAAAGCCCCTTCTGTACGTCACCGCTTGCAATCCAATAGGCAAAATCGATAGCAGCCTCCGGATGCTTGCTGAAGGCTGAAACGGCAATGCCCGTACCGCCCAGAGCCGAACCCGCAACACCTGCCGCGCCCGCTGGAATATCGGCAAAGCGGATCAGGCGATCGCGGAAGCCCGACATGGCATAATTCACATAGCCATAGATCAGCGGTGAGCAGGCAATGGACGAGTCCGGCAGCACCATTTCCTCAAACACCGCAATCGGGTCCATACCGAAGCATTCCGGCTTTACCAGCGAAGCGATCTCGCGCAGTTGCTCGAAAGCTTTGACACCATCCTCAACAGAGATCAGCTCGCCTTCGACCGTGCAAGGCGTTCCAGCATTGGCAACGAGTGTGTAAAAGCACATCAGCGAATGCGGCGAGCGCAGTGGCAGCAGAACTTTCCCGGCGCGCGCAAGCCTCAGCACCTCGCCCCATGAGGTTGCTGGGTTGTCCATGAGATCGGGACGCCATGCCTGAACCTGTGTGGCGGCATCAAGCGGAAATGCCCATTGCCGGCTCTGCCAGTTATAGCTTGGGAAGGACTGGCCGACCGAACCTTCGGCAAGCGCCTTCAGTTCCGCTTCGCGACCCGGCACATCCAGCGGCAGCAGACAGCCTTCCTTGGTGATCTGACCCACATGCGGATGGTCGATCACGATCATATCGAAATTGCGCGCCAATTCCTCGACCGGGAAGGTCTCGAAATCCTGTAGCGACCGCTTTTCCCACACGATTTCAACGCCCTTGTCCGCGAGCCATTGTTCGGCCCCCGCAACCATCGGATCGTAGCCGCGTGGGTGGCTCCAGGTCATGCCTTTAAGCTTGATCGTGCTCATAGTCCGAACTCCTCGCGTATTTGCTCGCTATTTTCGCCAATGCGCGGTGCAGCGCGTGCCACCTTCGGGCGCTGCCCATTGATGCGCAGTGGGGAACGTGTCGTGGTGATGGAAACATCATCCTCACGCGTCACCGTCTGGAGCATGTCGAGGACCGAAAAGCCTTCACTTGATAGCAGTTCTTCCCAGTTGAGAACGCGGGCGCACCAGATATCGGCTGGTTCCAGAATGGCAAGCCATTCATCAACGGTCTTCTCGGCAATGCGGTCAGCGATCAGGCGCTTGATCTCATCGCGTTTTGCGAAAGCGCTTTTGGGATCATCGGCAAATGGGGCGAGCGTGTCCGCTTCCAACAGTGGCGCCAGTTTCGCAATCGGCATCATGGCGATGGCAAGATAGCCGTCCGCTGCCGGATAGACGCCATAGGGAGCAGCAAGATAGGCGTGGGCGCTGCGGAAATCAGAACGTTTTGGCAGGCGACGACCATCGTTAAGGTGGGTGGTCAGCACTTCAAACTGGAAGTCGACCAGCGCTTCAAGAAGACTGGTTTCGACATGCGAGCCTTTATTGGTGATGCCGCGCCGCACCAGCGCTGCGAGAATGCCTTGTGCCGCAGCAGCCCCCGCCAGCATATCGGCAACCGCCAGACCGAATGGCACCGGTCCTTGGCCCTCATCACCATTGAGCCACATGAGGCCCGAGCGCGCCTGCGCCAGCAAATCCTGCCCAGGCCGCCCGACCCATGGCCCTTCTTCGCCATAGCCGCTGATCGATGCATAGACGAGACGCGGATTGATTTCTTTGGCTGCCTCGTAATCAAGGCCAAGACGCTTGATGACACCGGGGCGGAAGTTCTGAATCAGCACATCGGCCTGTGTGAGAAGCTTCTTCAATGCTGCCAGATCGTCAGGATTTTTGAGGTCGATCGCAAGGCTGTCCTTGCCGCGATTGATCGCATGAAAAATCGTGGAATCACCGCCGATCTCCGTGTCGCTCAGATAAAGCCTGCGCGAGAGATCGCCACCATCGGGCCGTTCAATCTTGATGACGCGTGCGCCCAGATCCATCAGACGCAACGAGCAATAAGGCCCCGACAGAAACTGGCTCATATCGACAACGACAAGCCCGCTCAGCGGCAGTTCGCTTTCCGACATCGGGAAATTCCCTCCTCATGAATTTCTTATGTGAATACAATCTTCACATATGGATTTATGGAAGGCAAGACCGAATTTGGGCTTTGAATGCAAAAACGCCGCCCGGTTGGGCGGCGTTTTCAGTCTCGATTTGATGAATTGGATTGCGTGTTAGACCTCGTTGCTGGCCAGTTCCAGCAAAGTCCAAACGTGATCCGCGAATGAGTTCCACACTTCGATCCGGTAATGATCGGCATCCCACTTCAACAGAATGATCTGGGCGTGATCAAAGATTGTGCGCGCAGCACCCGGAAAGCTCATCTGCGAAAGCTCAACCGGGGAAGCGGCATTCAACAGCCACTCCGCTTTGGGACCGGAAATATCGATGCCGGTTTCCCGATGGCTTACTTCCGTCAGGCTGTGCGGCTCTGTTTCGTAAAGCTTGGCGAAAGCCTGCGTGATGGCTGCGCCCTTGGCTTCTTCCTCGGCCCAGATATACCATTCATCCGGTCCGATACAGGCGACCGCAATATCACCAGTGCGCGTAAGACCACCAATCTTTGCTGGGATTTTTGCGCCCAGCGCTTTTTCGGCCAAGGCCAGTTTTGCCGGGGCAATGCGCAGGATGAAACGGGCGGCGTCATCGGCTGCATGGATTTCCAGACGACCGGAAATGACGACCTTGCGGTTCGAATAAGGTTTTGTCTCAACAAGCATGGTTCAATCCTTATCCGTTCAGTTTCTTGCCTTCGGGGTCATAGAAGACCATGCCCGAAACGACCGCTTCGTGTACGTTGCCATCAGGCATCGGCATATAAAGCGTTTCACCCATACGATCCTTGCCACCGGAGACCACAGCCATGGCGATGGAACGACCAAGCGCCTCGCTCCAATAGGACGAGGTGACATGGCCGAGCATGGTCATCGGCAGCGCCTGCTTTGGATCGGCAACAATCTGCGCACCTTCTTCCAGCACCAGCTTCGGATCGTTGGTCAACAGACCCACGAGATGCTTGCGATCCGCTTTCAGCATATCCGGACGCGCCAGCGAACGCTTGCCGACGAAATCCGGCTTCTGCTTGCCGACAGCCCAGCCAAGGCTTGCATCATCCGGCGTAATCGTGCCGTCAGTGTCCTGACCGACAATGATATAGCCCTTTTCAGCGCGCAGAACGTGCATGGTTTCGGTGCCGTAAGGCGTGATGTCATATTGCTGACCGGCCTCATAGAGCGCCTTCCAGAGTGACAGGCCGTAACGGGCAGGCACGTTGATTTCATAGCCCAGCTCGCCGGTAAAACTCATGCGGAACAGACGCGCTGGCACGCCAAGGAATGTGCATTCCGCCACCGACATATGCGGGAAAGCTTCATCGGAAATATCCAGACCTTCCACCATTGGCTCAATGAGCTTGCGCGCATTCGGGCCGTTGATTGCCACCACTGCCCACTGTTCGGTGGTCGAGGTCAATGAGACTTTCAGCTCCGGCCATTCGGTCTGGAGATAGTCTTCCATCATATTGAGAACACGCGCGGCGCCGCCGGTCGTGGTCGTCACATGGAAACGATCCTGCGTCAGACGCCCGACAACACCGTCATCCCGGATGAAACCATCTTCGCCAAGCAGCAGACCATAACGGCAGCGCCCGACACCAAGCTTCGTCCAAGGATTGGTATACATGCGGTTCATGAATTCCGCGGCATCCGGGCCGACCACTTCGATCTTGCCAAGGGTGGAAGCGTCGAACATGCCGAGCGACTGGCGGGTCGCCTTGCATTCACGCGCCACGGCCTGATGCATGTCTTCGCCGGTTTTCGGGAAGTACCATGCGCGACGCCACAGCGAGACCGGCTCAAAAGCTGCGCCATGCTGTTCGGCCCAGCTATCGATAGGCGTCTTGCGCGTGACATCAAACAGTTTGCCGCGATTATAACCGCAGAAAGCGCCAAAGGTCGTCGGCGTATAAGGCGGACGGAAAGTGGTGAGACCAACCTGCGGCGTTGGACGCTTGAGTGCGTCGGCGGCAACAGCCAGACCGTTGATGTTCGAGGTCTTGCCCTGATCGGTCGCCATGCCATTGGTGGTATAGCGCTTGACGTGCTCAATGGAATGGAAACCCTCACGCACGGCCAGACGAATATCCTTGGCGGTCACATCGTTTTGGAAATCGATGAAAGCCTTAGCCTTGCCCGGATCGCGATCGGTTGGCAGTTCGCGACAGCTTACGCCATCGCAGACGAAATCACCGGCGACCGCATATTCAGACGCCTTGGCTTTGTGTCCGGAATCATTGGCAGCAGCGGCACCCGCTTCCGCACCCTCACGCAATGCAGCCTGCAGGTCGAAATTGCCATTGCCTGCACCGGCACAGCGGCTTTCCTCGGTGCGTTCGCCCGGCAGATAGATCTGACGCGCTTCATCCCAGACGAGAGAGCCTTTCGTGTGCGAGAACAGATGCACGCTCGGATTCCACCCGCCAGACATCAGCAGCACATCGCAGGCAATAGTACGTGCAGCGCCGACCGAGCCATTGGAAACCGGATTAGCCCGCACAGATGACACGCGATAGCGTCCGCCCGTGTCCGTCACAGTCCAGCCGGTCAGTGTTTCAATGCCAAGCATTTTGGCGCGGTTGACGAGGCTGTCGGCAACGCTTGAACGCACATCGATGATGGCCGGAACCTTGACGCCTGCGACCGCGAGATCGAAAGCCGCAAGCCATGCGCTGTCATGCGAGGTGACGACGACAGCCTGATTGCCGACCTTGACGCCATAGCGATTGAGATAGGTGCGTGCGGCAGAAGCCAGCATCACGCCGGGGCGATCATTGCCTGCAAAGACCAGCGGCTTTTCAATCGCGCCCTGCGCCAGCACCACCTGTTTTGCGCGCACGCGCCACATACGCTCACGCGGCGCATTGGAGGCAGCCTTGGCCTGATGATCGGTCAGGCGTTCGCAAAGACCAACCATGTTCTGATGGTAATAGCCAATGGCCGTCGTGCGCGGCAAAAGCGTGACATTCGGATTAGCCTTGAGCACTTCTATGGTTTCATTCAGCCAGTCCCAGCTTGCGCGGCCATTGATGACCGGCTCCGGTTCCGACAGAAGCGAGCCGCCAAATTCGGCCTGCTCGTCGACGAGGATGACCTTCGCGCCACTCTTTGCGGCTTCAAGGGCAGCGGCCAGACCGGCAGGTCCACCACCGGCAACCAGCACATCGCAGAAAGCATAGCGGCTGGCATACGTATCCGGGTCCGGTTCGGACGGCGATTTGCCAAGACCGGCGGCACTACGGATGAAAGGCTCATAGACCTTGTTCCAGAAGCTTTTCGGCCACATGAAGGTCTTGTAGTAAAAGCCTGCCGAGAAGAACATGTAGAACGCATCATTGATCGCGCCGACATCGTGCTTCAGCGACGGCCAATGGTTCTGGGTTTCGGCCTTGAGGCCATCATAGAGTTCCAGCACCGTTGCGCGGGTGTTCGGCTCAAACCGACCTGGCCCACGCGAAACGCCCATCAGTGCATTCGGCTCTTCGGAACCGGCAGAAAGAATGCCGCGCGGGCGGTGATATTTGAACGAACGACCGGCCAAATGCTCGCCATTGGCAAGCATGGCGGATGCCAGCGTATCACCTTCAAAGCCGGAATAGGTCTTGCCATTGAAGCTGAACCGAACGGACTTGGCCTTGTTGACACGGCCTTTGTTATGAATGCGCATATCGGTCATTATTTCGTCTCCGCAGCCGGAGTTTCTGCCAAAGCAGGACGGGGTTCACCGGCCTTGTAGGTGGTGACAAACTTATCGCTCACCGTATCGCGCACCGCATTGAAAAAGCGGCCGCAGCCATTGATATGCCGCCAGCGTTCATAATGGGTGCCGCGCGGATTGGAGCGCGTGAACAGGAAGTCGCGCCATTCATCATCGGTCAGTGTCGATGGGTCGGCTGGACGCGCGATATGCGCTTCGCCCGCATAGGCGAATTCCAGCTCTGGGCGTTCCATCTCGCAATAAGGGCAACGGATAAGAAGCATTAGTGTTTCCCCTATTCCTTAGTGAGCCACAGCGGCAGCAGCCGCTTCATCAATCAAGCGACCGGTGGTGAAGCGTTCAAGCGTGAACGGTGCGTTGATCCAGTGTGGTTCGTCGCGTGCGATCGTATGGGCAAAGACATGCGCCGAACCCGGTGTCGCCTTGAAGCCGCCGGTACCCCAGCCGCAATTCACGAAGAGGCCCGGCACCGGCGTCTTGCCGATAATCGGCGAACGATCCGGCGTGACGTCAACAATACCGCCCCATTTACGCAGCATCCGCATACGGGTGAAGATCGGGAAGACTTCGCAGATGGCCGCAAGCGTATGCTCGATCAGCGGCAGACCACCGCGCTGGCTGTAGGACACATATTGGTCAGTGCCGGAGCCGATGACCAGCTCGCCCTTGTCGGACTGGCTGATATAGGCATGAACCGTGTTAGACATGACCACACATGGGAAGATCGGCTTGACCGGCTCGGACACGAGCGCCTGTAGCGGGAAGCTTTCAAGCGGCATACGCACGCCTGCCGTATCCATGACAATGGAAGTGCTGCCAGCAGCGGAAACCGCCACTTTCTTCGCCTTGATGAAACCGCGTGGCGTATCAACGCCGGTCACGCGACCCGATGCGTCACGACGAATGGCCGTGACCGGGCAATTCTGGATGATATCAACGCCGCGCTCTGTCGCGCCGCGTGCATAGCCCCATGCAACCGCATCGTGACGAGCCACGCCGCCGCGCCGCTGCAAGGTGGCACCGACGACCGGATAGCGCGCATTGGCTGAAATATCGAGCGGCGGGCAATATTCCTTCGCCTGCTCCCTGGTCAGCCATTCATTGTCGATGCCGTTGAGACGATTGGCATGGATGTGACGCTTGAAGCTCTGCACATCATGCACCGTATGGGCCAGCATCATCACGCCGCGCTGCGAGAACATGACATTGTAGTTGAGGTCCTGGCTCAAGCCTTCCCACAGCTTCATCGCATGTTCGTAGAGATGTGCGCTCTCATCATAGAGATAGTTGGAGCGGATGATGGTGGTGTTGCGCCCGGTATTGCCGCCGCCAAGCCAGCCTTTTTCGATGACCGCGACATTGGTGATGCCATGTTCCTTGGCCAGATAATAGGCGGCACCCAGACCATGCCCACCACCGCCGACGATGATCACGTCATATTCGGTCTTGGGTTCGGCATTGGGCCATTGCGGCTTCCAGTTCTTGTTGCCGGAAAGCGCATTTTTAATAATAGAAGCTGCAGAAAAACGGGACATAGACAACCACCAGTTTCGCGACCGCAAGCGCCCTGTCGGCGCAAGCGAAGCCTTTGATGATATTTCTATTGTTTCCGTTTCAAACCCGACAGCAGGCTTGCGTCAAAAGACGCCACAAATACGACATGCCCACCATTTCGCGACATCTGGTCCACCTCATACAAGTGGGCCCGCGTCTGCAACCTGACGGCAAAGCAGTTTCAAAAATCGCCCCTGTAAAATAGGACAACATTATTGTCCTTTTCCCTTTTCTTTTATTGCGCAAAGGACTACGCATTCTTTCGTAAAATCGCGTCCAAAATAAAAGAAACGCAAGAAAGGTGATTCCGTGACTAAGGAGAATCTACTCGAAAGTGCACTTGTCCGTCTGGACGAGGCCGCAGGCCACATCAACATCGATGCGGACGTCATCGAGAAGCTGAAATATGCACGTGAGACCATGAAAGTGCGACTGATGATCCGCATGGATGATGGTTCGCGCAAATCCTTTCTTGCATGGCGCTGCCGCTACGACGACACGCGCGGACCGACGAAGGGCGGCATC
Source organism: Brucella cytisi (assembly GCF_038433355.1). Lineage (NCBI taxonomy): Bacteria > Pseudomonadati > Pseudomonadota > Alphaproteobacteria > Hyphomicrobiales > Brucellaceae > Brucella > Brucella cytisi. The sequence continues at coordinate 354,747 of NZ_JBCAUP010000004.1, forward strand.
CGCTATCATCCGGAATCGACCGCGGAAGAGGTTGAAACGCTGGCCTTCTGGATGACTTTCAAATGCGCCGTCATGAACCTGCCTTATGGCGGCGGAAAGGGTGCAATTCAGGTCGATCCACGTCAACTTTCAAAGGCTGAGCTGGAGCGTCTTTCGCGCGCCTACATCCAGGCTTTCTCCGGCATTATCGGGCCGGATCGCGACATTCCGGCACCGGATGTCTACACCAATTCCATGATCATGGGCTGGATGGCAGACGAATATTCCCAGATCGTCGGACAGTCCTCGCCTGCCGTCATCACTGGCAAGCCGCTGGCGCTTGGCGGTTCGCTTGGACGCAATGATGCCACGGCGCGCGGCGGCTTTTATCTCGTGCGCCATCTGTCACACGATCTGGGCCTTGCTGCGCAGCTTCGCGTCACGGTTCAGGGCTTCGGCAATGCCGGTCAGTTCATCGCCAAGCTGATGGCTAGCGATGGTCACAAGATCGTTGCCGTATCGGATTCGTCCGGTGCTGTTTATTGCGCCAACGGCCTTGATCTCGATGCTCTTCTGGAAGCGAAAGCACAGAACAAGTCGGTTGTCTCGACAGCTGGCAAGAATGGCCATGAAGCCATCACTCCCGATGAGTTGCTTGCAGCCGACTGCGATGTGCTGGTGCCAAGCGCCATGGAAAACATGATCCATGCCGACAACGCAGCTTCCATCAAGGCAAAGCTGATTGTCGAGCTTGCAAATGGTCCCGTGACACCGGAAGCAGACGAAATCCTTGCGAAAAATGGCGTCATCGTTCTGCCGGATATTCTGGCCAATGCCGGTGGCGTGACGGTTTCCTATTTCGAATGGGTGCAGAACCGTCAGGGCTATTACTGGACGCTTGAAGAAATCCATGAGCGCCTGAAAACTATCATGGAACGTGAGGGCCGCGCCATCTGGAACCATGCCAAGCAGCACAATGTGACAGTTCGCTCGGCAGCTTATGTCCATGCGCTGCAGCGTCTTGCACAGGCTATTGAAGCACACGGCACGCAAAACGATTTTGCTGCCTGATCCAGCCTTTTGACATTACCCCTCCTGCCAGCCCGCTGTCAGGAGGGGTGTCGAACGGCGGTTTCCTTTTCCCGTTGGCGCTATAGTTTACCTTCACAAGGAAAAACCAGCGCGATGGGATGATGAGCATGTCGTACAGAAACCTATTCAAGGGAAGTGCCATCGCACTTGCCCTCTTTGCAGGCGCAGTTCAGTTTTCCAGCCTCGCGCAGGCAGAGGTGGTCGTGTCTTCCAAGATCGACACTGAGGGCGGCGTCCTTGGCAACATCATTCTGGCCATTCTCAATGCGAATGGTATCCAGACCACTGATCGTATCCAGCTCGGCGCCACGCCGGTCGTTCGCAAGGCGATCACCGCTGGCGAAATCGACATCTATCCCGAGTATACTGGCAATGCCGCCTTCTTCTTCAACAAGGCTGACGATCCGCTCTGGAAAGACCCAGCCAAAGCTTATGAGACTGCAAAGCAGCTCGATTACGATGCCAACAAGATCGTCTGGCTGGCGCCCTCACCGGCAAACAACACCTGGGGCATTGCGGTGCGCAAGGATGTCGCCGACGAAAACAAGCTTACGAACCTGAGCGAATTCGGAAAGTACATTTCAGGCGGTGGAAAGGTCATTCTGGCCGCATCCTCGGAATTCGTGAACTCGGCAGCAGCCCTGCCCGCTTTCCAGACCGCCTATAGCTTCACCCTGAAACCCGACCAGCTCATCACACTTTCAGGCGGGGACACGGCTGCAACCATTGCTGCCGCTGCCAACCAGACCAGCGGCGCCAACGCGGCCATGGTCTACGGCACCGATGGCGGCATCGCGCCTTCCGGACTTGTCGTTCTCGAAGACGACAAGCATGTGCAGCCGGTCTACCAGCCCGCCCCGATCATCCGTGAGGAAGTCTTGAAGAAAAATCCGAAGATCGAGGAACTTCTGAAACCCGTCTTCGAGAAACTCGACCTGACCACCCTTCAGGAACTCAACGGTCGCGTGCAACTGGGTGGCGAACCGGCAAAGGCGGTCGCCGAGGATTTTCTTAAAGCCAACGGATTTCTCAAGTAGAGAGCGCGATAACGGATAATTGCCGGGCATGAGTGCAACACACCAGACGATCCAGGCAAATGGCACGAGGGGCTTGTTTGCATATATCGACAAGCTCGGACTGGTCATTGCGGCAATCGCCTTATCGGGATTGCTTCTGCCATTCGCAAACTTTCGGGCAAACCGCATCGTTCAAGGCGAACCGCGTTATTTTTTGGATGCCCTGCCGACCTCATTGGCGCTGCTGTTCGCCGCTGTCGTAGCGGCAGGACTGCTGATCGGCTTTGTCCGCAGCAACAATTTGTTGCGGCTGTACGCGGCTCTGTTCTGTCTCGCATCCGTCATGGTGGCAATCGGCCTGGCCGCGTCATATCTGTCGCCCGAAGGAAACAGATATGCGCGCGTTTCTCCGGCTTCCGGTTTCTGGCTGTTGTTTTTTGCGAGCGCACTTTATGTCGCGGATGGGCTGGTCCGGCTGCGTGCCGGTCCGTTTTTACGGGTCGGGCTGCTGGTCATTGCAGGATTACTTCTGGCCGCGCTGCTTTCCTCAGGCCTCTGGGACAGCATCTCATTCATGAAAGAATATCAAAGCCGCGCGGACAGCTTCTGGAACGAAGCGGAACGGCATATAGCGTTGGCATTGGGATCGCTTGCGGCGGCGACCGCAGTGGGTATTCCGCTGGGGCTTGTCTGCCATCGCTTGGCCGGGTTGCGGGCTTTCGTTCTTAACAGCCTCAATATCGTGCAGACCATTCCGTCAATGGCCCTGTTCGGTATTTTGATTGCGCCACTCGGCTGGGTCGCCACGCAGTTTCCCTGGGCGGGTGCTATCGGTATCCGTGGTATTGGCGCTGCACCGGCATTCGTTGCGCTTTTTCTCTATTCGCTGCTGCCTATCGTGGCAAATACCGTCGCAGGGCTGGCACAGGTGCCGGAGCCGGTAACGGACGCAGCCCGCGGCATGGGCATGACGCGCCTACAACGCCTCTTCAAAACGGAATTTCCGCTCGCTTTTCCCGTTATTCTCACCGGCATACGTATCGTCATGGTGCAGAATATCGGCCTGACGACCATTGCGGCATTGATTGGTGGCGGCGGCTTCGGAACATTCGTCTTTCAGGGCATTGGGCAAACGGCCATGGATCTTGTTCTGCTGGGTGCCTTGCCTACCGTTCTCCTCGCCTTTGCGGCTGCTGTCATTCTCGATGCAGCGATAGAAATCACCGGGAAAGGCAGCTCCCAATGATCGAATTCGACCATATCACGAAGCGCTATAACGGACGCGCAGCGGTGGACGCAGTGAGCTTCACCATCGAACCCCACAGTATTGCTGCCATTGTCGGGACGTCAGGTTCCGGCAAGACGACCCTCCTGCGGATGGTCAATCGTCTGGTTGAGCCGACCGACGGAGAAATCCGCATCGATGGCCGCAGCATCATGGACGAACCTGGTCATGTTCTGCGGCGGCGGATCGGTTACGTCATCCAGCAGAACGGACTGTTTCCGCATCGCACTGTCGCAGGAAACATAGCGACGGTTCCCCTTCTGCTTGGATGGCAGAAACAACGCATCGATACACGTGTGGATGAACTGCTTGACCTCTTCCAGCTTGAACCAGCGGACTATCGCGACCGCTATCCGCATGAACTTTCCGGAGGGCAACAGCAACGCGTCGGCGTGGCACGCGCGCTCGCTGTCGGGCCGAACATCCTTCTCATGGACGAGCCCTTCGGGGCACTCGATCCGGTTATTCGTGCCAAGGCACAGGAAGATCTAAAGGCGATCCAGAAGCGGCTCGGCACGACCATAATCCTTGTCACGCACGACATGGAGGAAGCCATATCGCTGGGTGATCGTATCGCCGTCATGGATGACGGAAAATTGCTGCAATATGGTCCACCGGCAGAAATTCTTGCCCGTCCGGCAACCGATTTCGTCGAACGCCTTGTCGGTACGGGCGAACGGCCTTTCCGCCTCCTCTCTCTCATGGACCTTAAAACCGTGCTCCAGCCCGGTGATGCAAGCGGTGCAACAATGCCGGTAACAGCGTCGCAACGCGATGCCCTTGCCGAGCTTCTGTGGTCAGGACGCAAAGCTCTTCCCGTTCTTGATCATGATGGAAGGCCACTTGGACAAGTTACGCTCGACAGGCTTCTGCATCAGGCAGAGCGTCCGGCATGAGGTTGTTCCTGTCCCTTGTTCCGCGTGCGCTGCTTCTGGGCGTTCTGCTGCTGTTTCTGTGGCGGCCCCATCTTTTCGAGCCGTTGTTTCGACCGCTCGTCGATGAGGGCGTCCCGGTCATTTATGATCGTGCGAACTTCGTGACACTGACTTTGCAGCATCTCGGCCTGGTCGCTCTGGCCGCACTTGCATCCACGATTGTAGCCGTCTCGATGGCAATCTTTGTTACCAGAAAGCAGGGCGCGGAGTTTCTGCCACTCTCACGCAGCCTTGTAAATATCGGCCAGACCTTTCCTCCAGTTGCAGTGCTGGCACTTGCAGTGCCGGTCTTCGGTTTCGGAGACAAGCCGACCCTGATTGCACTCTTCCTCTATGGTCTGCTTCCGATTTTTGAAAATACGCTAACAGGACTAACGACTTTGCCGCCTCCGGTTGTCGAAGCTGCACGCGGCATGGGGATGACCAGCGCGCAACGGCTTGTCAAAGTCGAGGTTCCCCTTGCCATGCCGGTTATTCTGGCGGGTATCAGACTTTCCGTTGTGATCGGCCTTGCAACGGCTACCATTGGCTCGACTGTCGCTGCCAGAACACTTGGAGAAGTCATCATCGCCGGGCTCATTTCCAACAATCTTGCTTTTGTTTTGCAAGGAGGGCTCGTCGTGGCCGCACTTGCCATACTCATCTTTGATGGGTTTCAGGCAATTGAACATTACCTTATGAAACGTTCCAGACGAGCCATCTGAAAACATAAGCCTCTTTGAAAGACGTCTCTGCATTCCTATATCCTTGCAAATAACCAGCCAGTGAGGAACGGGATGAATATAGGGCAGGCAGCTGCAGCATCTGGCATATCGGCGAAGATGATCCGCCATTATGAAACAATCGGACTCATTGAAGCTGCCGAGAGAACCGGTTCGGGCTATCGCGTCTATACGCAAAAAGACGTTGAGACGCTGCGCTTCATCCGCCGCAGCCGCGATCTCGGTTTTCAGGTTGAACAGATCAAGGAACTGCTGACGCTCTGGCGCGATCGCAATCGCGCATCGTCTGACGTCAAGAAGGTAGCGCTTGGCCATGTCGAGGAGCTGGAAGCCAAGATGCGTCAGTTGCAGGAAATGGCTGATACGCTGCGCTACCTCGCGAAAAACTGCCACGGGGACAACCGCCCCGATTGCCCGATCATTCACCAGCTTGCAGAAAACAGCGTGGAAAGCCGCAAGCGCCCGGCTCCACGCAAAGGTGAATTGCTGCACGGTAAAATTTGAGGTCTGCAAATAAAACGCCGGGATCACTCCCGGCGCTTTTCTTTCACATCACCAGCTCAGCCTTTCGGCAAAGTATAGGCGATCACATAATCGCCGGGCTTGGTGCCAACAGAACCATGCCCGCCGGCAACCATCAGAACGAATTGCTGATCGCCGACCGTATAGCTCATTGGCGTCGACTGGCCGCCAGCAGGAAGCCGTGCTTCCCAGAGCTGCTTGCCCGAAGTCAGGTCATAGGCGCGCAGATAGTCATCCACGGCTGCACCAAGGAAGGCAACGCCGCCTGCGGTGATCATCGGCCCGCCAATGCCCGGAACGCCGACCTTCAGCGGAAGTGGAACCGGTGACATATCGCGGATAGTCCCATTCCGATGCTTGTAGGCAATCTTGCCGGTTCGCAAGTCAACACCGGCGACATAGCCCCATGGCGGCGTCTGGCAGGGAATACCGAGCGGACCCAGGAATGGCCCCATGAAGACGCCATAGGAAGCACCATCGTTACGGTTCAGACCTTGCTCGCTTCCCTTTTCATCCTGTCCTTTCGGCGGAATGTCCGCGCGTGGAACGAGGCGCGAGGTGAAGGCGAGATAGGTCGGCATACCGAACATAACTTGCCGCACCGGATCGACGGCCACGCTGCCCCAGTTGAACACACCGAAATTGCCCGGATAGACAATCGTTCCGCGCAGCGAAGGCGGGGTATATCGGCCCTCATAGAACAGCTCGTGGAACTTGATACGACAAGCGAGCTGATCGAACATCGTCACACCCCACATGTCGCTTTCGCGCAAGGGCGGCGGACTGAAAGTAAGATCGGAGATCGGCTGCGTCGGCGCAGTATGGTCCTCGGGTATCGCACCTGTCGGAGCAGGAATTTCCCTGACTGGAATGATCGGCTCACCAGTGCGTCGATCCAGAACATAGAGATCGCCCTGCTTCGTCGGTCCGACCAGTGCCGGAACCCCGTTAATTTCCAGCAGGACCGGCTGGGCTGGAACGTCCATGTCCCACAGATCATGGTGAACAGTCTGGCGCACCCAGCGAAGCTGTCCGGTGTTCACATCGAGAGCGACGATGGACGAGGAAAACTTCTCCACATTCTCGCTGCGGTCCATACCAAGCTGGTCGGGCACCTTGTTGCCGAGTGGAACAAAGATCAGCCCGAGCTTCTCATCGACGCTTGAAACGGACCAGCTATTGGGTGAGTTGGTTGTGTAGTGCTCCCCCTCCGGCAGCGGCGTGGTGACATCCGGATTGCCCGAATCCCAGTTCCACAGCAGTTGGCCGGTGCGGATATCGAATGCGCGAATGACGCCCGACTGTTCTTCCGTCGAATAATTATCGTTGACGGCACCGCCAACGATGATCTTGTCGCCGACGACCGCAGGGGGCGAAGTGGAGTAGTAATACCCTGCCGGATTGTATTTCATGCCGTGGCTGAGATCGAGAGTTCCACCATTGGCGAAATCCGTGCAGATTTCTCCGGTGGCCGTATCCAGTGCAATCAATCGTGCGTCAGATGTCGGCAGATAGACACGCTCGGCGCATTTCGCTCCAGCCGTTGCGGTCGCATCCTTCCAGTAGCTCACACCACGGCAGGTCTGGTGCTGGCGGTCTGTATTGAAACCGACCTTGGGGTCGAATTTCCACTTTTCCTTGCCGGTCGCCGCATCCAGCGCAATAGCCCAGTTATGCGGCGTGCAGAGATAAAGGGAATCACCAATCTTGAGCGGTGTAACCTGATAGGTCGTTTCGCCCACATCCTGCGGCTGCTTCACATCGCCGGTCTGATACTGCCAGGCAACCTGAAGCTTGGAAACATTTTCCGGCGTGATCTGCGCCAGCGGCGAGTAGCGCTGACCGTAAGGCGTTCGACCATATTGGTGCCATTCGCCATCGGGCACGTTGCCGCCAAGATCGGGCGTTGCAGCGACCTTCTCCGTCGGCAGGTCTCCGGCAATATTGTAGGTATCCTGTGTTATCGCATAGCCTGCGACCACGACTGCGATCACCGAGGCTGCAGCCAGCGGCAGACCACTATTACCTGCCCCGTTATTCAGAGGTTTCCTGATCCAGGGCGTCAGCATCCAGAAGCCGAGCAGCACGATGACGCCGCCGCGTGCGCCAAGCTGCCACCAATCGAAGCCGACTTCATAAACGGCCCAGCCGAGCGATCCGAGAATGACAAGCGCATAGACCCATAATGCTGAGGCGCTGCGCCGGGAAAGCAAAACAGCGGTCAGCAGAAAGCCGATCGCCGCAAGTATGTAATACCAGCTGCCGCCGAGTGCGGCGAGCCAGATGCCTCCCGCGCCGAGCGCAAGCCCGATCAGGAAAAGAACAATAGAAGTTAACCAGATAAGCAAGACATTACCCCCTTCTAGCACAACCGGCATCCCGTCATATGTGCAGAGAAGCCGGGCGGATTAACCGCTCACCAATTTCGAGGCATTTCAGATATGGTCAGATATAGGTTGCAAGTCTTGCAGCAATCCGTGTGCCGCACAACTCCCTGCTGCCTACATATCCACATAGGCGAGCATGGAAAAAATCTAGGGAGCGGCAGAGTAATTCTTTCACCGGAAAGGCCGAGAGGGACTGGTTTCAGTCCAAGCGGCATCCTTAATTAAGGCAGAGTGCCGAGAAGAAGCTTGAGCTGTCAAAAGACGTGAAACGTTGCGCGAATAGGCGTATTTTCGCCCATCAATTGCGGCGAACGCATGGCAAAACTGTGTATATCCCGGCTTTCAGGAGGCTTTTCGGTGATATCACGCAGATCCGCGCATGATGAGGTGGCTATCGAGACGGCGAATTTCCTTCTCGACGGCCGCCCCGCTTTCCTGCGCATTGATCCGCGAGAAAAGCATATCGAGACCGAGTTGCGCGATTTGCCGATAATCCTGCGCAACCGTCGTCAGCGGCGGACAGGTGAAGCGACTGAGAGGATGGTCGTCGTGACCGGCGACGCGAAGATCGCAGCCCTCTTCGCGCCCGACATGGCGCCGACGCTCGAAAGCGGCGGAGATCACGCCGAAGGCCAGACGATCATTGGCACACAGAACCGTGCGCGTCGGAAACCCGCCGCGATCAAAAATCCGGCCTGCCTCCTGATAGCCCAGCTCCTCAAAATTCCAGTTCTTTGCGGCTATGGGAAGGACGATTGGTTCAACGCCAAGCCTTTCCATGGTTTTGATATAGGCCGAACGCCGTTCCAGCGCATTCTGGTTTACAGCTGGCATTTCGAGGAAGCAGGGGTGCTCCCCCGTTCGATAGAGATATTCGGTGATATTCCCTATGCTCTGACGATTATCCGTGCCGACGAACGGCTGATCATCGCTGATACGGCTGTCCAGGAAAACTGCAGGTGTCGAGTTCGACAGACTGGAAAGAAGCTTCTCGTCGGTATCGAAACCGAGCGGAGCCATCAGAACACCCGCAATCTTGAGAGACATCAAGGTGCGCATCGCCCGCGCTTCGAGTTTTCTCTCACCATGAGATGACAGCACGATGGTCCAGTAGCCCTCCGCCAGACAGCGCATCTCGATCTGGCGAATGATTTCCGCATAGAATGGATCGGATATATGCGGAACGATAACGCCGATATTCTTCGGCTTCTTGCGATTGAGGCTGACTGCAAAAATGTTGGGCTGATAATTATAGTCTTTCAACGCCTTTTCGATACGAGCCCGCGTGGAAGGCTTTACGCTTTCAGGATTGTCGAAATATTTCGAGACCGTAGGACGAGACAATCCGCTTGCCGCCGCGAACTCTTCCATCGTCCTGATCTTCTGTTCGGTCATGCCCTGCTTTTCCCATTGGGGTATCGAAGCGATTTTTCGGCACCACCCATTTTTCTTTTCATGCGTAAATTTATTTCCGCCCAGAAGCAACAAATTTCAACACATCAGTGATCAGTAGTCCACGCCTTCACGTGCCTGCTGCAGTTCACGCCTATATAACCTGCCCAAATTCAATCGTTATAATTTTTACACGTGAAAAATTTTATATTGACACACTGAACAAGCTCTAGCATGTCTAGGGGGGCTCAATCACGAGCTGAAGGCCCTGCCCTTCGGGAGGTTTGAAGTTGGCGACAACTGACGGACCAGCAGGAAAACCGTTGTTCATGTCCCATAGAAGGACGCCCCGGCGAGCGCCGGTCATTCGGAGGAAATCATGTTTCGCAAATCGCTCAGCCGTATTCTCTTTTCCGGTGTAGCTCTGGCAATGATGGCAGGTGCTGCATCTGCCGAAGGCATCGGCGCGTCGCTTCTCACCCAGCAGCATCCGTTCTACATCGCGCTCGCAGATGCGATGAAAAAGGAAGCGCAGGCAGAAAATGTACCGCTGGAAGTCTCCATCGCCAATCAGGACCTGAGCAAGCAGCTTGCCGATGTGGAAGATTTCATCACCAAGGGCGTTGACGTCATCATCATCTCGCCGGTTGACAGCAAGGGCGTTCGCTCGGCCATCAACAAGGCTGAAAAGGCTGGCATCAAGGTCATTACCGTCGATGTTCCGGCCAACAATGTCGATGTGACCTCGTTTGTGGGCACGGACAACTTCGCAGGCGGCGAAAAGGCTGCCGAACTGATGGCAAAGTCCATCGGCGAGAAGGGCAACGTCGCTGTGATCGATTACCCGACGGTTCAGTCGGTCGTGGACCGCATTGAAGGCTTCAAGAAGGGCATTGCCAAATATCCCGACATCAAGATCGTGGCAATCCAGCCGGGCATCACCCGTCCGGAAGCTCTTTCGGCTGCCCAGAACATCCTTCAGGCCAATCCGGATATCGTCGGCATCTTCGGTTTCGGTGACGATGCTGCGCTGGCCGCTGCCTCGGCAGTGAAATCGGCCAAGCTTGAAAACCAGGTCAAGGTGATCGGTTTTGACGGCATGGAAGAAGCCCGCAATGCCGTGAAAAACGACCCGGTCATGGTCGGCGTTATCGCCCAGTACCCGGACCAGATGGGCAAGGTTGCAGTTGAAACCGCTGCCAAGGTCATCAAGGGCGAGGAAGTTCCAGCCAAGCAGCCAATCGTTCCGGGCGTCGTCACCAAGGACGGCGAAACCAAGTAACACCGCGTGAAACAGCGACACTCCTCCCAGTCGCTGTTTCCTATCTGCGTGCGGCGGCCCGGCGAACACCACACGCCTTGCCGCCGCCGCAACCCTTTTGAATTGCAGACTTCGCTCGGGATCGATCTTAAAATCCACTGCGAAACTGAATAACGGAGAGTGGAGGCCCCCCAAAGTGACAGATACCGAGACAGCCACCAAATCCGAAGGAAACGCCCTGCCGGATATGGTTCTTGAAATTCGCGATGTGGCGAAATCCTTCGGCCCGGTCATCGCACTCAAGCGCATGAACCTGACCGTGCGTCGCGGCCGCGTGCATACGCTTCTTGGCGAAAACGGCGCCGGAAAATCCACGCTGATGAAGATTCTGGCTGGCGTTTTCAAGCCAACCTCCGGCACCATTTTGCTGAAAGGCGCAGCCTATGCGCCGAAAGACCCGCGCGATGCCCGTGCAAATGGCATCGCCATAGTCTTTCAGGAATTGAGTCTGTCGCGCAATCTCAGCGTGGCCGAAAACATCTTCGCCAATCATGAGCCTAGCCGCTTCGGTTTTGTGCGGGAGCGGGAACTGAACGCAGCTGCCGACAAGCTCATCGATGAGCTTGGTCTGCCCGTCGATGCACGCGCAAAGGTCGGCGACCTGTCGATTGCCCAGCGCCAGCTCGTCGAAATCGCCAAGGGCCTGAGCCAGCCTGCTGACGTCGTCATTCTGGATGAGCCGACCTCATCGCTTTCCGACAGCGAAGCGGAAATCCTGTTTTCGATTATCGAGCGCCTGAAAGCCAGGGGCACAGCCGTTATTTATATTTCGCATCGCATGGAAGAAATCATGCGGCTTTCCGACGACATTACGGTCGTTCGCGATGGCGAATATGTAACGACCACGGAAAAGAGTGAGACCACCATCGAGCGACTGATTGCCCTGATGGTCGGCCGTGAGATGAACGACATCTATCCGCCGCGCGAAGCGCCGAGGCCATCGGCAAGCGTGCCGCCCATACTTGAAACGAAGAACCTCTCGGTTGCGGGCAAATTTAGCAATGTTTCCATCGACGTGAAACCCGGCGAAGTTTTGGGGCTTTTTGGACTGGTCGGTTCTGGCCGTTCGGACGTGATGAAGGCATTGTTCGGTATCCTTCGGCCCACGGGCGAAATCAGGCTCGACGGCAAAGCCATCACCCTCTCCTCACCGACCGATGCCATTCGCAACGGCATTGCTTTCGTGACCGAGAACCGCAAGGAAGAAGGCCTCGTTCTTCCGCATAGCGTTGAGCGCAACATCAACATGGTTGGGCTCGGACAGCTTGCAGGGCCTTTCGGCCTCATGCGCTCTCGGGCTGAGCGCTCTGCCGCCAAGGCGGAAGTACTGCGTCTTGCCATCAAGACAGCATCCATCGACACGGTTGCCGGGTCGCTCAGCGGCGGCAACCAGCAGAAGATCGTGCTGGCAAAATGGCTGCAGACAAAGCCGCGCATCCTCATTCTCGACGAACCGACACGCGGCGTCGATGTCGGCGCAAAATTCGAAATCTATCGCATCATCCGTGAACTTGCCGCCAATGGCGCGGCGATCCTGATGGTTTCCTCCGAACTGCCGGAAGTGCTGGGCCTCAGCGACCGGGTGGCTATCATGCATAACAAGCATGTCGCCGCCATTGTCGATGCCGATGGCCTTACGCCCGAAACCGTCATGAGCTACGCAGCAGGAATGCACATATGAGCAACGCACAAAATATTCAGAAGAAAGCCGTGGACGCGGAAGTCCGCCGTTCGCTTTTCAGCTCCCCGCTGGTTCGCCAGTATGGCGGTATCATCATCTCGTTGGCCGTGCTCTGCGTGGTCTTCGCGGTGCTCAACCCGCGCTTTCTCGCTTTCAACAACTTCATGAACATCATGCAGCAGGTGGCGGTGATCGCCGTTGCTGCCTATGGCATGACCTATGTGATCCTGCTCGGCGAAATCGACCTGTCCATCGGCTCGATCATCGCAGTTTCCGGCATGGTGGCAGCGCAAGCCTTCGCCATGGGCTTCGGCTTCGTGCCGACCGTTATTTTCACCCTTGCGGCGGGCGCCATCATGGGCGGGCTCAATGGTGTACTTTCGGCAAAGCTGATGCTGCCATCCTTCATCGTGACGGTTGCGACAATGGGCATCTATCGCGGCATGGTCAGCCTGCCGACCAATGGCGCGCCTGAAATCATCGAAAACGATACCTGGCTCGCCATTGGTTCGGAAAACTGGCTCGGTCTGCCGATCATCATCTGGATCGTCGGTGTTCTGTTCATCTTCAATTATATCCTGCTGTCGAAGACTGTTTTCGGTCGCCGCATCTATCTGTCGGGCGGCAACAAGGAAGCGGCGATCTATTCGGGTATCCGCGTCGACCGCATCAAGATCATCGTCTTCATGCTCTCCGGCGTCATGGCAGCCATCAGCGGCATCTTGCTCTCATCACGCCTGTCCTCAGCACAGACCAATGCAGGCATGGGCTACGAACTCGACGCCATTGCTGCGGTCGTGCTGGGCGGCACCTCACTTGCTGGCGGCGTCGGCACCATGGTCGGCACCATTCTCGGCGCGCTCATCATCGGCGTCATCAATAACGGCATGAACATGCTGTCGGTGCCCTATTTCTATCAGCTCATCGTCAAGGGCGTGGTCATTCTGGTCGCCGTCTGGCTGGACGTGCGCTCGAAATCCATGCGCACATAATCGCGGTGCACCTTATGAAAAAGATCATCACCATCGGCGAGATCGTCGTCGAAATCATGGCCATGGAAACCGGCAACGGTTTCAAGACCGCCATCCCATTGATCGGGCCGTTCGCCTCCGGCGCGCCCGCAATCTTCATCGATCAGGCCGCCAAAATGGGCCAGCCTTGCGGCATGGTCAGCGCGGTCGGCAATGACGACTTCGGCGCGCTCAATGTCGAGCGCCTGCAGAAGGACGGCGTGGATGTATCGGCCATCAGCGTGCATCCGACAGCCGCCACCGGCAGCGCCTTCGTGCGTTATCGTCCGGACGGCAATCGCGATTTCATCTTCAACATCAAGCACAGCGCATGCGGTGCCATCGGCCTGACGCCCGAAGCCGAAAGGCTGATCGAGACTGCCGATCATCTGCATATCATGGGCTCCGCCCTGTTCTCCGATGGCATTGTTTCGGCGATCCACGAGGCGACGATCCGTATCAAGGCGAAGGGCGGCACTGTCTCCTTCGATCCGAATATCCGCAAGGAAATGCTCGAATTACCGGGTATGCGCCAGGCACTGGCCCATGCGCTGGAAAACACCGACCTGTTCATGCCGAGCGGCCCGGAAATCTTCCTCTTCACCAAGGCGACCGAAGAAAAGGCCGCCGTGCAAGAACTTCTGGCGCGTGGCATCAAGGCCGTTGTGGTCAAGCGCGGCGCGGAAGGCGCCAGCTATTTCGACCAGTCCGGCGAGGTTTCCGCGCCTGCTTTCAAGGTCGATGAGATCGACCCGACCGGAGCGGGCGACAGTTTTGGCGCGGCATTCGTCACCTGCTGGCTGCGCGACATGGCACCAAAAGAAGCTCTTGTCATCGCCAACGCCACCGGCGCACGCGCCGTTGGTGTCAAAGGGCCGATGGAGGGCACCTCGACCATGGCCGAAATAGAAGCCCTCCTTCAGAAAAACGGAGTTCCAGCATGAGCAGTACGCAAGTTCTAAGTGCACTTCCCGCCCGTTACGCCAGCGGAGTTCGTGGTGGCATCACGTCGATCTGCTCTGCGCATCCTCTGGTGATCGAAGCCGCCCTCCTCGAAGGCGTTGCAACCGACACGGATGTGCTGATCGAGGCCACCTGTAATCAGGTCAATCAGGATGGCGGTTATACAGGCATGACGCCTGCCGACTTCCGCCGCTTCGTGGAAGACATCGCAGCCCGCGTCGGCTTCGACACCAAGCGGCTTATTCTGGGCGGCGACCATCTCGGCCCGAACCCGTGGAAGCACCTGCCCGCCGAAGAAGCCTTGCTGAAGTCGGATGTGATGATCGACGCCTTCGTGCGCGCTGGCTTCACAAAGATCCATCTCGACACCTCGATGGGCTGTGCTGGCGAGCCGGTCGCGCTACCCGATGCCGTGACCGCCGAGCGCGCTGCGCGTCTGGCCAAGGTTTCGGAAGCAGCGGCCCGTGAAGCCGGATACGACCTGCCGGTCTACATCATCGGCACCGAAGTACCGATCCCCGGCGGCGCGATGGAAGAAATCGAAGAGCTGGAATTGACCAAGCCGAGTGCGGCGGTCGAAACCGTCGCCATTCACCGCAAGGCTTTCGCAGCGCTGGGGCTGGAAGACGCCTTCGCCCGCGCCATCGGTGTCGTGGTGCAGCCGGGCGTAGAGTTCGGCAACGAAAATCTCGTGTTCTACAACAGCGAGAAGGCGACAGCTCTCAGTGGCGTTCTCAGCGAAATGGCGCAATTCGTCTTTGAAGCCCACTCCACCGACTATCAGCCGGTGGAAGCGCTTTCCGATCTGGTTGATGACGGTTTCACCATTCTGAAAGTCGGCCCCGGCCTGACTTTTGCACTGCGCGAGACACTCTATGGCCTCGACCAGATTGCAGCTTTCCTCGACAAGCTGCTGGAAGAAGAAACCCTGCGCGGTAAGATGGAAGCGCTGCTTCTCGCAGAGCCGAAGAACTGGGAAAAATATTACCACGGTGATGCGGAAGAACTGCGCCTGCAACGCCATTTCTCTTATAGTGACCGCATTCGCTATTACTGGCCGCATCCGGTCGCAACTGCTGCCGTCGATGCGCTTTTGAAACGTCTGGAAGGGCGCAAGATACCGGAAACGCTGATCAGCCAGTATCTGGGCACGCTTTATCCGGCTGTCGCCTCGGGTGAGATTGAAGCGACGCCCCACGCCTTGATAGTGGAGGCCGTCCGCAATGTGGTCCGGACATACGGCAAGGCTGTAGGAACTCATTAGAGCGGTTCCGGTTGAAACGGAACCGCTCTATGTCTTTGTTTGTACGCATTATCCTACGCAAAACCGCTTCGCACTTTTGCTGGAAATGCTCTGAAACAAAAAAGGCGCGGTCAACACCGCGCCTTTCTTTTGCTCAGGCCTCTATCGGGCTTTTAAAAACCTTGAGCCGCAAGGCATTGCTCAGCACGAAGATGCTGGAGAAAGCCATGGCGCCTGCCGCCAGAACCGGTGACAACAACGTGCCAGTGAACGGATAGAGGACACCCGCCGCGACAGGGATCAGCGCGACGTTATAGGCAAAGGCCCAAAACAGGTTTTCGCTGATATTACGGATCGTCGCCTTCGATATGGCAATGGCATTGACCACGCCGCGCAGATCGCCCGACATCAACACCACATCCGCGCTTTCAATCGCAATATCCGTGCCAGTGCCAATCGCAATGCCGACATCGGCAGCAGCCAATGCAGGCGCATCGTTGATACCATCACCGACAAAGGCAATCCGCTTGCCACCTGCCGAAAGCCGCTTCAACGCTTCAACCTTGCCGTCTGGCAGCACTTCTGCAACGACTTCATCGATGCCGAGACGTTTTGCGATGGCTTCCGCCGTGCGGCGGTTATCGCCGGTGATCATGGCTACCTTCAGCCCCTGCTCGTGCAGGGCAGCAATCGCCGCTGGCGTGGTTTCCTTCATTGGGTCGGCAACAGTCAGGATTGCTGCCAGCTTACCATCGACAGCTGCATAGAGCGGAGACTGCCCTTCATTACCGAGACGCTTCGCATCATTGGCAAAGACAGCAACATCATGACCGAGTTTCGCCATGTAACGATCAGCGCCGATGGCAATCTCATGGCCGGACACATGAGCCTTCAGACCAAATCCAGGTACGGCTTCGAAAGCCGATACATCCGCAAGCTTCAATCCCTTCTCTTTCGCTGCTTCTACAATCGCGTCGGCAATCGGGTGTTCGGAACGTGCCTCCACAGCCGCGACAAGTGCCAGAAGTTCATCCTTTTCAAAGCCATCGACCGTCGCAAAATGGGCCAAAGCGGGCTTTCCCTGTGTCAGCGTACCGGTCTTGTCGACGGCGATAACGGAAACATCGCGCAAGGTCTGCAAAGCATCACCGCGGCGAAACAGGACGCCGAACTCGGCTGCACGACCGGTACCGACCATGATGGATGTTGGTGTGGCCAGGCCCATGGCACACGGGCAGGCGATGATGAGAACCGCAATGGCGTTCACCAGCGCGTAACCCAGCATGCCCGTGCCACCGATCACAAGCCACAAAGCGAAGGTCAGTGCTGCGGCTGCCATAACAGCGGGTACGAACCAGCCGGTCACCTTGTCGACCTTTGCCTGAATTGGCAGCTTGTCGGCCTGAGCGTCCTCGACCATGCGGATGATCTGCGAGATCACCATATCACGGCCAACCTTGGTTGCACGGAAGGTGAAAGCACCGGTTTTATTGATCGTACCGCCGACCACTTCCGCGCCCTTTTCCTTGGCAACAGGTACAGGCTCGCCGGTAATCATCGATTCATCCACATAGGACGAACCTTCGATCACCTCGCCGTCGACCGGCACTTTCTCGCCGGGGCGGACTTGTACGACGTCACCAGCGCGAACATCTTCCAGCGGCACATCGATCGTCTCGCCATTACGCACCACACGCGCCGACTTCGCCTGTAAGCCGACCAGCCGGCTGATAGCCGCACTGGTGCGTCCCTTGGCACGCGCCTCCAGATAACGCCCGATCAGGATCAATGTGACGATGACGGCGGCAGCCTCGAAATAAACATTCACCGTGCCTTCCGGCAGCACACCGGGAAGGAAAGTCGCGACCACCGAATAGCCCCATGCGGCAAGCGTGCCAACCACAACCAGCGAATTCATGTCAGGCGTGCCGCGCAACAGCGCCGGAATGCCTTTTTTGAAAAAGCGCAATCCCGGACCGAACAGAACCAGCGTGGTGAACACAAGCTGCAGATACCAGCTGTTCTGCATACCGATCCTGTCCATGACGAACATAAGAACCGCAGGGATCAGATGCGAACCCATTTCCATAATGAAAACGGGCAAGGTCAAAACGGCAGAGAGAATGACGCTTTTCTTCAGTTCTGCCGCTTCAGCATCCCGCTTCTCGGACTGCGTTTCCTGCTTGACGTCGCTCTGCGCGTCATCCAGCGAACGCGCCTCATAACCTGCCTGTTCAACCGCCTTGATGAGTTCGGAGGGCTGTACCGGCCCGGCCAGTTCCACATGGGCACGTTCGGTCGCAAGATTGACGCTGGCGCGCATCACGCCCGGAACAGCGTTAAGCGCTTTTTCAACCTTGCTGACGCAGGAAGCGCAAGTCATGCCTTCAATAGCAAGATCAATGTTCCCTGCCGGGACATCGTAACCTGCCTTGCGAATGGCATCGATCACCGACGGCAAATCCGGTGCGCCTTTGAAAGTCACATCGGCACGTTCGGTCGCAAGATTGACGGAAACCTTGTCGACGCCCGGAACTTTAGACACAGCTTTTTCAACGGATGACACGCAAGACGCGCAGCTCATCCCTTCGACGGGCACTGGAAAACTGATGGTTTCGTGATTAACCGGCTTGTTCATGGCAATCCCTTTCATCGCCCGGAAAGGGCATAATTCGAGAGTTGCTCTCTAGATAGGGCTTCCCACCGTTGGAAGGTCAAGCCCTTTTTAAGGCGAGGTTCGGATTGGACTTTTCGTCTGGTGTTATGGCTTTTCGAGCGCCGCTCAATAACAAGTGGGCGATGCCCTAAATCGGCAATCGGTTGTGTGCTGCAGGCATTTCCAGACCGACATTGCTGCGATTCTGGATAAAGGAATGCACGTCTCCGGCAGGCATTGGCCGCCCGGTCAAGAAACCCTGCACTTCGCCAAAACGCTCGGTCTTCAAACGTTCCAACTGTTGTGCGGTTTCCACGCCCTCGGCCGTCGTGACAATATTGAAGCCCGCACCGAGCGTTGCCACAGCCTGAATGATGGCCAGATCGCGCGTATCGACTTCGATCCCTGAAACGAAACTGCGATCAATCTTGATCTTATCAAATGGGAATGATCGCAAATAGCTCAAAGAAGAATAGCCGGTCCCGAAATCATCCATCGCGATACGAACGCCCAATCGGCGAAGTTCGAACAGCAACTCGATATTGTTCTTGCTGTTCGACAAGAAGACCGACTCCGTGATTTCAAGCTCAAGCCTGTCGGGTGAAAGACGCGCTGCTTCCAACGCATCCGTGACGGAATGCAAGATCGTGGTCTGACTGAACTGGACCGGTGAAAGATTGACCGAGACTTTTATTTCCTCCGGCCAGAGCACAGCTTCCCGACATGCAGTCCTTAGAACCCAGTCGCCGATCGGTCCGATGAGCCCGGTTTCTTCTGCCAGTGGAATGAATTCCGCCGGTGAAACCATACCGCGATCAGGATGACGCCAGCGGATCAGCGCTTCAAAGCCGGAAATCTTGCCGCTCTCAAGATTGAAAATCGGTTGATAATGCAGTTCAAACTGTTCATCCAGCAGAGCCTGACGAAGTTCGCCGGTCATGACATAACGCTTCTCCGCCGCCAGACGCAGGGAGTGCTGATAGAACCGGAATGTACGACGTCCACCTGATTTTGAAGCATAAAGCGCGAGATCGGCATTGCGCATCAGCACATCGGGATTGTCTCCATGCAATGGCGCCTGGGTGATGCCCATGCTGCAGGCGACGAATTCTGAATTGCGCACCAGTTCGAACGGATCCTGAAAAGCAGAAAGGATACGGTCAGCGAACATTGCAATTTGTGCCAGTGTCCCGTTTCGGTAGACAATGGCAAATTCGTCGCCTCCCAGCCGGGCAATGAATTCATCCGAAGTCGTGATCTGCTTCAGTCGACGCGCCACTTCTTGCAAAAGCTGGTCGCCAGCCTGATGCCCGATATTGTCGTTGATGTTCTTGAAATGATCGATATCAAGGTAGAACAAGGCAAAAGGCTCGGAATCCCCGCCCTTTTTCAACAGGCTCTCGACATGGTGAGCAAAATAGGCGCGGTTCGGCAAGCCTGTCAGACTGTCATGCATGGCAATATGTGCCATGCGTTCCTCGATCTCACGCCGTTCGGTTATATCCTCAACGAGCCCGATCAAATAGCGGGGCTCGTTGCCCTCGACCGGTGGGATCGAACATTTTATGATCCGCATCGTTCGCGACGTTCCGTCCTTGCGCTCGATCTTGCGTTCGACGTTCAACACGCCCCGACGCCGCATCGCCGTGCGATCTTGCTGGATGATGACGGTTGCCTCGCGTTCAGGGAAAAGATCGAGGTCGGTCGAACCGATGGCTTCGTCTACCGGCTGTCCGCTCGCCGCTGATGCGGCCTGATTGTAGAGCACATACCGACCGTCATCGTGCATATCCTTGACGAAGACACCAAGCGGCAGATTGTTGACGAGGCTGTCCAGCAGGGTTTGGGCGTGGTTTGCCTGACGATTGGCTTCTGCCAACTCTGTCCTGTCCTGAACAATGGCGAGAATCGCTTCCTTACCGTCAAACAGCACTTGACGTCCGTAAGTCAGAACATCAATGATTTCACCATTCGCGCGCAGATGTTGCCAGCGCTCCGGTCGTTCAAGGTCGCTGCGATCACGAATGGCAGCCAGCATTCGATCCCGTTCTGTCTGGGGCCGAATATCGAGCACTGTCATTCCCGGAATTTCATCAGCGGTATATCCATAGAGCCGATAGGCAGCGTCATTCATCACGATGAAATGCAGCGTCTCCGGATCATAAACCCACATCGGTGTCGGATGGGTTGTGAAAAGGATGCGGAAGTCCTGCTCGGACGTGTGCGCCATCGTGCCTTCCGTCGAAGCTGAAGCGCCCCTCCGCTTCCTCATCGTAAATCCCTCATCCAACTGATCCTACTGGATAATCTCGATCCACCCTACAAGTGGACCGTCAAGTTTCATGGCACCATGAGTAACACGCGGAAGATGCACCCCGAACATAGATTAAAGCCGAGAATTTTAATAAACCATATACAAATTGAGGGTCGATTTAAGGATTTTCTTTAAAACTGCATTTTTCCATCGCTTGACCGGCTTCAACTTCCAGCCTATGCCTAAAGACGCAAAATTCGTTGGGGTGCCTTCGAAGCAATATCAGGAAAAGTGCCAAGCGGTTTTCCGTCCGATGTTGCGACACAAAAGGCTGAGAGACGCTGATCGCGTTAACCCATTGAACCTGATCCGGGTAATACCTGCGTAGGGAACGGAGTTTGACGCGTCGCAGCCGAGGGTTTCCCTCATCGGAGTTCAAGCTCCAAACAGGTTCATGACGTCTCATTTTCCGTTCGGAATGAGAGACGTGATGATGGACCAAAAAAACAGTTTCTCCCGAACCACATCAAACGGCAGTGCGGCATTCGTGCCCATATGCGTGACTATTGCCGGTTCCGATAGTGGCGGCGGAGCTGGCATTCAGGCCGACCTCAAGACATTCTCGGCGCTCGGCGTCTATGGTGCGAGCGTCATTGCCGCTGTGACCGTGCAGAACACCTGCACGGTGAGCGCAGTGCACGATATCCCACCCGCCATCGTCGCAGGGCAGATCGATGCCGTCTTCAGCGATCTCGATGTAGCGGCGGTGAAGATCGGCATGGTTTCCGTGCCCGAAACCATAGAGGCCATTGCGCGGGGCCTTGCGCATTTCTCCGGCCCTGTCGTACTCGACCCGGTGATGGTTGCAAAATCCGGCGACCGGCTTTTGAGCGAAAACGCCATTGCGCTTTTGCGCCAGAAACTGGTTCCGCTGGCCACGCTGCTGACGCCCAACCGGCCTGAAGCGGCCTGCTTGCTCGACAGCGATCTGGCTCGCGACGATGTAAACGCCGAAGAACAGGGGCGTGCCTTGCTCGAACTAGGCGCGAAAGCTGTTTTGATGAAGGGCGGCCATGCGGAAGGCGAAATCTGCGTCGACCTGCTGGTTCGCCGCGATCAGCCAACATTGCGTGTCGAGGCGACGCGTATCCGGACCGGTAACACCCATGGCACGGGCTGCACGCTCTCCTCAGCCATTGCTGCAGAGCTTGCCAAGAACCTTCCGCTCGAAAAAGCAGTCATTGCAGCCCATGCCTATCTGCAAGGGGCAATCCGCGCCGCCGATGCGTTGAAGATCGGACAGGGCCATGGGCCTGTTCATCACTTCCATAATCTCTGGAAAGTTCCCTCAGAGGAGGCCATGTGATGCGCGTCACCATCATCGGAGCGGGTGTCGCCGGTCTAGTGTGCGCGGCAGAATTTCACGGTCAGGGACATGCAGTCACTGTCATTGCCAAAAGCACTGAGATCGGTTCCGACAGCTGCTCATGGTTTGCAGGCGGAATGCTGGCACCATGGTGCGAAGGCGAGAGCGCGGAAGAGCCAGTCGTTCGTTTGGGACAGGAAGCGATCGGCTGGTGGGAGCAGCACGTTTCGACAGTCAATCGCAAGGGTACGCTTGTACTCTCGCACACACGCGATGCGACCGAACTGCGCCGCTTTGCCCGCCGGACGGAAGCATTTGACACCATTGATCAAGACCAGATCGATGCGCTGGAACCAGACCTTGTCGGCCGTTTTCGGCAGGGACTTTTCTTTGCGGCAGAAGGCCATCTCAACCCGCGCCAGACACTGATCGAGCTCGCCGAAAAACTGCAGAAGAAAGGCGTCGTCTTTCATCTGGGGCAGGATGCGAAAGACGTCAAAGTCGAGGCCGACATTACCGTCGATGCACGCGGTCTTGCAGCGCGTGATCAGTTGCAGGACCTGCGCGGCGTCAAGGGTGAAATGCTGGTTGTGCGCTCGCGCGATATCAATCTCAAGCGACCCATACGCCTCCTGCATCCGCGGATTCCGCTCTACATCGTGCCACGCGGCGACGGCGTACACATGATCGGCGCAACCATGATTGAAAGCGATGAGCGGGGTGGCATCAGCGTGCGCTCGACGCTGGAACTCTTGAGCTCCGCTTATGCCTTGCATCCGGCCTTCGGCGAGGCGGAAATCCTCGAAACCGGTGTCGATGCGCGCCCGGCCTTTCCCGACAATCTGCCCCGCGTCCGACGGCGCGGCAAAACCGTCTATGTCAACGGGCTTTACCGCCACGGCTTCCTGCTCTCGCCCGCCGTGGCACGCATGGCGGTTGCGAGCGCGACCATGCCGGAGGATGCGCCAGAGCCCAAACCAGAATTTGTGGAGGACTATGCATGACGATCGTGCTGAACGGTGAGGTCATCACCACGGCAGCCGCCAATCTGGCGGCGCTGCTCGCCGAAATCGAACTGGATGAAGCGGTTGTTGCAACCGCGCTGAACGGCGAATTCGTGGCCAGCGACGAGCGCGCAGCCGCGACCCTGTCGGCTGGCGATCGCATCGAAGTTCTGGCCCCGATGCAGGGAGGCTGAGATGCTGGAATTCTATGGCAAAAAATTTCAAAGCCGCCTGCTGCTCGGCACGGCGCAATATCCATCGCCGGCCATATTAGCCGATGCGGTGCGCGCTTCGCAAAGCGACATCGTCACCGTCTCGCTGCGTCGTGAAAGCGGCGAGGCCCGCGCCGGACAGGATTTCTGGGTGCTGATCCGGGAGCTGGGCGTGGCTGTTCTGCCCAACACGGCAGGCTGCCACACACCGCGCGAAGCGGTGACCACGGCAAAAATGGCGCGCGAAATCTTCGACACCAACTGGATCAAGCTGGAGGTGATCGGTGATACCGACACATTGCAGCCAGACCCGTTCGGACTGGTCGAGGCAGCACGCATACTCTGCGACGACGGCTTTGAGGTCTTTCCCTATATGAATGACGATCTGGTCGTCGCGGAAAAGCTTATTGAAGCCGGTTGCAAGGTGCTGATGCCCTGGGGCGCGCCCATCGGCTCGGGCCGAGGCCTCAACAATCCTTATGCGCTGAAGACCATGCGGGCGCATTTCCCCGATATTCCGCTTGTTGTCGATGCCGGCATCGGCGTGCCGTCCCATGCGGCAGCAGCGATGGAGCTGGGCTTCGACGCCGTGCTCATCAACACCGCCGTCGCCAAGGCTGGCGATCCCGTCGCCATGGCACGCGGTTTCGCGCTTGCGGTCGAAGCCGGGTGGCTTGCCTTTGAAGCCGACGCTATTGAGGCCCGCGACATGGCCGCGCCGTCCACCCCTCTTCTCGGAAAGGCATTTTTGTGATGGCCCTCGATCCGTTCTACCCGATCTTCGATAGCGCAAAATGGCTGGAGCGTATGGTGCCGCTCGGCGTCAAGCTGGTGCAACTGCGCGTCAAGGATAAGAGCGAGCCGGAGCTGCGCAGTGAAATTCGCGCCGCACGGGAGATCTGCCTTGCGCATAACTGTCAGCTGATCGTCAACGACTACTGGAAGGTGGCGCTGGAGGAAGGTTGCGACTTCATCCACCTCGGACAGGAAGACCTCGACGATGCCGATCTCAGTGCCATTCGGGGCGGTGGCTTGAAACTGGGTGTTTCAAGCCATGACGAGGCCGAACTGGACCGTGCCTTGTCGGTGAAGCCTGACTATATCGCACTCGGCCCCATCTATCCGACCATTTTGAAAAAGATGAAATGGCACGAGCAGGGCCTGCCGCGCCTTGGACAATGGAAAGCGCGCATCGGCAACATTCCGCTGGTGGGCATCGGGGGCATGAGCGTTGAACGCGCGCCCGGTGTTTTCGAAGCAGGCGCCGTTATCGTCTCCGTCGTCACCGACATCACCCTCAATGCCGACCCTGAAAGCCGCCTGCGCCAATGGATCGAAACCACGCGCGCTTATGCAGGCCATGCTCTGGAGCAGACCACATGAAAAAGACCGCCTTCGCCGCCCTGTTCGGCCTCGCCCTCACGGCTGCCACTTCGGCTCACGCTGACGACAAGTTGAAGCTCATTCTCGACTGGTATGTGAACCCCGATCACGGCCCCATCATCGTCGCCGACAAGCTTGGCTACTTCAAGGATGCCGGGCTGGATGTGGACATCGTCGCACCTGCTGACGCCTCGACGCCCACCAAGATGGTGGCGGCAGGACAGGCGGATCTCGCCATTTCCTATCAGCAGCAGGTGCATCTTCAGGTGCACGAAGGCCTGCCGCTTATCCGCGTCGGCACGTTGATCGACTCGCCGCTCAACTGCCTGATGACCAGAGACGACGGATCGGTGAATTCCATCGCCGATCTCAAGGGCAAGAAGATCGGCTATTCGGTCGCCGGAACCGAAGAGACATTGCTTGGCACCATTCTTGGCCAGCATGGTGTCAAATTGTCCGATGTCGAACTCATCAATGTGAATTTCTCGCTCGCGCCATCGCTGATGTCGAAACAGGTTGATGCGGTGATGGGCGCCTATCGCAATGTCGAGTTGAACCAGATGGCCGTCGAAGGCGTGCCCGGCAAATGCTTCTTCGTCGAAGAAGAAGGCGTGCCGGTTTATGACGAGCTCGTCTATGTCGCAGCTTCCGACAAATTGGACGCGGCGGAAAAGGACAAGATTGCACGCTTCCTCTCGGCCACGGAGAAGGCCGCGCAGTATATCGTCAACCATCCGGAGAAGAGCTACGACGTCTTCGCATCCTATAGTTCCGAACTCAAGGACGAGCTGAACCAGCGCGCATGGAAAGACACGGTCGCCCGTTTCTCCCGCTCGCCTGCAAGTCTCGATTACGGACGCTGGAGCCGCTACGAAACCTATCTCAAGGAAAACGGTCTCGTGCCTTCGGTCCTTCCGGTCGAAAAATTCGCCATCGACGTCAACGCGGAAGGGAGCAAGTCATGAGCCAGCCGCAACCGCATTATTCATCCGAACTGTTCACGCGCCTGCGCGCTGCGACGCTTGATGACTGGAAGCCCTATATCGATCATGAATTCGTGCGCGGATTGGGTGACGGCACGTTACCCAAAGCGGCTTTCCTGCATTATCTCCGTCAGGATTATGTCTATCTGCATCACTATGCCCGCGCCTTCGCGCTGGGTGTCGTCAAGGCCAACACACTGCAGGAAACACGGCTCTGCGCCCAGATCATGCATGGTCTGGCCGTCACAGAACTGCCGCTCCATGTCGGCATCTGTGCTCGCGAAGGGATCAGCGAAGACGAGCTTTACGCGACGAAGGAAGAACCGGAAAACCTCGCTTACACGCGCTATGTGCTCGATTGCGGACAGGCGGGCGATTTTCTCGACCTGCTGACGGCGCTCGTACCCTGCGCACACGGCTACGGCGAGATCGGCCTCAACCTTGCCGTGACCGCCCTGCCCGGTACGCCTTATCAAGAGTGGATCGACACCTATGCGGGGCCTGACTATCAGGACATGTGCCACACGGTCGGCAAACTGTTCGATCAGGCTGCAAAAGACCGCATCGGCGCCGACTTTGAGAAAAGCCCGCGCTGGCCAAGGCTCTGCCAGATTTTTGCCACCGCAAGCAGGCTCGAAGCCGATTTCTGGTCCATGGGTTTGAAGGCTGGATAGTGAACGAAACACTCCCATACCGAAGCCGGAAAAAGCGTGCTGCCGACGGCTTGCTGTCGGCGGCAGTGGCACTGGCCATCTGGCAGGCGGTGGTGAGCATCGGCCAGATGCCGCGCTTCATCCTGCCCGGCCCGCTGGATGTGGTGCAGTCATTGATCGGCAATGCCGGGCTGATTGCCGAAAACGCTGCCGCCACCATCGGCGAAGTTCTGGGCGGTCTGGCGCTCGGCTGCGCGGTTGGGATCGCAACTGCCATTTGCCTGATGATGTCACCGCTCGCGCAACGTCTCGTCATGCCCGCCATGGTGTTCAGTCAGGCGATCCCGATCTTCGCGCTCGCCCCCATTTTGACTTTGTGGCTTGGCTACGGTCCCGCATCGAAGATTGCAGTCACAGTGCTGATGATCTTCTTTCCCGTCGTTTCGACCTTCTTCGACGGCATGCGGCGTACCGACAGCAGCCTTATCGATGCAGCGGAAATTCTGGGTGCCGGACGCATGGCGATCCTGTTTCGCATCCGCATCCCATCCGCCTTTCCTTCGCTGGCGTCGGGCCTTAGCCTCGCCGCAGTCTATGCGCCCATCGGCGCTGTAGTGGGCGAATGGGTGGGCGCATCGAAAGGTCTCGGCTATCTGATGCTGCTCGCCAATGGGCGCGCCAAGGTGGATCTGATGTTCGCCTGCCTGTTCGTGCTGGCGGCATTCACCATGCTGCTGCACGGCACGGTGTCGCATTTCGCCCGCAAGCTTGCTGCCTGGCCTAAAAAAGCCGCATAAAAAAACGGCGGTTTCCCGCCGGTTTTTGCATCCACTTACATTGCTATCAGGCCAGCGTATAGGCTGTCTTGACCGTCGTGTAGAACTCGGCGGCGTAGCGGCCCTGCTCACGCGGACCGTAGCTCGAACCCTTGCGCCCGCCAAATGGCACGTGGAAATCGACACCGGCGGTCGGCAGATTGACCATCACCATGCCCGCTTCCGAATTGCGCTTGAAATGCGTGGCGTATTTCAGGCTCGTCGTGCAGATGCCCGACGACAGTCCGAAGCTGGTATCGTTGGCGGTAGCAAGCGCTTCTTCATAATTCCTGACGCGGATGACCGAAGCGACCGGGCCAAAGATTTCCTCGCGGCTGATACGCATCTGGTTGGTGGCTTCGGTGAAAAGCGCAGGCTGGAGATAGAAGCCCGGCGTTTCGCGGTTCAGACGTTCGCCGCCAAAAGCAAGCTTTGCGCCTTCCTTGCGACCAAGCTCGATATAATCCATGTCCTGCTGAAGCTGGCTTTCATCAACAACCGGGCCGATATGCGTGCCCTGCTTCAGGGCATTGTCGACCACAACGCTTTTCAGCTTTTCGATTGCAGCAGCGACAAACTTGTCGTGGATACCTTCCGTCACGATGATACGCGACGACGCCGTGCAGCGCTGGCCCGTCGAGAAGAAGGACGAATTGACCACGGACTCGACAGCGACATCGAGATCGGCGTCATCCAGGACGACAACCGGGTTCTTGCCGCCCATTTCGAGCTGGAAGCGGCGGTTGTGCTCGATGGATGCCGCCGCAACGCGCTTGCCCGTACCGGTCGAGCCGGTGAAGGTGACGGCCTGAACGTCCGCACTGTCCAGAATGGTCTGACCGACAACCGAACCCTTGCCCATGACGAGATTGAGAACGCCCTTTGGCAATCCCGCACGGTGCAGGATATCGACAATCGCCCAGGAGCAGCCCGGCACGAGATCAGCCGGTTTGAACACAATCGTGTTGCCGTAGCAAAGTGCCGGCGCAATCTTCCAGGCCGGAATAGCGATCGGGAAATTCCATGGCGTAATGATGCCCACGGTCGAGCCGGTGAAGGTGACGGCCTGAACGTCCGCACTGTCCAGAATGGTCTGACCGACAACCGAACCCTTGCCCATGACGAGATTGAGAACGCCCTTTGGCAATCCCGCACGGTGCAGGATATCGACAATCGCCCAGGAGCAGCCCGGCACGAGATCAGCCGGTTTGAACACAATCGTGTTGCCGTAGCAAAGTGCCGGCGCAATCTTCCAGGCCGGAATAGCGATCGGGAAATTCCATGGCGTAATGATGCCCACGACGCCGACCGGCTCACGGGTGATTTCCACACCGATACCCGGACGCGCAGAAGGCAGAACTTCGCCAGCCAAACGCAGGGCTTCGCCTGCGAAGAAATCAAAAATCTGGCTGGCGCGAATGGTTTCGCCGATGCCTTCAGCCAGCGTCTTGCCTTCTTCGCGCGACAGGAGACGGCCAAGCTCGTCCTTGCG
>NZ_JBCAUP010000043.1:0-31442 GCF_038433355.1 Brucella cytisi
GCGGCTTTGATCAATTGACGGATGGTTGCCGACTTATGGCTGCCGAGATTGTCCATGACGACAATGTCGCCTGGCTTGAGCACCGGGACCAACTGCTGCTCGACATAGGCGCGGAAACACTGGCCGTTCATCGGTCCGTCGAAGACACAGGGTGCTGTAAGCTGATCGTTTCTCAAAGCGCCCAGGAATGTCAGCGTGCGCCAGTGGCCATGCGGTGCAAATGCCCGCAGTCGCTTGCCTTTTGGACCCCAGCCTCTGATCGGCGACATGTTGGTCTTGATCCAGGTCTCATCAATGAAGACCAGCCGTTCGGGATCAAGGTGATTTTGCAGGGTCTTCCAGCGCTGTCTTTTGCGAGCGACGTCGGCACGAGCTTGCTCAAGGGCGAATAGTGTTTTTTTTGAAGCGCAGCCCTTCACTGCGAATGAATTCCCAGATCGTATTGTGCGAGACGGAAATACCCCGCTCGGTCAACGCCGCCTTCAGGCCATGGAGTGTCAGGTGTGGGTTCTCGGCGAGCCGTTGCACAATGATATCACGATGCGGTTCGAGTATCCGCTTGCGGTGGCCGCCCATCTTGCCGGGATGAACCGATCCGGTCGCACGATGGCGCTGGGACCATTTTACGACTGAAGATGCGGCAATTTCAAACCGCGTCGCCACTGAACGAACGCTTTCGCCACTCAGCACGGCGGCAATAACGCGCTCTCGAAGATCATTCGATATCGGTGCGGTCATCCAACGCTGGCCTCCATCCAGCCAGCATCAGTGAATCAGAACAAAACTGATTTGGGAAGCGCATTCGATTCAGAGAAAAACGGAAACGCTCTAGCCAGATTAGACTGTCAGCATATGGTATTGCGTAAGAAAATAAGCTTGGACCACCCTCCAATATCCATGCGTCACTTTGCAAAGCCTGAAGCAGTTTGACCTCAATTTGTGATTTTGGACGTTGTTCCCAGTTTTTGATGAGCTTAATGTTGTCAAAGGAGATAATTGGCACATCGGGACGAACTGCCGCCAATTTTGCCGCGAGGTAGCTTTTTCCCGCGCCATTTGGGCCCGTTACGATCAATCTCTGCAATGTCACGATCCCAGCCATGAAAAGAACAATTAAATGGCGATTGACGACAAACACATACAGAATACATGAATTCGAAAACGCTGTAATTGTCACTAATTGAATTTATCCATTACGTCAGACAACTTGCGAGGTTGAGTTGCGTGCACTCGACTGTCTGCGTCCACCGAGATTTCTTCGAAGAACAACCTTGCAGACGAGCAGGATCAAATTACGCAGGGTAAAGGATTGGACGTAGCTCAAACCCAGAGCGGCCACTTCACCGACAGGGCTTCCAGCATCTGCCAGCCCTCTTGTCACCCTCAACGATCGTTGAAAGCATGATAAGCGGAACGACCGCTTTGAAACGCGTGAGAATGCTACGCTAATGACTGGAATGGAGGCGCATTACCTACAGACAGCTAAGAGGACTTAACCAGACTGTCAGTTTATGATGTAAGCTCGATCGGTTTCGACAACTTTACCAATTGGCAACAACATGTTGAAACAGCTTTGCCTATTGACAACCCCATTATATCCAATATTCTAGATATATGGAAAACGAAGACGCAATTACGGCGCTGGCCGCCCTCGCCCAATCGACAAGGCTCGATACCTTCCGGCTGTTGGTGAGGCACGAACCCGCGGGAATCCCCGCCGGTGAATTGGCGCGTATGCTGGATGTGCCACAGAATACGATGTCTGCTCATCTCGCGACGCTGTCTCGTTCTGGTCTGGTGAAAGGCGAACGTCAAAGCCGTTCGATCATCTATCGCGCTGATCTCGATCGATTTCGAGAACTGACCCTTTTCATGATCAAGGACTGCTGTGGCGGCAGTGCCGAGCTCTGTGCACCTCTTATAAAAAGCCTGACACCCTGTTGCGAACCAAAGACGGTCGCCCAGTAACACAAGGCCGCTGAATTCGGCCTTACACAAACGGACTGATAAAATGACGGATCGGGTCTACAACGTGCTCTTCTTGTGCACGGGCAATTCCGCACGCTCAATTTTGGGCGAAGCAATTCTGAACAAGGACGACGAAGGGCGTTTTCACGCCTATTCGGCTGGTAGTCGGCCAAAAGGCGACGTTCATCCTCTCGCAATCAAGGAACTGGGCGCTCTCGGCTATTCGACCGAGAACCTGAGCTCAAAAAGCTGGGACGTGTTTTCAGGTGCCGACGCCCCTCAGATGGATTTCATTTTCACTGTCTGCGATAACGCTGCCGGAGAAGCCTGTCCTGTCTGGATCGGCCATCCGATGACAGCCCACTGGGGCATTGAAGACCCCGCCGCTGTCGAAGGAAATAACGCGGAAAAACAGCGTGCCTTTGCACAGGCGGCCCGCTTTATGAAGAACCGGATATCAGCATTCCTGAGCCTTCCTCACGCCACGATAGACCGCATGGCGCTTCAAAATCATCTGAAAGAAATCGGCACCATGGAAGGTAGCACACAGACAAATGTGGAGAACAACTGATGTCCACATTCGAACGTTATCTGACTGTCTGGGTGGCTCTTTGCATTGTCGCTGGCGTAGCTCTTGGCCATCTATTTCCGACAGTATTCCATGCAATCGGGTCTGCTGAAGTCGCCAGGGTCAACATTCCAGTCGCTATTCTCATCTGGCTCATGATCATCCCCATGTTGCTGAAGATCGATTTCAGCGCATTGAGACAGGTCACTGAGCACTGGCGTGGTATCGGCGTCACGCTCTTTATAAACTGGGCCGTCAAACCATTCTCTATGGCACTTCTCGGTTGGCTATTTATCGGCTGGCTGTTTCGCCCTCATCTGCCTGCAGACCAGATCGATTCCTACATTGCCGGGCTGATTATTCTGGCGGCCGCCCCTTGCACGGCAATGGTGTTCGTCTGGTCCAACCTGACCAAGGGCGAGCCGCATTTCACGCTGTCGCAGGTCGCACTGAACGATGCGATCATGGTTGTGGCATTTGCCCCTATCGTCGGGTTACTGCTCGGACTGTCGGCAATTACCGTCCCGTGGGATACGCTCGTTTTGTCGGTTGTCCTCTATATCGTCATTCCGGTGATTATCGCTCAAATCCTGCGCAGAAGCATTCTCGCCAGCGGAGGACAACGAGCCTTCGATGCAATGCTGAAGACACTACAGCCGCTGTCTCTGATTGCGCTTTTGGCGACACTCGTACTGCTATTCGGGTTTCAGGGAGAGCAGATCATCGCACAGCCCATGATCATAGCGATGCTGGCCGTGCCAATCCTCATCCAGGTTTATTTCAATTCTGGCCTCGCCTATCTGTTGAACCGAATTTCAGGCGAGCAACATTGCGTTGCTGGTCCGTCGGCTTTGATTGGCGCATCCAACTTCTTCGAACTGGCAGTAGCAGCCGCAATCAGCCTTTTCGGCTTCTCATCTGGCGCAGCACTTGCAACAGTTGTTGGCGTTCTTGTTGAAGTGCCTGTCATGCTCTCCGTTGTCTGGATCGTGAACCGTTCCAAGGGCTGGTACGAACGCGGTTCCAATCAAAAGCCCGTCACCGAAACAGGAAAACTCTGATGTCAGTTACGATCTATCACAATCCGAAATGCGGCACGTCTCGCAACACATTGGCGATGATCCGTGCCAGCGGCGAAGAGCCTGTTGTCATCGAATATGTGCAAAATCCGTCGCCGCGAGAACGACTGGTCGAATTGCTTCAAGCAATGGCGATGACACCTCGTCAGCTCCTTCGCGAGAAAGGCACACCATATGCCGAACTGGGATTGTCCGATCCCAAATGGACCGATGATGAACTGGTCGACTTCATGATGGCGCATCCTATCCTGATCAATCGTCCAATCGTGGAAACGCCACTCGGCACCAGACTGTGCCGTCCGTCAGAACTGGTTCTCGACATTCTGGAAAACCCGGTGTCGTCATTCACCAAAGAGGACGGAGAAGTCATCACCTATGAAAGAAAGTCCCGCTGACATGGACCTGCCGAACCTCGATCAAAATTCCTTCGCATTGCCCGATCTGGATGCACTACGCGTCGACTTTCCAAAGCATAGACCTCGTATTCTTTTGCTCTATGGCTCACTTCGCGATCGTTCCTATAGTCGGTTTCTGACGCTGGAAGCGCAGCGCCTTCTCGATGCGATGGGGGCTGAAACGCGTATCTTTCATGCCGATGGTCTTCCTTTGCCAGACGACGGTTCAGCAGAGCATCCGAAGGTTCAGGAATTGCGTGAGGCAATGCTTTGGTCAGAAGGGCAAGTCTGGACCAGTCCAGAACGTCATGGAGCCATGAGCGCCGTCATGAAATCGCAGATCGACTGGATTCCATTGCCGGGTGGAGCAATTCGTCCGACGCAGGGCCGAACTCTGGCATTGATGCAGGTTTCAGGCGGATCGCAGAGCTTCAACGCTGTCAATCAGATGCGCATTCTTGGGCGCTGGATGCGAATGATCACCATTCCAAACCAATCATCCGTCGCAAAGGCATGGCAGGAATTTGACGACGCTGGACGGATGAAACCTTCATCGTTCTATGATCGCGTGATCGATGTGATGGAAGAGCTAATGAAGTTTACACTTCTGACGCGTGGCATCTCGGATCACCTCACAGACCGTTATAGCGAGCGCAAGGAAGAAGCGGTCAAACTCGAAAAGCGTGTTTCGTTGAAATCAATATGAGCGCTGAACGGCTTCCCATTGCGGCCATTGCCGGTCTCGGACTGACCCAGAATATCGGTTACGGCACTTTATATTATTCCTTTAGCATTCTCGCGCCGTCCATGGCGCGGGACTTCTCCGTTTCCAACGAATGGATTTTCGGAGCACTGTCAGTCGCCCTGCTGGCAGGAGGATTCCTGGCTCCCTGGCTAGGCAAATGGATTGATCGTTACGGCGCAGGTCGCATGATGACGATAGGTTCGATACTGGCCGCCGTCGCTCTCATACTGTGTTCATTTTCTTCAAATGTGTTAGTGTTTGCAGGCACGCTGACGATCATCGAAACCGCCGCAAACCTCGTCCAGTATGGAGCAGCCTTTGCATTATTGGTGCAATTGGCGCCAAATGTTGCCCAGCGTAGCATCACCTATCTGACACTGATTGCAGGCTTTGCCTCGACAATTTTCTGGCCTATCACAACAACACTTCAGCATTGGCTCACCTGGCAACAGACCTATTTGCTGTTCGCTTGCCTCCATTTGTTTCTCTGCGTGCCGGTACACCTTATGCTCGCGCGTTCTATTGCAAAGAGTGGTCGGAACCGCTCAACGAATGGAACAGTCGCAGCCGCCTGTTCAGGTGATCTGCCTGCCCATAAACGGCGTAAAGGTTTCCTGCTGGTTCTCGTCGCATTCTCGACGCAGACTCTCGTTGCAGCGGCTATTCTGGTCCATATGATGCCGATTTTGGGTGCGCTCGGTCTTGCAGGTTCTGCAGCCTTTATTGGCGCGATGTTCGGACCATCTCAGGTGGCAAGCCGCCTGATCAACATGCTCGGGGGCAAGAACCTTGCGCCGATCAATCTGGCAGTTGTCTCGGCCTCATTGATGGGTCTAGCCCTCATTGTTCTGTTATTCGGAGCTCCGTCCATTATTGCGACGATGATGTTTGCCTGCCTTTTTGGCTTTGGAAACGGCCTCTTCAGTATTGTCTCCGGAACCTTGCCTTTGTCACTGTTCGGCAGTGATGGTTACGGTTCCATGCAGGGCAAAATCATATCAGCCAGATTAATCGTATCCGCCACTGCACCGTTAGCGATGGCTTCCAGTATAACGAACTTTGGTGCGAGCTGGAGCCTCACTATTCTAGCTTTTGCTGCCGCTTTAGGCGTCGCGATGCTCACAGGATTGAAGTTGCTTCGTTGATGTCAGCTTACAGGAAAACGTGGTTGGAACGAAATCACGGCAGTAAAGCGCATTTCGCCCAACCCGGAAGAATCAAGCAGATCGATACAGTAACAATCGAGGCCCAAACCAAGCCGCAGACCGCCCATTTCAAACCATCGAGGGACTTTCTGCTATGTCCACATCGCCTGCTTCTGCCAGTTTGCCGGGCGTGCAATTCGTTCATCGCCGTGACATAGTCACTCTATATTATCGAAATTCGATAACGATACTCGATGGAATGGATGCATTGGGATCATGTGGGCATATGGAACATCAAGATCTGCTGAATGGACTCATTCGCCTTCACGTTCTGCATCATGCGGTCGAAGGCGAGGTCTATGGACAGTGTATGATCGAAGAATTGGCCAATCATGGATACAAGCTGAGTGCCGGGACGCTCTATCCGATGCTGCGTTCGATGGAGAAGAAGGGCTATCTCATTTCCGAGAAGCAGCGTGCGGGCCGTTCCGTCCGGCACATCTATCGAGCAACGCCACTCGGTCGGGAGGCACTGGAGATGGCACGCGGCAAGGTCCGCGAGTTGATCGGCGAGATGCTAGAACATCGCTGAGTCCATTTACCTGCGTTCACTCCATTGACAACGTTTGCATCGTCCGGAGATCGTGATGACCGCACACGATAATTCAGCCCGTGCCGCGCAACCGGCCGCCGGATCGGCTCTTGAAGTCTTTCGAGTGTTTCTCAAACTCGGGCTGACATCCTTCGGTGGGCCAATCGCTCATCTTGGATACTTCCGCGATGAACTGGTGGTGCGCCGCAAGTGGATCGACGAGGAAGGCTATGCCGATCTAGTCGCACTCTGTCAGTTCTTACCCGGGCCAGCTTCGAGCCAGGTTGGATTCTCGCTCGGTGTCCTGCGCGGCAATGGGTTGCTCGGCGGTTTCGCCGCCTGGCTCGCTTTCACGATGCCGTCGGTCGCAATCCTGTTTGCCCTCGCACTCAGCGCAGCGGCATTTACTGGAGCTGCTGCGGAAGGCGTGTTGCACGGCTTGAAGCTGGTCGCAGTCGCCGTGGTCGCGCAGGCGATCTGGGGCACCTCACCCCCGATCGGGAACGCGCCGGAATTGCTTTGGCCGGGATCGCCATAGTAGTTTTCATTGGCGGCTCATTCGGCCAGATCGGTGCGATTGCGCTAGGCGCCATCGCCGGGCTCTGGCTCTGCCGCAACGAACTTTCCAAGCCAACAGGCCATCTCCGCTTTCCGGTTTCGCGTCGCAACGGGGCGGTAGCTCTCTTTCTGTTTGCTGCACTTTTCGTGATCCCGCCGTTGCTGGTCATGACGACCGGCCATCAGGCGGTGGCACTTTTTGACGCTTTTTACCATTCCGGCGCTTTGGTATTCGGAGGAGGACATGTCGTGCTCCCCTTGCTGCAAGCTCAGGTGGTGACACCTGGTTGGGTCACGAACGAACCCTTTCTGGTCGGTTATGGCCTGGCGCAGGCCGTACCAGGACCGCTATTCACCTTTTCCGCCTATCTCGGCGCGGTCATGGGGCCGATGCCCAATGGTCTAGCGGGCGCTTCCATCGCGGTCGTTGCGATCTTCCTGCCGGGTCTTCTACTGGTCTACGGAATGCTCCCCTATTGGGATGCGTTGCGATTGCGACCGATCGCTCAGGCAGCCATGCGTGGCGCGAACGCCGCCGTCGTCGGCATCCTGGGCGCAGCCCTCTACGACCCGGTTTGGACAAGCGCGGTTTTTTCACCACGGGATTTCGCATTAGCGTTGGCCGGGTTTCTCCTACTCACCGTCTGGAAAGTCCAGCCGTGGATCGTCGTCGCGGTCCTGGCCGTCAGTGGGACGTTGGTTCATATAATCTGAAAATTTCCTGTCACGTAATTCTTAAAACACGGAACGCAAACACAGGTACTGATTTCTCTGGGAAAATAGATGGAACGACTGCTTTGAGGAAAGTGTGAAGGCTACGATAATATCTGAAATGAAGGCGCGTTACCGAACAGCGGCTTTCGACCTTAATCTCTGCCGTTCATCGCTGGAGGTGAGGACGCTCAAAGCGGACCTTGCAGGTCGCTATCGTCTTGGATCAAACCCGTCGCAAAGATCAGGGCGTTTTGCAACAAGACTCCATCAAGGGGACATCAAGACGTTAAAGTTCAAGCCTCGCCCGCTCCGTCGCTTGTCATCTACGCTATGCTTGTACTGATTTGTTGCCGAAAATAATTGATCGCCGCCGCGCATTCGTAAGGCGCAACTTGAAACAGAAAATGCGGGGCTGCAATGTCGTGAATACGTAAATCGGGTACGATCTTACTCAAATGCTGCGCCGCTGATTTCGGCACTAACCGATCCGCATTCGCGCGCAAATAGAGAACGGGCTGTAGAACGGTCTGAGGTGAATCCAGATAGTCAACCTTTAGCGCGGCCCGCGCACGAATGCTCAGCACCAGAGGGTCAACGATCGCAAGCGCTTGCTTGAGGTGTCTTCGTAACTCAGGGGTTGCACTGCGCCCCAACAAAAAATGCGTAAGCATGCTTGTCGGAACAAGGCGCGGAGAAATGAGATTGGCCAGGTACGACAGCACCGGCTTTGCCGGCAGATCGAGTCTCGCAAAGGATGCGCCGAGAACCACTCCTTTCAATCCAGCGGGTTCTTCCTGCGCAAGGCGTAGTGCGAGTGGGCCAGAAAAGGATTCACCAATCACGATGTAATCGCCTGTGGGAAGTTGCGTCCGCACTAGTCCCATAAGGTCATCGTAATCGAAGGGCTGGTGAGTTGGATAGCGCACCACCTTCACGCTGAAATGAGATTCCAGTAATTTGGCGAAATCTGACAGTAGAAGTCCCGTCCCGTCGAGCCCGGGAAGAAGGACCGCCGTTAGTATGCCGTTCTCATTCATGGCAGTGTTCATAGTTGTATTCGCGAAACACGCTCCTGAAGGTCGAACGGTTGATCCACCGAAATGCCGCGATCGTGCGGAAATCCGGTTTCAGGTGCCGCAGCAGCCAGATCACCTCGATGTTGCGATGGCATTCCGTCTCCAGCCGCCGGCTCGACCGAACGCGGTTGAGATAGCCATATGTGTACAACTTGAGCAAATCGGCGGGATCGAAGCTCGGCCGACCGGTATCCTTCGGCAGCCTTGAGATCGAGGCCGTTGACAAAGGCCTCAAAGAAGCGGACCGGGTTGTCCAGCCCCACATAATCGTCAACCGCTTCCGGCAGAAGCAGCAGTTGCGAGCGATCCGTTCCTGAAAGGTGAGCCATGGCAAATCTTACCACAGCTGCCTATCCTCTGGAATCATTGAGGGAGTTTTTGAACAGTCTCCGGGATTTTCGCCACAGCATCCTGCTGAGCAAGCTGCGAGCAGATCAGGTCGTCTCTTTTAAGGGCCAAACCTCAACGACGCCATGCGCCACAGCACAGGGCACGTGCGAAACCTTCTCAATGGCGGCGGCCAGATCGGTGGCCTCAATGATGGCGAAGCCCGCAATCGGCAAGGCCGACGACATGAACGGTCCATCGCGAGTTTCCATGCCACAGGCCTCTGGATTGCGGACTTGCACCGGATTGCCAGCAATTCCCATCACTGCGCCTTCGGACCGCAGTTTTTCGTCCTGTGCATGGGCAGCGTCCCTGACGTGGTGGGGCGTACGGTCGTAACCCTCCCGGTCAGCATATCCGATTGTGATGAACCTGGGCATGGTCTCGTTTCCTTCCAGTGAGTTTGATCTGTGCCTTTGGCCACAGTGGCGTCATAGGCAGCCCGCAGACGGTCCGACACGGAGGGTCCGTTATTGGGATTCGGTATACCGAGATGGCGCTCTCGCAGTTTGGCCATAAATGCGTCCTGCAACGCCTGCCCCCCTTCTTCGAGCACTTGAATGCGGACCGCCAATTCCGGTGTTGTAGGGAGGAACTGTCTTCCCCAGGCACCGAGTGCAACCAGCGCCGGGAGCAGAGCTATCGACTTTTCGGTCAGGCTGTCGTCCGCTGCTTGTGGTTCGGATCATCGGAACCCGCTAGCAGGCCCTCTGCAACCAATTTCTTGAGTTTGGCTCCGAGAATGTTAGTCGCGATCCCTTCGAGCGAATTACTGAGGATGTCGCGAAACGACCGCCGATTCCCGAACATGATGTCCCGCAGGATTACCAAGCTCCAGGTATCACCAAGCACCTCTGCGGCCAGGTTGATTGGGCAATTGGACCGCATCTTCATCATCGCAGGGTCGCAAAACAAATTGCACAATGCAACCGGTTTTATCACGACACAGACTGCAGGACTTATGCAGGAAAGCGCAATGACCGCTGTGGAACTTGTGGGAATCCTACGCTATTGATTGAAATGGGCGCGCGTTACTGACCAGCAGCTTTCGACCCTCATTGGAGACATTATTTTATTCAGCTTCCTCGCTGCAGATTAGATGGCAATTGACAGTCGCAGGTTTTTGGAAACTTTCGACAGGATAATAATATCGACCGGATTATGCCTTTCGCCGGGTCAGATAAGTTCACATTATTAGTTGCCCTTCGGTTCAATCGTCACTGTTGCAGTGCGACCCGCAATGAGCCGGACGGCATCGGGAATGTCATCGATCTCGATCCGTACCGGAATCCTCTGGGCCAGACGGACCCATGAGAATGTCGGAGCCACGCTTGCGAGGGAGCCGACAGAGTCGCTTCGCTCCCGATCCTCGATACCGGCGGAGATGCTAGCGACATGTCCGATCACCGGTTCCGGCTCACCCATAATATCGATCCTCACCAGATCGTTGACGTGGATTCTGGGAAGCTTCGTCTCTTCGAAATATCCTGCGATATAGATGGATTCTCTTTCAACCAGCACACCGACCGGACTTCCAGCAGAAACATAGTTTCCCCTGCGCAGAGAGAAATTGGTGATCGCCCCTGATGCCGGTGCCTTCACGGTTGTCCGTTCAAGGTCGAGTCTGGCCAGATCCCGCGCTGCAAGTGCTGATTGATACGCTGCGTTTGCCTGATGCATCTGGCTTTCCGCCTGCTGCCGCTGCTTTAGGCTGACGGCTTCTTTAGAGGCTAGCAGTTGATATCGTTCGAAATCCGTCTTCGCCAGCTCCGCCGCGGCCTTCATGCTCTGCGTCTGAGCTTCCGCTTCGCGGAGTACAAGCTTGAATCGGTCTGTTTCTATACGGAACAGCGGCGTCCCTTTCTCCACCCGAGCGTTGTCCGACACCAGAACCTCAGTGACGGGGCCGGAGACATCTGGCGCGAAACGCACGATATCAGCACGGATGTGAGCGTCGCGCGTCCATGGCGCTTCCATGTAGAAGGACCATAGGTGCCAGCTCAGTACCGCTGCGCAGCCGACCATAGAAAGTGTCAAAAAGACCCGTGCGGAAATGATGGTGACATTCTTCATCTTTGAAACCAGTTGAAAGCGACTGAAAACCCAGCCAGGAGGGTGACGTAGATCGCTAGATTGAACAGAGGGCGATGCCATACCAGTCGGTAAAATCCGTCCTTGTCGAGAACCGACGCGAGAACGCGGAACACGCCGTACGCGAAAAGGGCCAGCGCCGCGAACAACGGCAGGAAGACGCCGTAAAGATCGAATTGTCCGGTCACACAGCAATCCTCCCTGAAGGTGGTGTTGTTAAAACCGGCGGATCAGCGTCTGGGGCGAGGCAAAGGCGAAGAGCGACCGCGCTCACCAGAAGCTGCCCTTCCGCAGTTGATGTGATCGTGCCCGGAGCGGAAAGAATAAGATCATCCAAAATCCTCAGGGCATTTTCCAAAGGTCCGCGGCGGCCACCGGACTTCAGTTCGTACACGTCTTCGAGTGCTTCGAAGACTGCTTCCGCTTTGCAGCGAATAGAGCTGGACGCTTCATCGACAAACTTCTGCATAGCCATCATATGAAGTCCCGTCCGCAGATCCCGCGTAAGGTCGGCATTTGCAGCATCGGAACTCAGTGGAAGTTTTGCAGCTCTGGAAGCAAAGAGGCCGGCAACATCGATGACGCGATGGTGCGTGACATGTTTCTGTACAACGGAAAAAAGCCTTCTGGCGTTTGTCTCCGCCCTAACGGAGCGGAAGAGCCTGCAGACCACAATCGTCCAGATCATCGCAAGAATGGTCGCGATTCCTGTGTTCACGAATAAGACGAAGTCGCTGCTCTGGTGTGATTGGAGCATGAGAAGAAGAGGA
The DNA here is from genome assembly GCF_038433355.1 of Brucella cytisi. Lineage (NCBI taxonomy): Bacteria > Pseudomonadati > Pseudomonadota > Alphaproteobacteria > Hyphomicrobiales > Brucellaceae > Brucella > Brucella cytisi. The sequence continues at coordinate 12,089 of NZ_JBCAUP010000043.1, forward strand.
AAGTTTATACACAGTCCCATCCCGACGATGGCCAGGGAAGGCTCAGCGAGGCATATCCCAGCCGGAATCAGAAACAGTCCGAGAGCTGCGGCGAGCGGCAGAAATCCGTCGATCATCGGAAGGACCGCGAAGCCATAGACGAACGCTGCGACGAACGCGCCGATTGTCACGCCAACAAACTTGCGCATTGCAGGAACCGGATCGTCCATCGTCGCGAGGAGGCAACAAAGGACGCCTGATATCTGTGTCAATGTCATTCCGTCAGACCAACCGCTCGCGATCCAGAAAAGGGTCGATGACGACAGGCAAATCGCGACTGCTACCGCTGATAACAAAGCCATGCCGACGTCACGATGCTGGGTTGGCGTCTGGTCGACAGCAGCGAAGCGGCGAGCCGCTCTCGCTGTGTTCTCATCTTCTATGGCTTCGCGAAGGGTACCGCAGTCGTCGGAGATCCGAAGAATATCCCGCAGGTTCCGAGCGGCGTTGGCAAGAAGGTGCTTTTCCCAAGAGTGGGGCGCATCAAAACGGTCGAGCGCATCGATCTCTGTCTTGAAACTCCTTGTGGGATTCTTTGATCGAGAGCCGATCGCCGAACCGACAGCGGCAATCAACGACAAAGCATCTGCCGAGCCGGGCGTGTTGAGCTTGACCAGTGATCGTCGTAAATCCTCGATTTCTGCCAAGAGTGGAAGGAGAGACACCATGCGGTGCTGCAGTGATCGCACTGACGATATCGCACGTCGATATCTGGAGCCATCATATTGAAGATGGGTTGTAAATGACCGCAAGTCTGCTACGTCCGCAGCCAGGCCTAGTCGTGCCACTCTGCTCTGGGTTTCACCACATTCTCCGACCGCCATTGTTGTGAGGAGCGACCACGCCCTGGCCATCCATCCGTCGATCCGATTGACGAGAACGGTACCCACATGAGCTGGAAAGACGACATGGCTGACGATCGACGCGCATATAATTGCGAGACCGATCTCCTCAATGCGAGACATGACCGTGTCGAACGTGTTCGCCGGAGCTGTGACCAACGGCAGTCCTGCAAGAAGCACCGTATATCCGGCCAGCAACAGGACGTAGCTTCGGGGCGTGCGGTCCAGAAGACTGAAGAAAGTGCATGCCGATACCCATGCAATGATCGCCGCTGAAAGCAGTATCGGCTCGTTCACCAAGTTCGGAACCATGACGATCGTTGCACCGCCGCCGATGAGGGTTCCGAGCAATCGATAGACCGACTTCGATGAGATCGCGCCCGAAAGCGGATGAGCGACGATGTAGACGGTTGCCACCGCCCAGAACGGTCGAGGAAGGTCGAAGCTGATCGCGATGAAATAGGCAAGCATTGCTGCCAGGAATGTCTTCACTGAAAAGACGACCGTATCGGTGGTGACAATCGACCGAACGCTCACACCTTATCTCCTGGCTGTGAACTGCTCCGGGTAACGCCTCGCTCGTCAATGGTGCCGGTGAGGCCGTAGATCGCAGGTGAGACATAGCAAAAAGGCGCAGCCGCAACGCAGGCATGCACATAAGCTTCCGCAGGATCCACACATGACATGGCCGGCGTATTTGTCGCCGGAGAAATCATTAGGGCACGGAACCTGGAGAGGACGAAGCTTGCTCTCTTCAGCAAAGGGAGGAGGTGTTGTTGAAATGCCATTGAGGTCTCCGAACGTCATGTCCATTCGAAAATTTATCGACAAATCAGGCTGAGGAATTTAGTTATTCTCCCATATGATAACGAAATCCTGCCAACTTCCGGTGACCCTCTCCTGGGCTCGAGACGATAATGATCTTGACAAGTCCGCGGCGCGGGCGAGTGCTGTAAGGATCGATGTGTCGCAGAATGAACGCGAAGCACCCGAGCATCGCCATCGCAAGGGCCAGCTCGTTCTGGCTTCGCGGGGAGGAGTGACCTGTCGTGTTCCGAGCGGGATTTGGATGGTACCTCCTCATTGTGGCGTCTGGGTTCCAGGGGGTATGCTGCACAGCAATGTGGCGACCGCCAATGCTCGCTTGTTCTTCCTGTTCATTGAACCAGGCGCTGCCAATCTTCCAGACCGATGCTGCACGCTTTCCCTGTCTCCGCTTGTCAGGGAGCTTATCATAGAGATGGCTGACCAGTCCGCAGTCGCGATGGCCGATGCTGAACTCATCACCACACTGCTTCTATCGGCTCTGCCGCGTATGCCAGTAGAGGATCTGCATCTGCCATTGACGGATGAACCTCGACTTGGACGCATCGCGTGGGCACTGGTCGACGATCCTTCCGACCGTAGCACGATAGCGCAATGGGCGGAGCGAGTGGCGATGAGCGAGAATTCGCTCGCTCGTCTCGTTCAACAGGAGACCGGCCTGACTTTCGGTCGTTGGCGACAGCAGTTGCAGTTGATCATCGCACTCCGAAGTCTTGCAGCTGGGGCAACGGTGCAGCAGGTTTCTGGCGACCTTGGATATGAATCAGTGTCAGCGTTCATCACTATGTTCAAGAAAGCGCTCGGCACATCGCCAGCCAAATATCTCAAGAATTGGGACCGTTAATCATCGGGGATTACCGTTACAGATGCGAAAGTCGGGTTTGAATAACCCTTGGCGCTAACCTCCCTTTATCGCCCAATTCCTAGCTGTATCGTCAAGATTTCAGACACTAAAAAATCTTCGACATTTCTGTCGCATACGCTGGGAGGGAGAGTCCGCCTTGCCCGGCAGCCATTTGCAGTACCGGAAGATCTCTCTCACACTTTGCCGGTCAGAAAGCTGCCTTTCCGTTTCCCACCCCTTCAAACGTTTACTGAAGTGTCGGCAGACCCGTCCGCTTTTGGGTGGCTGAAAATCATTCCAATGACCGGAATTGCGCATATAAGCAGATGTCTGATCCGTGGAAATTGACCCACTCGTGCCCCTTTCCCTATTGGCCGAACAAAACGCCCCTCGGTGCCAGTTGGCGATTGCGACCATCATCGCTTCTTAGGTTGTCGTGCGCGCATATCGAGCCGGGGGCATTCCCGCATGTCGCGCAAACGCGACACTGAAGGTGCTTGCCGACCCGTAGCCCACGCGTTCTGCCACCTGTTCGACTCCGAGATTCCTGTTCCGCAACAATTGTTTTGCGAGCGCCATGCGCCAAGCCAGCAGATACCCCATCGGGGACTGGCCGACGATGTGGTTGAAACGCGCAAAGAATGCAGAACGAGACAGTGCGGCTTCTTTTGCAAGATCGCTGACAGTCCAGGAATGTGCGGGACGAGCATGCATCGCATGAAGTGCAGCTGCCAGGCGTTCGTCAGCCAATCCGCGACTCAGGCCAGGCGCGGCTGTAGTTCCCGTTCCGGATCGCAGCGCCTCGATCAACAACACCTCTAGAAGCCGCTCCAGCACGATCTCGCGTGCCGCGCATTGCTCACGCGTTTCCTCATCGACTAGCTGCATCAGCGTGGCAAGTCGGGGCCGATCGCGAACGAGAACCACATCCGGCAACAGCGAGACAAGTAGGGCTGAATCCGGCGCGCCGAAGCTGCAATGGCCGATCCGCATGCGCAGATCGGCGGGACCGTCACGGCGTCCCACCCGGAAATGCCCTTCGTCAACCTGAGTTGGCAACATGGCGGACAGATTGGTCGGCGCATCGATACTCTCGTTAATCAGGTCCTGCATCGCCGGCACAAGGACGAAGTCACCGGCCTGAAGCACAAATGACCGATGGCCGCCGAACGTCACGCGGCAACTCCCCTCCAGGATCGCGCAATAGAAAGGTTCTCCTGTCGCCTCACGACGAATTCGCCACGAACCCACGCATTCCACCAGCTTCGAGAAGCGGGCGGCAGGCTGTAGCAAAGTGACGATTTCGGCTAGAGGATCAACGGCCATTATCAGGACTCACGCTAAAGCAATTCAGACTATGTCTCATATTAAGTCCTTTATCTGTTCGCTACCATAGCATCGTGACCTTATAGGGAGATGTTTATGCCTACGATATTGATCACTGGTTGCTCGTCCGGCTTTGGTCTGGAAACCGCAAAACTGTTCCTCGAAAGGGGCTGGGAAGTAATCGGGACGATGCGAACACCAAACAAAGATTTGCTACCGTCCTGCGAGCGCCTGCGCATACTTGCGCTGGACATCACCGATTCGACACGCGTCGCGCAGGCAGTGGAATCGGCAGGCCGCATCGACGTTCTTGTCAACAATGCCGGCCTCGGCGCGCCTGCTCCAGTTGAACTGACAGCACCAGAAACCGTTCAGGCACTGTTTCAGACAAATACCATCGGAACCTTGGCGATGGTTCAGGCTGTCGTGCCACAAATGCGCCGTCGCCGGGCGGGAGTCGTCATTAACGTCACCTCCACGGTAACGGTCAAGACATTGCCGGTCGTCGGGGTCTACCGCGCAAGCAAAGCCGCCGTAAACGCCTTCACCGAGTCACTAGCACTAGAAATGGAGCCATTTGGTGTGCGCGTCCGTATCGTTTTGCCAGGCCGCTCTCCAGAAACGAGCTTTGGCGCCAATGCCCGACCACATCTGCGTGGCATGGACGACCCGGACTATGCGCCGCTTCTCCAGCAATTCATAAAGAGCGTGCAGGAAGACACAGGTCCCGTGACTTATGCATCTGACGTAGCAGAGGCGATTTGGCGAGCTGCCACCGACCCATCTGCCCCGCTGCGTATCCCCGGTGGGGCGGACGCAGAGCTTTGGATGGTTGAAGCAGGTTTGTAGCAGGACGTGCAGTAGCCAAAGCAGTGGACTAGTCTTCGCTCTAACCAATGGATCAAGGAGGACGCTATCGTCTGGCGAAAGGCTTGTTCCCCTTGCTTGGGCTAGTTTAGGGATGACGCTTTGTCGGTTACCATATCCACAATCGGTGCAAAGCTGCAGAGTTCTCTCGCAATCATCGATACGGCCCGGTTCCTCAACCATCTCGATCGTAGCGCCGACCAAATCAAAAAGTCTGTTTTCGATAATCGTCAAGGCCGCGTGAATGACGGGATACGGGCGCATAGCTGCTCCCAAGACTGGACGATGCCGCTCGATTATGCACGAACGGCATCGTCCGGTACGACGCAGCGGATTTTTAGATCTCCGTGTGCTCGGCGAGGTCCAGAGCATCTTCGATATTACACCCAGATACCTGACTGTGTTCTCGATCTTGGTGTGACCGAGCAGGATCTGGATCGCACGAAGATTTCCGGTGGTCTTATAGATCACCGCAGCCTTCGTGCGTCGAAGAGAGTGCGCACCGTAATCTTCACAACGCAACCCAATCGCGGTGACCCACTCATCGACCAGCCCGGCATATTGGCGGGTACTGAGATGATCAGTTTGATCGACCCGGCTCGGAAATGAAATCATCTATAGTGCCGGCTCTTCGCTGAAACCAGGCGAGCAAGCTTGCTCTGACTTCCGCCATAATCTACTGTACAGGGCGTCCAGTTTTCTGCTGAATAACCATTGCTCGTGTTCGGATATCCTGGCCCGTGACCAGAGTTCCGATCTTGATCTTGACGAGATCGCAGCCACTTAGCTTGCTGTCGATCGCGAGATCAAACAACGCTCGGTCTCGCATCCGCCCCTCTCTATCAAGGAAGAAACGAACTGCCTAAATCTGCCGCTGTTTGAGCAGCTTCTTTACGTAAGCCTTCCTGCCAGCGTTCCATACGGAGCGCCCAGTGCAGCAGGATCATATTGTGCGATACCCATTTGAGTTCTCCTTCGGCCACCATTGGCTGGTGGAAGAACGCGCAAATTCAAGCTTCGTGGCGTGGGGCCGGGAACTGTCGGTCAGCTTTTCGCTTTCATATAAGGAACCGGACGTTCATCTCGTTCGGTTAATGCCGCCAGGCGAATGTAGGTAATCCGATGCTTGAGCCAGTCCTGCTTGAATATATGAGCCGCATAGCTGATAATTTCAGCATGCCAGAACCCACTTTATCAACAAAGCCCAATTAAGCACAAAAGCATGGCCTTATCGATTTCTGGCAAACTGAATGTATGGCCATTCTTGAATTAAAGAGCGCTAATCCATATCCGGGATATCGCCATACTGGAACAAAATTGCGGGAGGGCCATATTCTCCAATATCAGGATCTGCTTCGCGGCTCCAGGCTACAACTCCAATGTGCTTTCCTTGCAATTCCGCCGCTGCGCGTAAAGCACGACCCTCGGTTTCAAAAGCCATTGGGTCGAATGCAGAAACTAATTCACCGGCGCCATTACGATCGAATGCCGCGACAACAATGAGCCGCGCTTTGGTCATTTAGGTGTCATTCCCTTGTCCTTGGTCATAAATGAACTTGTGAGCTTAACGCTACCGGCTGTTACGCCCACCCTTTTTGAGGTCGACGGCATAATGCTCTTTCCCTCAAGACGTTGTTTTCGCAAGCGGAGAGTCTTGGCATCCCGCTCACTTACCTCAGCGTCCAAGATAGAACGTACAGCTTTGTCTGTGCGTGAGGCGATTGACTCTCTACCTGATGGAATTCGCTTGAAAAGGGTATCTTTCGTAAAATAAATCAGGGAATTTTGCGTCAAGTCAGAAGTTCCTTATGAGGAGAATAAAAAAAGGCCAAGCATTGCTTGGCCCAAAGCTAGTTCTTTCATTCGTGCCAGTACATCCGTGGTCACAAGAAAGAAGAAGCCTCATTTACGCTGCCTGCAAATTACAAACAGTCATTTTCCCAGACTTACGATCCTGTTCCAGGTCATAAGTCAGTTTCTGGCCCTCATTGAGCGTATGCAAGCCTGCGCGCTCAACTGCAGAAATATGAACAAATGCGTCCAAGCCGCCATTGTCAGGCTGAATAAAGCCAAAGCCTTTTGCTGCATTAAACCATTTAACTGTGCCGGTGTTCATGTGAACCCCTTTCATAGCAATATTGATAGCTGCGTTTGAAAAACGCAGAGATGAAACGATTTTTTAAAGGGAGTTTTCGTTCAGGGCACGGTGCTAATCGCGCAAGGATCAAAGCTCAGCAAGAAAATCTCGATGGTTTTATTTTAGTGGTTTAGATAAAATTTGTCAAACTATTAATATATTACGGTTCATTAAATTGATGAAAAATACTTAAATCGCTTAATATTTTCGTTGTTTTTACAGTGAAATAATGATTTCAAATTTATTATTTAAGAGGCCCGGCTTGGGCGCTCTCAAACGATAATTGTTAAGCCGTCCCATAGGCGGAAGACATTTCCGTCTGTGGACCTGGGTCCGTTTGAATGTCGCCCATTACTCCAGCCATAAAATTCTTCAGGATTATCGCTGACTCATTGTAATTAGGTCCTGGTAGGGGCTTCATCCTGGACGTGAGATAGCCGGCCTTAATAATCATCTGCTTCAGAATGCGATGGTTTGAGTGAAAATCGCCATTATAGAGTTTGGAAGACATGGCGTCCTCCTTTCAAATTGCGGGCAAGGGCAATTGAACCCATGTCAGCAGAGCCCGTATTCAATCAATTCACTGACAATTTAGGGTGGACTGTTTGTGATTTGATAGCAAGCGAACAATTAAGGTCACTTAGGGGCAAGATACTTGATCTGAAACATTCCGAATGATTTCATCTTCGGAAATTTAACTCTGCATAAAAAAAAGAACCCCGCAGCGAGAACCGCGCGGGGCTAGAAGTCATATGTCATCGGCAGGCAAAATTTTATTCAGGAAAACGTGAAAATCAAGTAGCTTTTCAATCGCCGTGTTTTTTCTCTGCACCTTCCAGGCGCACTAAAAGTTCCAAAAAGGTATCTTCGTTAATGTTGGAGGATGTCGTCTTCAATCCGTCTTTCAACGCGTCTGCTATTGCTTGTGAGGGGAGATCACGACGTCTCACGCCCGCCGTAAAACGACTAGCGGTATGGTATATGTTTGGTCGTTCTGGCATGCACCCAACGCCTTCATCTTTTTCGGTAAAACAAACGTGCAGCGGCTATGTTCCGATAATTGCCAAATCGAAATAGGTATTTTGCATAAGGCCCGGGATGTCCAGAAACATCCCGGGCAACGCTTGGCAAATGAGGTGCATGTCCTTCCCGTGCGCTTTATCCGCTGAGCTTCGTGCAACCCTGCGGTTAATGAGAAATGCCCTGCTTTAGGGACGAGCTAGGCAGCGCTGCACCATGACCCGGCGTTAAGTGAGGGGCCGACGCGCGGCAGTGTCATTGCCTTGTGGAGAACTGCCCTCGACAGGTTTTGTTCCGTTTTATTCCCAAGGATATTCAGCGGAAACAAAGGAACCAGCCTGCGCTCTGGCATTGCAGTTAGCTACCGGGTAAACACCTTTCGAGTGGCGCTTTTGATACTTCTGGTGCGCCAGACGCGCGGCTAGCTCACAGATGTACGATTGGTCTCTCAACCCGCTCTCGTATAACATGATGATGCCGGATGCTAATTCTGATGGAGAATAGGTGCGGTCGCTTTCTTCGAGCATTATCGCTGCATTGCTAAAACAGCTCCGCATAAAATTGACTTCAAGCGGATTATATATCCGGCTCGCTTCGTTAAATAGCGGCATAGTGGCCTCCCTTCTGCTTGTGCCAAAGGAACACCCCACAACATTAACGTCAGAAAATTATGGTGGATGTTGGCAAATGAATCAACCTGAAAAGTCCTCGCCTGCCGAAGCAAGCCAAGCCGCTACAGACGCCGCACACCCTACTTGCAGAAAATGTGTTTGTTCCAAAAATTAGGTGACTATGAAAACTACCCGTAGTTGTACAACTTAAAATTAACACACCAGAAGAATTCTCGCGGAAATTGATGGAGATGGTGCTATACTCAAAATCCAACGCATAATTATGTGCGTTCGATCGTTGAAGATCGGATACCATCATGAACAGGTTTGAATGGTTAAAGCCCGCCCTCGGCGGAGCATTGGTTGGTGCCATTGCGGCAATTGCTATTGGGTTTTCCGTCGGAGGTTGGGTCACGCACGGCACTTCTGAGCGCCTGATTGTATCCAACATATCGGACGGGGTGGCGCTCGCCCTGACACCTTACTGCCTTGAAAAATCAAGAAACGATCCGGCTGTTGTGAACATCCTGGCTGAGTTTAAGGCCGCCCCAGCTTACTCTCGCCGTAGCCTTATCGAGAAGTCAGGTTGGGCCACACCGCTGGGAACAGAGCAACCCAACACCGCGCTGGCAACTGCGTGCGGCAACGAACTCGCAAAGGCGCTTTAATATGGCGGGAAGTCTAATGAGGAGGCTATCATGAAAAAACAACGTAATCGTAACATTGGATTGGAAACTTCTGTACGCCCACGTCACGATAAGGACACGACGGCCAGCAGAAGCGACCTAAGAAACGCTCATGAACAGATGAACTCACCGTCAATGGATTGGACGCAGCTTGCGAACATTCTTCGGCGTTCTTGCGGTGGATTCTCACGTTCCCGGTCGCCGCGCCATTCTTTACCGAGGAGTAAACGCAATGGCTAATGACACCACAGCTCTAGAACGAAAGGTTCTTGCACACGAGCAAATACTTCAGGTTCTCATCGGGCATCTGGCTGAAACTGAACCCAAATTTCTGGATCGACTAAAGGCGGTATTCACGCGCCATCATATCATTGGCTCCAATGAACAGGACTATGTTAATACAGCTCAGTATGCTGAACAATTCATTCATGAAGTCGAGAGGATGCAAGAGTATAAGGCGACGCGTTGATTTTCTCCGGATCATGAATAGCTAACAGATTCTTGAGATGATTATTTCTAAATACATAAATATCAAATTCCTGCTTGCACTTTAACTCGAAAAGGCGCACTGTTTATTATCCACAGCTATTGAAACGGGCGCTGTCGTCGGGAGAGAACAATCTCCGGCCCCAAAAATGAAGGGGGACACGCGATGTCTTCCGCTTCACACCTGCCCTACTTTGGCCCTGAAGACTTCCCTTTGCTTCGCGCTTTTCTGCAACGTTCAGGCTATTCGTTGGAGGGGTGCGAAAAGCCAGAGACCCGCCTGGAAGCCGCCAAACACCTTTGTGAGATATTCAGCGACGGGCGCCACGATCCCGTCCAGATGCTGGACATGCTTTTGGCAATTCGCGCCCAACGCTTGTCACAATCCAATCAAAGAGAACTGGAAGCCTGGGAGAATGAAGGTGGCTATACGGCCCCGCAAGTCACGGCAAAGTCCTCAGTCCTGCAATGGCCTCCTCGAAAGAGGCTCCGGTTGAGGCTTGCCCATGGCTGATACTTTGCGTTCCCCAATATCAGACGTTGAGGTGAGAGAGCGAAGGACTGGGGTTCGCCGCGACCAGCTCTATCCCGCGATCCGGAATATTGTGAGGATAGAAAACCGGGTCCGCGAACCGTTCAGCGCAAGATGTTTAGCCAAACACATGCCCTCGACGCATTTACCTTGGTTGAAAAGTTATTTGAGCTCTAATGCGGCAACGTCGCTTCGGGACCGAGAAGCATATTTCGTGAGGGTCTTTCGGGGCTGGTACCGTCTCAATGACACGTGACAGATCTGGCGAGGAGAAAATGTCAGTTGGGAAATCGTTGGATCGTAAACTGAGCGTGTATCTGATCGCGTTTCTCATAATATGCATCGATGTCGGGCTGGTCGTCTGGGTGCTCGGCTCCTACGTCTATTAATTACCAAGCAGTCATGCGAAGCTCTAAAACGTATGCTTTCCCACGAGAATGAAGTCTGCACTTCCATGGATGCTGACGTTTCGTACGTCCACGCTCAGCAAACCTTCACCTTTTTCCGATGATAACTGAACAATCTCGCTTGAATAAGCTTGCCGGAGCATCTCCATGCTCGCCCACATCGTCCCTGTTGTGAACGTCTTTTCGCCTTCTGTAAGCAGGGAAATGCTGTAGTGAACAGATCCGAGGTTCCTTCCTTCGCAATACAGATCGCCTGTTGAACTAAAAGTAGAGGTTGCCATAGTTATATCCTCAAACGGATGTTGCGATATGATCAATAATAATTAATCAGATTAATATATAACAAAGCATCCAAAATTATTTGGACTTGGATCGTTGAGATTTATAACTTCCGACCATCCGCAGCTTTCGAAGTTTGAACGAAGTACGAGGCAGCGGCAGGGTATTACGTCTTTTGCTCCTGCTGTTTAAGCATGAGTACGAGAGAAAGCGAGTTCGGCTCCTGTTTAGGGTCTAGATGAACGTACTGAGTGGTTCTCCAGAGGAGCTTATCGCCTCGTCTCTCTTGGTGAAGCGGCACAGCTATAACTAATGCCGTTTGGTTTTGACCAAGTCATTGGCAGGAGTAGGGAAGCGTCCTGCAACAACTTCATTTGACGTAACTTTCGCCTTGGACTTGTCTTGCTTTGGTTTTCTTATTTCTCGGTTACTTCTTTTCTGACCACGGGGCATTTTGAAAACTTCCTGTTTTGAGGAATTTACTATTTCTTGTATACTGGGCCAATCCGTTGATGGTTCAAATCACGGCTGGAGATTCGTCCCTATTCTCAGTTGTATGCCGCCGAGAAAGCTTCGACATCGCTCGCGATGGCGAGCGACCAAATTGAAATTCTTGAATGAGCAACTTTGCTGCGGCCAGGTGAGCGGCCCGGTTTTCTGCAGTATCGTAAAGCCGATAGCCAGCGCGTCGCAATATTTCGCGCATCATGCGGAAATCAGTCGGGCCAAAATATGGTCGGATAATTTTGGAAGACATTTCGTCCTCCTTGTATTGGGGCTTGAGTCTACACTCAAAACCGACAGCGCCCGTTTCAAAAGCTGTCGAGAAACGTACCTTGCGCCTTATATTCGAGTAAAGCAACTGAGGCAGCAATGTGGCCGCTTATAGATTCTCATGTCCGTTTTCAAGGATTTTGGCATAGGTTTCCGTCTCGCCTTTCGGCGCCAGGACTAATGGGCTGCCTATTGCAGGACGCGGCGGCGCTGAGACGACGGTTGATCAGACTCTGATGCGCGGGTTGGATACCGCAGGACCGTGGTTCGTCTCGGGCCTTCCTCTGTCTCACATGGCGCGTGTTGCCGTTTCAGGCTCGCAGAATCACAACGAGGGTTACCCTGACCGGCCGCCACGCCCAGCAATAAGCAGCGTGATGGAATTGAACTTGTTCTCTCCTTCGCGTTGATCCCTTTTCGTCAGGTTGCCTTTGTTGGGGTAATCGGAACTGTCGTCGCAATCGCCCAGACGAAGGCAGCAAGCTCGCGCGCAATGGCGACGATGACGATGTTGGTGGGGCGGCCGCTGGCTTGCATGCGCTGATACCGCTGGCACAGCCGCACTTGGGCCTTCCAGGCGGTCGCTCTGATCGCTTCAGGCAGCCCCTCCGTTCGCTTCAGGATTTCCTGGCTTACACGCGCGGGCAATCTGTAGGTCCATGCGCCTTCGACCAGCATGCGCCGCGCACGGGTGTTGCCGGCCTTGGTAATGGACCCGCGCGACACGCTGGCACCGGTCGAATGCTCGTTGGGAACCAGACCCAGCCAGGCCATGAACTGACGCGGATTGCTGAAGCGTCTAAAGTCGCCGATCTCCGATACCAATGTCACCGCCGAGATCTGCGCGACACCACGCAGGGCTTGGATCGCTTCGACGATCGGGTTAAGCGACCAATCCTGCAGGAGCTCCAGCATCTGCCGGGTCAGTCGGTCGCGCCGCTCCTCGATTTGCTCGATGGCACGAATATATTCTTCCATAGCGATTTGCTGCGCACGGTGATCAAAGCGCTGTGTCGCCAACCAGTTGCGATGAGCTTTGCTCCAATGGGAGCGGCCTTCGAAGACCCGGCCGTGCCGGAGCAGAAATGACAAGAGATGCTGGCGGGCTCGTCGTAAATCCGAGACTGCCGCTTCCCGCGCCCGGCAAAGATCGCGCATGGCCTCATGCGTCTCGTCGGGAACCCAGATGGATGACAGTTCGCCCGCGCGCAACAACGCGGCAAGCGCGACAGCGTCGCGCCGATCCGTCTTAATCTGAGGACCCGGACGGGTCGGAACGAGCGATGGTGCAACGACAAGGCATTCATGACCAAGATCGCAAAGTTGGCGATACAGTCCGTAGCCTGTCGGGCCAGCCTCATAGCAAAGGCAAAGGCGTCCGTGACGTCCGGCAAGCTTGTCGACAAATTTGCGCACCGCATCAGCACGGTTGGCGATTTCGCCGTAATAGCGAACCTCGCCTTTGCGGCCTGCCTCCGCCAGACCGATCGCGATCTTTTCCTTACTCACATCCAAACCAACGTAAAGTGCGATATCATCGACCACGGCTCGTCTCCTATGTTTGAGGCTCTGGCTCGAAAGCTAACCCTCGTTTCGAACATAATGCGAGACGAGCCACCATGCCGATCAAGGACATGGGGTCTCACCTTTTACTTCAAGATTTGCAGAAGGAGCTACTTCATGTCCTCCACAGTGATCCGATAGGAGGTTGGCGGAGCCTGGGAGTGAACTTCGCGGGCAACATTGTAGATCAGATTCCGAGAGACGTCGAAGACAGCAAGAAGCGATAATTCTGTCGCTGCGACGACGCCATTTTTCTCCAGTGCGGTTTTATCGATTAGAAACAGAACCGAGATCATTGCATCGTAGCCGACAAAGCGTACTCCGACGTCAAAATCATCGAAACTTCTGCTAGGGTTAGGAAATGAAAGGGAAATTATTTTTCCCTTTTTACCGCGCCGCCGCCGTCATCATATCGACCAGCGGACTTTGCCATTGCTTTATGCTTCTGGATGAACTGTTTCAGGGCGATCTGCAGGCGACCTTCATCACGAGTTCCCTCCTGAAACCGGCGTGCGAGATATCGTGCAGCGTCAGTGCGCAAATCCTGCGTGTCGCCAGGTTTGCGAGCCTCCCTAAGAAGGCGCGAAATCATAGTAATGTTTCTGGAATTCAAGGCGATGGAAGACATTATGTCCTCCTTTGTTGCGGGTCAGGCATTTAAAGCCCGAATGACAGCACCCGTTTCAATTGCTATCGATGACCACCTTGCGCCTTATGTAAGAATAAAGCAAATAAGGCTGCAATACCACCGCTGCTAGCTCAGACTGGGCCGCGTCGCTAGAAATGGTTCCTTGGCCATTTAGACTGCAGTTTTCAACGGCGGTTCGCGGCTTCAGCGTCCCTCGTCGCTCAGCATGTGATCGGCCAGGCTGTAGCAGTGGCTCGCCTGATAGGCGTTCCGGCCCCGGTTCATGTGCGTCAGATTGAATGCCCGGATGGCCCGCAACGCCCTGCTCGACGCGAGAAATTTGCCGATTGAGGCAAAGCCGCGGACCTTGACGCCGAACATGTCCTCTCCGCGGGGAAAAAAATAGCTAACGTCTTCCGGGGCCACGACACAACGTTCCAGGAAAGCGCCGTCCACCTGACCGCGGTCGCGTGAATGGTCGGTGGTGAAATCGGAAAGATGCACCACGAAAAGCGCCCGGATGCCCTCGCCGTCCGCATAGAGCGAGAAAAACTCCATCCAGCTCGCATTGACGCGAACGAGCGCTTTGCCCGCCGTCGACGGCAGGCAGGAGACCGACCAGTAGTGCCGCTCAGTCCGGCGCGGGATCGGGATGCAGTCGCGACCGTAGCGCCTAAGAATCTCCAGAACCTCTGGAGCCTGTGGCATGCGCAGCAGCTTCTCGAACCGGGCGGCGTATTTGAAACGCAGTTCGAGGGATTCCAGGCGCTCGTCGGCGTCGCGCAGGATCGTTTTGCCTTCCATCCAATCGCGCTGTTGCTCGAAATCGAGGAACTGGCGAAGACCGGTGCGGCTTTGTTGGCGAGTGGCGTTCATCGGCGATCGAGCAGTCTGGCTACCGCCTCGCGGACAAGGGCGGGGACACGTTCGGCGTCATCCAGATAGGCACTTTCCAGGAGACCGTCCGAAAGCGCGACGAGGAGGGACGCGGTGACGGAAGGAGCCGGATCGCCGTCCTTTGCGAGAAGGCTCTGGAGGCTATCGTGATACCAGGCGCGGCGCGCATCGATGGACTGCCGCACGGCGCTGGCCGGATCTGGATATTCGGCTGCCGCGTTGAGGAACGGACATCCCCGCCAAGGGCCCGCAGTCACAGTCTCGCTGATGCGCTCCATGATCGCCGAGATCATTTTCCGGGGCGATTGCTTCGGAAGTGCGGCCACCGCTGCCCGCCCGACCCTATCGATCTCTTGGAGATAGGCGACGACGAGGTCGTCCTTCGATGGAAAGTGATTGTAGAAGGTCGCCTTGGCCACGCCGGCTTCCGCAATGATGCGGTCAATGCCGACGGTATGGATGCCGCCTTCGTAGAAAAGCCGGGTCGCGGTGTCGAGCAATCGACGACGCGCGGAACCCGCTTCGGACTGGGTTTCAGATTTTTTCTGCCTCATCGCTTGACCTTAACAGACAGGTCTGTATATTACAACAGATAGACAGACCTGTCTGTATAAGAGGAGGCCATGCATACGAAAGACACAGCCGAAGTCATCCGCCGATTCAACCAGGCGTTTGAGGAGCACGATCCCGAGATTTTCGAGGACCTGGTCGCGCCGGATTGCGTCATGGAGTCAATCCAGCCGGCACCGAACGGCACGCGCTACGAAGGCTACGATGTCAACCTGGCGTTCTGGCAGGCCATGGCCGCAGACCGCGTCAACCGCTTCGAGGTCGAAGACACTATCGTCATGGGTGACCGCGCAAACATCCGTTGGCGGTTCCATTTCGGCGACGGCGGCTCGATCCGCGGCGTCACCCTGATACGTGTTCGTGACGGGCGGATCATCGAAGCCCTGGCCTACGCCAAGACGCCTGGTGAGTCGGCGCCGCTGCCGGAATGACGGCCGCATGCGGCCAGGCGCAAGGCACGTGAGAGAGAACCAAGCCGACGATATCCGTTCGAATCGAGCCGTGGTCCGTCATGTCTAGGCGAAATGGACGCGGCTCCATCGCTCAATGAGGTGAGAAGATGACCAGTGACAGCAAAATTACCCGCGAAATCGTGGAACGCTTCCACAACGCATTCGAGCAGCATCGCCCCGAAGACCTCGATGATCTCATCGGCGACGGCTGTGTTCTCGAAAATACGGCGCCGGCCCCGGATGGCACGCTCTACGAGGGGCGCGAGGCTTGCCTCACTTTCTGGAAGGGAGTCGCGTCGTCGGCCAACCTTGTCTTTAAGGCTGAGGAGATCTCCGCGATAGGTGACCGCGGGATCATCCGCTGGCAGCTTCGCTGGAGCGAGCACGAAGCGGACCGGGTTCGAGGCGTCAACATCATGCGCGTGCGGGACGGAAAGATCGTCGAGGGTCTGGGCTACGTGAAGGGGGGCTGACGTTCCGATCGTGAACCGGAGATCCCCGTTGATCGCTATCCAGGACTTCGCGGCGGCGTGCCGCCGCAACAGGGCCCCAGCCCGAGGGAGAGAAGCGATGATGATCAACAAAGCCGGGTACACCCGAATTGAAGCCACAAGCGGGACGGTGCTGTGACGATCATTCTCGAAGCATTCAGCGCGATTGGCGCGGCTGTTACTTGACCGCACCATTGAGATAGAGGTCTTCACCTCGCTGCAGCGGCGTGAAGATGAAGTCGTCTTTTCTGAGAAAGCTGTTGAACCAGCCTAAAAGATCATCTTTGGTCGACGAGTTGCGATATCCGACCAGCTTGACGGTCAGGGGAGCACTAAAGGCTATGTCAAAGGCAGTGGCAAACTGGGTGGCGCCTGAAAGCTGAACCGAAAACATGCCACCACCGTCGTGACGGATGGAAATTTCCGCACGAGCGAAAAACTCATCGCTGTAGGTGGTGATAAGACCTGGGGCTTCCCACCAATCTTCACTCGTCAAAGCGTTTCGAGTTCCTTCGCCCTGGAAGTCGGCCCGGATTTCCTGGAGGCTGCGATAGTCACGGTTCTCGAAGCGCTTCAATGGTATTTTGAGCCACTGTGTATCCAGACCCGGGTTCAACCACTGGGAGACGTCATCCTCGGGGTCATTGTTGGGATCGAAGAAGAATTTCGGAGATTTCACTTCTAAATCCAGCACGACGTAGTTCTCCAGCTCCTGACCAGGCCAAGATCCACTTGAGGCCCGCAAGGTGATGCGTGGCTCCTCGACTGGAAGGTCGAGCGGATAGCTCTGATAAACAAGCTTAAAATGTCCCATGCGGTTCCCCGGTCTGAAAACTCATTGTGGATTCCTGAAGATAGCGGGTGATGGTATACTTTACTATGGCACATCTTTCTGGAACAGACCGCTCGCAATTACTGCTTCTGCCGGAAGCAGTCGATGATTATGTGAGACCGGACAACCCGGTCCGCTTCATCGAGGCCTTCGTTGACGGCCTCGATCTCAAGGCTGCCGGCTTTTTACGGGTTGACGCGAAGGATACCGACCGGTCGGGCTTCGATCCCGCCGATCTGCTCAGATTGTACACATACGGCTATCTCAACCGCGTTCGGTCGAGCCGACGACTGGGGCGAAATGTCATCGCAACATCGAGGTGATTTGGCTGCTGCGGCATCTGAAACCGGATTTCTGTACAATCGCCGCCTTTCGGCGGATCGACCGTTCGGCCTGTTCGGGCGGGAGTTACTGGCGATGGACGGCACGCGCATCAAGGCGGCCAACAACAAGGACCGCAACTTCACGCGTGGTGCTCTGTCGAAATTCATCCGCGAGGCCGACGAGAAGCTAGCCGACTACATGAAGCGCCTTGACGACGGCGATGCCAAGGAGGAACGCGTTGGCGAAAACAGCGGTTCCGGAGGCAAGCTCACCGTTCAGCCTGACGGCGCTCGCCAATAATAACAAAAGGGCCATTACCCTTGTCGGCGTGCCCGGCCTGATGGCGGCTGTCAGGGCATGATCGGCACAAATCCGCCTTATAAACCGCACGAAGTTTGCCCAAAAGTGCTCCGCTGATGTCATATGCCGCCCAAATCGCCGATAAGCGAAATGCCTGCAAGTCCGCATCGAATAACAGAGAACGCCTGAGGAACCTCAAACCCATCGAGTTTTAAGACGGCCTGGCTAATGTCTGAAGCGGGGCTCGATGCAGTCCTGGGATTCAACTATCTCCATCTGGTCCGTGACCTGCCCGGCACGCTGCGCAGCATCCATGCCTTGCTTGCATCAGGCGGCTTGTTCATCTCCAAGACACCGTGTGTCGGAGATATGAACCCATTTATCCGGTTGGCCTTGCTGTCCGCAATGCGCACGATTGGCAAAGCACCCCACGCCGGCGTCTTCCAGGCGGCGGACCTGGGCGAGCATATATGCGGTGCAGGCTTCGACATTCTTGCCACTGAAAGCCACGCAAACAAAGGCAATGAATCACAGCCCTACGTCGCGGCCCGGAAGAGGTTGCACGAACGGCCAAGGCTGCTTGAAAACTCGTCCAGTACGTTTTCGACGCAAATCCCATGGTCTTGCTATCGGATGGGCCGGCACAAAAGCGGACCGACCACATGCCACCCCTTCTCAGGCGTTAATACAGGATAAGGGCATTACCGCTGTGGAAACTGTGGGAATGCTACGCTAATGACTGAAATGGAGGCGATTAACGGTCCGACCGATTCGAGCCAAAGTCGGCTATTTAGAGCGTTTCCGTTTTTCTCTGAATCGAATGCGCTTCCCAAATCAGTTTTGTTCTGATTCACTGATGCTGGCTGGATGGAGGCCAGCGTTGGATGACCGCACCGATATCGAATGATCTTCGAGAGCGCGTTATTGCCGCCGTGCTGAGTGGCGAAAGCGTTCGTTCAGTGGCGACGCGGTTTGAAATTGCCGCATCTTCAGTCGTAAAATGGTCCCAGCGCCATCGTGCGACCGGATCGGTTCATCCCGGCAAGATGGGCGGCCACCGCAAGCGGATACTCGAACCGCATCGTGATATCATTGTGCAACGGCTCGCCGAGAACCCACACCTGACACTCCATGGCCTGAAGGCGGCGTTGACCGAGCGGGGTATTTCCGTCTCGCACAATACGATCTGGGAATTCATTCGCAGTGAAGGGCTGCGCTTCAAAAAAAACACTATTCGCCCTTGAGCAAGCTCGTGCCGACGTCGCTCGCAAAAGACAGCGCTGGAAGACCCTGCAAAATCACCTTGATCCCGAACGGCTGGTCTTCATTGATGAGACCTGGATCAAGACCAACATGTCGCCGATCAGAGGCTGGGGTCCAAAAGGCAAGCGACTGCGGGCATTTGCACCGCATGGCCACTGGCGCACGCTGACATTCCTGGGCGCTTTGAGAAACGATCAGCTTACAGCACCCTGTGTCTTC
Source organism: Brucella cytisi (assembly GCF_038433355.1). Taxonomy (NCBI): domain Bacteria; kingdom Pseudomonadati; phylum Pseudomonadota; class Alphaproteobacteria; order Hyphomicrobiales; family Brucellaceae; genus Brucella; species Brucella cytisi. The sequence continues at coordinate 31,303 of NZ_JBCAUP010000043.1, forward strand.
GACGGACCGATGAACGGCCAGTGTTTCCGCGCCTATGTCGAGCAGCAGTTGGTCCCGGTGCTCAAGCCAGGCGACATTGTCGTCATGGACAATCTCGGCAGCCATAAGTCGGCAACCATCCGTCAATTGATCAAAGCCGC
>NZ_JBCAUP010000044.1:0-25734 GCF_038433355.1 Brucella cytisi
CGGAAGAAGAAGGCGTCGCCCGTTCCGCGCAGAAGTCTGGCGAATATCGCGACCAGAACAATGGAGAAAATCAATCGACCGAACAGGACGACATAGATATCCGCGCCAAGAGCCACCACGATCAGCGTATCTTCGATCAGGCTGTGGCACAGCCCCATGAACTCGACGCGAGAAAGACGTCCCGAGGCTGAATGTGTCCGCGCTGTGCTTCACGGATGATGAGACCTCCACCATAGGACAGTCCCAGCACCAGCCCGACCACGGTCAATGGAGCGGCATTTTTCGATATGCCGAGCAAGCGCAACAAGGGTGAAAGAAGCAGGTTGAGGAAGCGCGTCACATCGAGCGCGTCCATTGTTCTCAGCACAGCCACCAGACCGAGCAGGACGATAAATATCCAGACCAGCGTGGAAGCCGTATCGGCGACGAAGCTGCTCCAGCTTGAATCGTAATGGCCCGGCACCCAGCCCGGTGCAGCCGGTTCTGCCAGCCAGCCGGTACGGCTGGAAATCAGGTTGATCCCCCATGCGAAAACAAGGCCGCCGCCAAGCCGGATCAGGGTCGACACGATCAGGCGCGGACCAGCCTTTTGTACGATACGCTGTTCGATGGGAAGAGCATGAGCGAAGAGGAAAAGCGAACCGAGGATCGTCACCTGAGCTGTGGTGAGTGTGTCGACCGGCAAGACGGCGAACATCACCACTGCCCCGCTCCACACGCCCACCAGCAGGTTCATAGCCCAAACAAAACCGGCTTCAGGCGGCAGCCCCACGAACTGCATGACGGGAGCGAAGGCAGGAGAAATGGCTTTGATCAGGCCCATCTCGATTGCCAGCTGCGTCAGCACCATCACCGGCAACATGATCTTGACCAGCGTCCAGTAGACGCTGATCGCCTCGCGCAGGATAACCATACCGAATGCTGTCAGTCGCGTGACCAATCTCCCGGTCATCCTATCCCACTCCGCTTTTGTCCGGGCCTGCGACGTCTCAGGCCGGTTCGCGCATGAGGGATTGCGTCTTCGCCGTGGTCACTGTGGCGATCCGCGTCTCCGATACAAGCATTCCATTGGAGAAAACACGCAAATGCGGTGTTCCACCGGCCACGAAGCCGTCGATGCTTTCAGCTTTGGCAAGCAGAAAATCAGCGCGAGCGCCCCGATGCAAGCCATAATCCTTAAGCCCCATCAGTTTTGCAGGGAATGCAGTAATCATCGCGTAGGCGGTGGCAAGTTCGTCGCCCTTCAGATGGCCGGCCAGCAGGGTCCAGCGCGCGATTTCCAGCATATCGCCTGATCCTGTTGGAACGAAGGGATCCTCAATATTATCGGACGCGGTTGCGATGGGTACGCCGGACCGTACGATTTCGGCCACCCGGGTCAGACCGCGCGGCGGCAACTTCTCGCAATCGCGCCCCTGCAGATAAAGATTAGCCGCCGGTAGCGTGACAACGCCAAGTTTCAACGCGATGATCTGCTCCAGGATCGCCTCGAAATCCGGTCGGTCCATCGCACTGAGAACCGAAGCATGGCTGAGCACGGTACGCGCCTCCAGACCATAGCGACGGACCCGCTCGAAAACAGCGTTGAAAAGCGGACGATGCGGGTTGAGATGTTCATCAAGGTGCAGGTCGACCGGTCGCCCATGCCGCGCGGCAGCGGCAAAGAGGATATCGAGATAACGATCCGGGTCTTCCGCGACAGCCGGGGTGCCACCAACGGCATCAGCCTGTGCTACGGCCCGATCGATGTTGGCCTCCAGCCAGTCAAGATCCTGTCCGGGATGCGGTATCATGAAGGCCACAAGTTGCAATTTAACCCGGTCCGCCCAATCCGAGCGCAATTTCGCCAGTGCCTCAATGCCATTGAAACCGGCATCTTTATCGACATTCACGTGGCTTCGAATTGCGGTAGTGCCTCGGCTGAGACAGCGCTCGATTGTTTTGGATGCCCGCTTGAAAATATCGTCCGGCGGGGCCTGCCGTGCATATTTCGCGAAAGCGTCGCGCGCGCCTTGCAATGTGCCTGACGGGTTGGGCGCAAAACGCAACACGCCCGTCTTGTCGAGGTGCTGGTGCATGTCCACCAGGCCCGGCGAAACGATGCAGCCTGCCGCATCGATAAGCTGCATGTCGCCTTCAAGCTCGATGTCGGATGCAATATCCAGGATGACACCTTTTTCGGAGATCAACATATCGGCCTGTCGGACATCGCGGGCGCCTGCAGCGACCAGGCCTCCCCGGACAAGGCGGCGGCACGGCGCGGTGGATTGCTGGAACAGATTGTCCATCGTGAAACCTCACTATCTGAGTGGAGCTGAATGGGTAAAACGGGTCCGCCCCGCAAGCCTGTATTCCACAGCCGCTATAGCGGGCGGTTGCCAACCTTTGGTGTGCAGGCCGGGCTCTCCGCCCGGCTCCGCAGATGGTTATACTCAGCCACCGTTGGTCTGGGACTTTGCCTCGGCCAGATGACCGTCATGATGGCTTTCATGAACCTGATTGCTGTCGCCCAAGCCGTTGAGAACGAGATTGAGCGTAACGGAAACCACGCAAGCCACCACGACGCTTGAATGCAGGATAGATTGCGTCCAGTCCGGCAGTTGCTGGAACAGATTGGGTGACATGATTGGGATGAATGCTATGGCCAGCGTCAAAGCGACGATCAGGATATTGTACTGATTATTCGCGTAATCGACCTTGGACAGAGACTGGATACCAGCCGCAGCAACGATACCGAACATCGCTACCGCTGCTCCGCCGAGTGCCGGTGCAGGCACCGCTGCAAGGACTGCGCCGAACTTGGGAAAGAAGGCGATAACGCACAGCATCAAACCGCAGAGGGCCACAACCCAGCGGCTGCGCACACCGCTCAGAATGACGAGCCCGACATTCTCCATATGCGCGATGAAGGGAAAGCCCGCGAAGACGCCGGCAACTGCACTGGCAAGGCCATTGGCACGCACCCCATCAGCAACCTGCTCAGGCGTTACATCCTTGTCGACAATCTCTCCGATCGAAATAAACAGGCCCATGGATTCCACTGTCTGGACGATCATCACAATCACGATCGTCATGAACGGCAGGACGGCGAAAGTCGGCAGTCCGAAATGGAACGGCGTCGGCACGGTCATCCAGGGAGCGGTTGCGACCGGGTTGAGATTGCCCATCCCCAGAAGAAAGGCGACCAGAGCTCCCGCGCCCATACCGAAAAGTACAGCGAGATTTTTCAGAAGCGGCGATCCAAACCTGTTGAACGCAAGGATAACGATCAGCACCAGTAGCGCCACGCCCAGAAAAGCGGGATCGCCAAAATCGGCCTGGCCACGTCCGCCACCTGCCCATTGATAGGCTTCCGGCAGAAGTTGCACGCCGATGGCGGTGACTATGCAGCCCGTGACGACGGGCGGAAAGAAGCGGCGCAGATGCCCGGTAATCGGTGCGATCAGCATGATGAAGATGCCGCCTGCAATCACGGCACCGCAGATACCGGCTATACCCACGCCTGGCATGGAACCGATCGCGATGATGGCCGAAACGCTGGAGAATGCTACACCATTCATGATCGGAAGACGGACGCCGAAACGCCAGAATCCGATGGTTTGCAGCAGCGTCGCAATGCCTGAACAAAAAAAGGTGGCACTGATCAGGAGGATCGTTTCCTCGGCGCTAAAACCAAGTGCATTGGCAATGATCAGCGGCACTGCGACCGATCCCACATATGACACTGCAACATGTTGCAGTGCCAGGGTAAGAGTTTTCTTTGCAGGTAGTATTTCATCGACTGGATGTATTGCAGTTGTCATCGTTGTTCCCCTTGTTTGCTCATTCTCCAACGACTTGCGGCCGTTCCTTTCATGACGTCTTGTGGTGACGCCTGTTTGCAAATTCGAACGATCCGGCTTTGGAATTCATCCGGCACGAAGAGATACGGCGGATGCACTCCCGGTCCCAAAGCCGGCTCGCACGGGCGTCTACGCCCGGCATGCCTCTATGCGGGCCTGCAGAGAGGCACGGTCCAGATTGCGTCCAATGAAGATCATCTTGTTTGAACGTTCATCTCCAGCCCACGGATGATTGGGGCGGAATTCGATCTCGTTGTGAACCCCGTGCAAGACGTAACAATAGTCATCGTCCTGCATGGAGAAGATACCTTTCATCCGAAACAGATTCTCATTGTTCTGTCGCTTGAGTTCCGTTACCCAGCGCGACATTTTTTGGGGGTCCATATTCCCCGGGAGTTCTATACCCACCGATGTGACGGAAACGTCGTGTGTGTGACTGGCATCGCCAAGCCATGCATGGTCGTGATCGTGATCGTGATCATCGTGGTGATGATTGTGGACGTGCCAGTCGAAATCGATTTCTGCAGCCATCTTACGATTGCGGTCAAATGCCGCCAGCCCCAGGATTTTGCTCAGATCGATCTGCGCATAGCTCGACAGCACGATATCTGCCGTTTCATTGAGCTGGCGGATACGCCTGGTCACATCGGCAATGTCGGCATCCTGAGCCAGGTCCACCTTGTTGAGTACGATGCGGTCCGCACAGACGATCTGGTCAACCGCCTGATTATCGATACCGTCGAGATGGATATCGTCCAGATGCTGGCGGATATGTTTGACGTCAACCAGTGTGATAACGCCGTCCAGATTGGTTTCATTGCGGATCGGATCGTCGAGAAAGAAGGTTTGCGCAACCGGATAGGGATCGGCCAGACCACTTGTCTCAATAATGATGTGATCGAGACGCTCCGGTCTTGCCAGAAGCTGGCGGATGACCCGAAGCAGGTCGTCGCGTGCCTCGGCCACGCAGCAGACGCAGCCATTTGTCATCTCGAAAATCTCTTCAGTGCTACCGACGACCAGATCGCCGTCTATACCGACCTCCCCAAACTCATTTTCGATCACAGCGATCTTCATGCCGTGATTTTCCTTCAGTATATAATTCAGCAGTGTCGTCTTGCCGGAGCCGAGAAAACCGGTAAGCACGGTGACCGGAATCTTGTCCTTGACTGTCTTCAACATTGTTCATCTCCCTTGGATTACTGGTGTCAGGGCATCTTGATCCAACGCCGCACGCCGTCCGTTTCAAGATCGAAAAGATCGAGAACTCTGCCCACTGTATGATCGACCATCTCCGCGATGGTCGCAGGTTTGGCGTAAAAGGCTGGAACTGGAGGCGTCACGATCGCACCCATCTGTGTAACGGTGAGCATGTTTGCTATATGGGTCTGCGTCAGCGGTGTCTCCCGGGCCAGGAGCACAAGTCTGCGTCGTTCCTTCAGCGTGACATCTGCTGCACGGCTGATCAGGCTTCCTGATAATCCGTGGGCAATTTCCGCAAGGGTTTTCATCGAGCAAGGTGCCACAACCATGCCCATTGTCCTGAAGGAACCGCTCGAAATACTGGCGGCCATGTCGTCGGATTTATAGAGACAGTTCGCCAGATTCCGGATGTCAGCGAGTTTATAGTCTGTCTCATGCGTCATGGTGAGGAGCGCCGACCGGCTTACAACTACGTGCGTCTCGATCTGGAGCTGTTGCAGGATTTCAAGAAGGCGAAACCCGTAGGTAAAGCCGGACGCACCGCTGATACCAACAACCATACGTGGTTGATAACCGTCATAACGCGGGGAGATGGCATTCATGACGCCGCCCCCGTCGGTCGCGTTCCCGCCAGACGACCCAGCAGATCCCGCGCACGGCTCATTGCGTCATCACCGATTGTTGCGCGAATACCATGAAAATCCGGTCCGCGTGTTGCATCGAGCGCCAGCCGCGACGTCGTTCCATCGGAACTCGATGATGGGTCGAGAGGGCTGCCCGGCAGACCACCGATCGTGAAGAGGTCACGATGTGGCTGAAAATGCGTTGCCAATGCCCATAGAACCTGGCTGTCCTGCGCGACGTCGACATCGTCATCGACGGCTATGACTGTTTTCAGATACGGATCCCAGCCAAGCAGACCGAGCATGATCTGACGCGCTTCGCCTGGCCGGCTTTGTTTCAAAGCGACATAGCAGTGGAAATGTGTGCCGGACGTGGGGTAATGCAGCCGTGTCACCGAGGGGAAGCGTGCCTTCAGCTTTTCAAACATCTCGGCTTCCCGCGGCAAGCGAGCAAGATTGAGATGTTCATCGGTCGCACCACCCACGACGTCGACCAGCCACGGTGCCTTGCGGCGCATGATTGCCGTTACATGGAAAAGCGTATTGGTCGAACGATCCGAGGAATATCCGGAAAACTCGCCGAACGGGCCTTCCTCGACATGCGCATGGGGATCAAGGTGCCCTTCCAGAACGTATTCGGCAGCCGCCGGAACCCCGATAGCATAGCGTGGTGTTCTGACCAGACGCAGAGGCTCCCGCATAAGCCCGCCCGCTACGGCACGCTCATCAGCGCCAAATGGCAATCGAGCCGATGCAGCCAGCATGAAAAGGGGGTGCGCCCCAACCACCATTGCTACCGGTAACGGTCGACCTGTTTCGCGTGCTGTCTGATACATGCGCCATAAATGGCCTCGCGAATGCAGGCTGGTTGCCAGAGCTGACTGCGAGTGACGCATTGATCTGTGATAACTGAGATTGGCTATGCCGGTTTCGGGATCGCTCGCCACGATGATTGCATTTGTGATATAGGGACCGCGATCACTTGCAAAATGCTGGATCATCGGAAGTTTGTCGAGATCGACGTCCTTGCTTTCATCAACCCGTTCCATAACCAGACCATCGGCGACATATTCGGGGTCGATTGGGGTGTTGGCTCGTTTCTGATACTCTTCATGAAGTTTTGAAACGCTGGTTCCGAAGATTCGAGCGATCCGTTCGCGTGATGCAAACACATTCGTGACCAGCGGCACCTCGCTGCCCGGAACCTGGTCGCAAAACAGCATCGGCGCCCTTCCCGTTTCAGCGAGGGCGGCCACCATTGCAGTTACATCCCGCCCATCCGGCAGCGGCTCGCGGATGTGAACGACGTCGTCGGGATAAAGTTTCCGATAGACATTCGCGAAACCCTGAAAATCCTGGTTTCCCACATTGGTGATTGATAGCAGCTCGTTCATGACTCCTCCCAGTGTCATTTTCTGAAATGTGCGGGGTGCACACGTGCACCCCGCACAGGAAGTCAGACATATGTCGCCTTGAGGCGCTTCTCAGCTTCCGCCAGGTCCTTGGGAGGCTTGGTGGGTTCAATTCCGACGAGACGGGCAATATTATTGCCCAGATAGTCTTCAAGAATATCTTCGCTCAGGTTCATGCCCTGCGGCTCTGGCGAACACAGAACCTCCAGCTCGCGCAACCACATGCCCGGATTGTTCGGCGGCGAATCCGTACCGAACACAATCTTGTTTGGCGGCAACTGCTTTGCAAACTCCACGATGCGCGACTGGAAGCACCAGCCGGATTCGCAATAGACATTCGGCGTGTCCATAGCCATCCAGAACGCCTCGAACGAGTAGTTGCCCCCTGTCTGGATACCGAAATGACCGATGATGAAGTTGACCATCGGAAACTCGCGGATAATGGGGTAAAACTGCGTCGGGATCGAATAAGGGCCATCACCTGTATGGATGAGCACGACGACGCCCAGCTCCGCACATTTCTTCATGGCGGGCCGCAACCATTCGAGTGCGCGGTCCGGGCGATAGCCATGCATGTTGGAATGCAGCTTCAGCATCTTGAAGCCATATTCCTTGACGTGGAATTCCAGTTCCGCTGCTCCGTTTTCCGGGCCCCACCGTGGATTGTAATTGAAGTTGCCGATGAAGCGGTCCGGATACTTCTGGCAGAGCTCGGCGACATAGGACATGTAGTCTCGAATGCCGTCGCGTCCGCGACGGTTGCCGTCGCGGTAGCCTGTATTGCCGGGCGGCGGCTGGATGAAGCCCATATCGATCCGGCGTGGCTTGCCGTTGATCATATAGGGCCCGTCCATGAGCTTCAGCATACGTTCGCCGTTAAACGGTTCACCGGTATGGCGCCAGGCCTCATCGACCAGATTGGTTGGATGCAGATGGGTATCGATGATCATTTGGATTCTCCGCTGAACTAGGCAATGGTCGCCAGGTAGTGCTTGTTTTCGATGCCATGACGTTCAAGTTCTGCGACTGCATCCTGATAGGTGGCGGGCGGAGGCGTTGGCTCCATACCCAACATGCGGGCGAGATTGTTGCCGAGGTAATCCTCGAGCGTGTCCTCGTCGAGATTCATCCCTTGCGGCGGTTTGTGGCAGAGCACCTCCAGAAGGTTCAGCCACATGCCTGGTTCGTTGGGCGGAGTGTCTGAACCGTAAAGGATCTTGTGCGTCGGCAAATCCTTGGCAAATTCGACGATACGCGACTGCAGACACCAGCTGCTTTCACAAAACACGTTCGGATATTCCATTGCCCATTGGAAAGGCTCGAAACAGTAGACGCCTCCCGTCTGCACACCGAAATGCGCCATGATGAAATTGATATCCGGATATTCCTTTATAAGCGGAATCCACTCCGTCGGAATGCTGTACGGGCCATCGCCGGTATGCAGCTTGACGAGCACGCCGAGTTCGCGGCATTTGTCGAGCGCAGGGCGCAGCCAGTCCTTGGCGCGGTCAGGCCGATATGCATGCATATTGGCTTGTAGCTGGACCATGCGGAAACCATGTTCCTTCACATAACGCTCGATGGCCTCGACCCCGTTCTGCACGCCGCAACGCGGATTATAGACGAAGCAACCAATGAATCGGTCCGGATATTTTTGGACCATTTCAAGCGTATAGGCCATATAGGCGTCAATAGACTGACGTCCGTCTAGGTCCCCATCCGTCCACGTATAGATGGTATTGCCCTGCGGCGGCTGGATGAACGCCTTGTCGATGCGGCGTGGTTTGCCGTTGATCGTATAAGGGCCGTCCATCATTTGAATCAGGCGCTCGCCGCTGAACGGATCGCCATCATGCTGCCAGGCCAGATCGACCAGATTGGTCGGATAGCAACTGGTATCGATGATCATTGATTGGTCTCCTTTTCCCGGTCGTGAAGGACCGATCCTCGAGAAAACCAACTGCGTCCCCCTTTGATGCAACAACCGCTCGAAGGCGACGGCAGGCTTATTTTCGACAGCAGTGATTTTCGTCACTGCCCACTATCAGCGCATTGTCCTCAAGACGTACAATATCGCTTTCAGTGCATGGTGAGACGATTTCGATATGGTCGAGATGGAAACCCGCCGGCTGCCCGCATCCAGCCGCCAGCCCGGAACACTCAACAAAAAAGCCGACCCCGAGGGTCGGCTTGTTGCTTTTATAAAACCGGATCTCCGGTAGAGATCATTTTGAGTACGGCCTGCTCCAGTCGAACAGCATGGTTGCGCTGAGAACAGCAAAGATAAGGATGATATTGAACACGAGAACCTCGAAAATGGGAAGACGCTGGGCCTTGTTAAAGGGGCAAGGATTTACTGGTCAGCATCCCTTGAAGATCTCTCGGATCTTCATCCCACGCCTGACACGCGCCTCTTAGAGGCAAACCGGCGATAAAATCAAGGTGTGTTTTTGTGATTTTTCATTTTCGGAGCATGGTGAAGCAGACAAACCACGACAACCGGAGGGTGGCTCCTCCGGTTGTGAGACGCTGTACTCACTCGACCGCGTGACCGAGTGTCTGAACCCGCGGTTCTTGACCCTGTTTGTTCGCAAAAAAGCGTTTGTAGAGGAAGAAATAAAGCCTGATGTACTGTCCTACCAGGAGTGCGTTGATGATTGTTCCCTCCCGGATAAAGGGAATATCTGCAAGGAATGCAAGTCCGATCGCTGCAGACAATACCAAAAGGGCGCAATCGTAGAAGGTCTTGATGTTCCCCCATTTCCAGCCGGTGCGCTTGCATAAGGTATTGACGAACATATCCATCGGCATGAGGACGAGATTGGCTCGGATCATCAGAAACAGACCGAATGCCAGAGCCGCATCCGCGAACACCAGAAGCGCCAGCTTCGCATAGTACAGGTCCAGTTTAACGAATTCTGTGATAACGAGATTGAAGTCCAGAAACACTGCAAGCGCAAGCGCCGGCAGCAGCGATGCGAAGCTCTTCAGACCGAAATCTTTTGGCAAAACGAAATAGGTCGCCGCAAGCATGACAAGCTCGGTAATGAAGTTATAGGTGCCCTGACTGAGAGGCGGATAAACCAGTGTCATGGTTCGGGTCAGGCTGCTTAACGGCGATATCCCGATACCGGCTCTGATCGCTAGGCTGACGCCGAACGTCAGTATATAGATACCAACGATATAGGTTACCCAGCGCCGGGCAAGGTTACCGGTGTCAAGTACCAACAGATCATCTGTCTTGCGGGCCATTTTCTTCCTCCCGGAATGGCGTGATTTACCTCCACGGACAACGCCTCCAATCGCTGCCCTGACGGATTTTCTCTATTGTCTATTCAAGGAAGCGGAACCGGTGCAACGAAATGAAAAGGCTGAGGAGCTTGTTGACGACTGGCTCTCCCTCATTGCGATTGCCCAGCTCTTCCAGTGCATTGTCGATGTCTTTTGCACTTGCCGTTAGTTCTTCCACCGACATGTTGGCCATGACCCCATAGATTTCGAGCGGTAGAATTGCTTTGTCAGTTTCGTCCTCCGTTACTACGCAGGCACCTGCATAGCTGTCGACGCGCTTCAGGCAATGGCTCATTTCTGCACTGTCCTGGCCGACGACGACAAAGTACGGCTTCGGTGCTGGCCAGAATGTGGCAACTGCGCCCCGATCGATCGAAACGCCCTTGAAGAGGCCATTTACGACATGGCGTTTACCTTCAGCATAACGCTGGACGATTGAAAGACGGCTGTACGTCGCACCGTCAATTTGTGGCACGACTTTACCGTCCTTGAACGGCACCCAGACCTCCTGATGGAACTTTGCATGGCCACGACCATAGACATCAAACAGATAGACTTTGGCCCGGGTACCATCTTCTGAAACCTCGAGCGGAACAATGTCCAGCTGATCATTTGTCAGGTCGGCCAATCCAGGCACAGCGTTCTTGCACATGGCCGAATAGTCTATTTCGACTTTTTTCAAAAGCTTACGGTCTTTGGCGATCAGTTCCCCGTCCTTGAAGACGTAAAGGGGATTTATCCTGGAAAGACTGTCGGTAAGCACGATATCGGCATAGCGACCAGGAGCAAGTGAACCGATCCGGTCTTCCATATGAAATGAGCGCGCTGTGTTGTAGGTCGCCATCTTGATGGCATGGATAGGATTGATACCCATTTCCACGCAAAGCGATATGATCCAGTCCATATGCCCCATGGTCTGGAGACGTTCTACAGAAATATTGTCCGTGCATAGCATGAAATTATCGGTCGGCCATTTCCGGTCAACGATGGAACGCAGAAGGATTTTGATCACTTCGGCACTGCCGACACCAAATTTTATGTGTGTCGGAAAACCGTACCGGATGCTTTTCTCAATATCCTTTTCATTCCATACATCGTGATTGTTGGAAACTCCGATTGCCGGAAGATAGTTGAGCATCATGTCAGAAAGCGCAGTTACGCCCCAGTGACCATTCATGAATCCTCCCTTGGCACGTACCCACGAAGCCTTGCGGAAATCATCATCATTGCCGGAACTATAGGTAAAATGTTCAAATTCACCGAGGCCGATCACCGGATCCATCTCGAGCACTCTGTAGGTCACGGCCGCCGATACCTTCTTGCCTGGTGCGAAAGCATAAAGGCGGTAAGGTAGTTGTTTATGATCGCGGAACAGGTTTTCGGCCGCCTCGATACCCTCTTCTCCCGCCGCACTGAGAAGATCGAGGCACTCGGCGTAGATTGTCGTGGTACCACATGGGACCATAGCGGCGGCCAGTGCGGTCGGATGGGCGAGCTGTGACTCGAAATGAATATGCGCATCAATGAGACCAGGAATAGCGTAAAGTCCCTTGCCATCGAAAACCTTCTTCACCTTGACGATGGTTTCGTCGGGGTTGAGCGCAATGATGCGTTTGTCGTAAACGAGAATCGAACCCTGATAGATCGTCTCGCCATGAACATCGAGAATGTTGAGGTTCTTCAGGAGGAGATCTGCTTCGCCCCTCCCTTCAAGGATTTCGAAAATTGCACGCACCTTGTTGTAATGCGTTTGTTCAACCAGTTTGTTCACGGCTTTCTCCAGATTTGGTTCGCTGATCCAGGCGACGTGTCGTATTTGCGTCCATTCCCTGCCGACATCGCTTCAATGGCATAAAAGGCTATTGCACCGTTTCCGAAAAGCAGTATTTATTCACCACTGCGTGCACTTTTCGAGAACGCTCGGAGGACCAGATGCTGCATTCCCGCGTTCTGCGCTATATCGATGAGGTTGCCAGGATCGGTTCGATCCGCGGGGCCAGCGAGCGACTGAATGTGGCCGCTTCTGCAATAAACAAACATATTCTGCATCTGGAAGAGATGGTGGGTGAACCGCTGTTCGAACGCCTGCCACGTGGTCTGCGCCTGACCCCCGCCGGAGAGATTCTGGTTGCTCATGTTCGCCGGACACTGAGTGAATACAGCCAGGTTAAGGCGGATATACGTGATCTCAAGACTTTACAGGGCGGCGAAGTCATTATCGCCACAATGAATGGGCTTGCCAGTGGGATCGTTTCGAAGGTCGCGGCGAGCTTCGGCGCGCGTCATCCCCGTCTTAAAATCACAGTCAGGGTAATGTTTGCGCGCGATATCTTCCAGGCCGTTCTGGACGGCGATGCGGATCTGGGCTTTGCCTTCAATCTGCCAGCCTTGCCGCAAGTAGAAACATTATGGCGAACAGAAACCCGTCTGGGTGCCGTTGTTTCGCCAAATCATCCTCTGGCGGGACTGGAATCAGTTACGCTTGCCTTTTGCGAGTCCTATCCGCTGATTTTCGCCGACCGTTCGATGCTTATTCACGGCATCGTAGCCGATGCTTTTGCAGAAGCCGGTTTCACTGCCGAAGCAACATTTCTGACCAATTCGATCGAAGCGATGAAATGTCTTGCAGCAGCAGGTGATGGCATTGCGTTTCTCAGTAAATTCGACATTGCTGAGGAACAACGGAACGGGGCTCTCACCTATCTGCCGATACGCGGCGGCATATTCGCGAAGAACATCCTCTCTCTTATACAACGCGAAAAGCGAAGCCGGGGACTGGCAGCGGACATGTTCAGTGAAGAGTTGAGCCGCGCCGCACGAGGTGTACTGGATTGACCAGATATCGGGGAGCGTCATACCGGCTTCTCCTGACTGATACAGTTGCGAAAGAGACTGACAATACTGGCGAGCAAAGCTGCCAGAGCACCGGCATGTAATGCAGAAATCGATCCAGGTTCGCCATACAGGTTGAACATCGCCGCCACCAGCGCCGCCCCGAGCGATTGCCCGACAATGCCCACAAGCGTGGATATGCCACCGGCGCTGCTGCTTCTGTCCGCAGGTGAGGACAACAAAAATGCCTTCATGTTTGGCGCCTGAAAAAGCCCAAAGCCAGTTCCGCACAACGCAAGCCCGGCACAAATCTCTTCAATTGTGCTGTCAGACGGGAGAAAGCTCAACAAACATAACCCGGTCGCTATTGCCATAAGCCCGGTACTACAAAGAATTGCGGGCGACACGCGATCTGAAACGGGGCCCGCCAGCAGCGATATCAGGGTCGCAAACACCGGCCAGACGGACAACAGGAACCCGGCTTCGAACTGAGTAAATCCGAAGCGCCACTGGAAAAGAAACGGCAATGAAACAAAAGCAGAAGCCATGGCCAGAAAGGACAGGACAGCCGTTAACGCTGACAGGGCGAATACGGGTCTGGCGAAGAGGTCGATCGGCAATGCGGTGATCAATACTGACCTGGGCTGGTTTGCAAGGGACAACAGAACGAGAATTGCTGCCACTGCAAAGATCGCGCTGTACGCTGCTTCACCGTGGGCAGAAAAATGCAGGCTTAAGCAACATGCTGTCGTCATCGCCGCCCCCAGAGCAAGTATGATCGGTTTGACTGTGCGCCTTGCCACGGGAATGGAGGGCGGCATCGCATAGAGACCCAACACGATACCAATAGCGCCGACGGGTATATTGATTAGAAACAGCCATGGCCAGGATCCCACACCAAGAATAAGCGAAGTCACGGTCGGACCAGCTGAAAGCGACAAGCCGACGACGAACGCATTGATGCCCATTCCCATACCGAGCAGCTTTTCGGGAAATATGGACCGTGTCAGCGCTATTCCTGTTCCCGCGATGCAGGCCCCGCCAATTCCCTGGAGCACTCTGCCAGTGACAAGCGGGAACAGGGAGGATGAGAACCCGCATAACAATGAAGCAAGGCTGAACAGGACAATACCTGCTATCGCGATCTTTCGCGCGCCGATTCTTTCCGCGCATACGATAGCAGGCAGCAGGGCGAAGACCATTGCCAGTTGATACGAAGCGGTTATCCATATGGCCTGACCTGCGGAAAGCTGCAGGCTGCGAGCTATCTGCGGCAAAGCAGTATTGGCGATTGCGATATCGAGATTGGCAACGGCTACATTCAACATGACTGCTACGGTTGCCAGTATCCGGTCAACGCCATGAAGTCCGTCATGTGCCATGCCTGTCCCGGAGTTCGCTGGTGATCCGGCATATTTCAGCCTGAAGGACAACACTGTTGTACTTCTCCCTATGATAGCTTGCGGAGCATGATGCCTTAAAAAGTCGACAACAGTGTTTTGCCGTATACGATACTATCGCCTCATCGCTGGTGAATCGTACAATATCGTTTGCATCGATGGATGAGAGGTATTTCATATGGACTTCAATCACCTGAAGCAGTTCGACCTGCGAACGTTGCGCTACTTCCTCATTGTCGCGGACGAGCTTCATTTCGGTCGGGCTGCAGTGCGTCTCAACATGTCTCAACCGCCTCTCAGTCAGCAGATCAGACAACTGGAGGACCGCCTTGAAGTCGCGCTCTTCAAGCGAAGCCATCACAATGTTGAACTGACTGCTGCTGGCCTGGCGTTGAAGGAACAGGCACCTCTTATCTTCCAGCAGCTTGAAAAGGCGATAGCCACAACCAGGATGACGGCTGCCGGATCGATTGGCCGGCTCGACATCGGTGTAATCAGTTCGTCACTTGTCGGCATCATACCCAGGGCACTCGATATCTTTACCAGTCGGTTTCCGGATGTCGACTGGCAGCTCCATGAACTGACACCGGCACTTCAGATTCAGGGCTTGCTCGAGCGTCGCATAGATGTTTGTCTTTTCCGCATGCCACCTCATCAGGAAGGCCTGCATCGGGAAATCATCATGCAGGAAGCGCTTATGATTGCGATGCCCAGATCGCATCCTCTGGCCAGTCAGACCAGTGTTTCCCTGATGGAACTGAAGGACCAGCCCCTCGTCATGTTCGGACTGAACCAGTCAAGGTTTGCAGATTTCCTTTATCAATGTTGTGTCAAAGCCGGGTTCACTCCCAGAATCCGTCAACAGGTCGTTGAGGTGCAGTCCCTTCTGAGCCTCGTGGGAGCCAACATCGGCCTCGCTCTTTTACCCGCCAGCATGCGGCAGTTGGCGCAGCCGGAAGTGGTGTTTAGGCCAATTCACCCATCGCCGCCGGAAATTCCCCTATATGCAACTTATCGCGCCGGGGACACATCACCGACACTCAAACGCTTTCTGGCGATTATCGGTGAACTGATAGTCGAGCACCAGATCAGGACCCCATCCGATGAATCGGACCGGCAGATCCAGTCGGTTTTCGAGAGGTACGAAAGCGGCTCGAATTGAAGCGACGTCGAGCCCATTTTCGGGAGCGGGACCCGATCAGGACGATATTTTATCCCAATAACTGTCTCGCGGTATCTTCATCCGTGATCAGCCCGTTGATGATGCCACCACTCATTGCGGCTTTCAGAGGCGATGTCTTGCGCTTACCGGACGCGACGCAAATACGTGGCCGCATCACACCGATCTGGGGTGCAACACTTGTGATTCTCAGATTTGTCGCCCCTTGTATTAATTTGCCCTGGGCATCGAACGCCCAGCCTGCAATTTCACCGACAGCGCCGAGCCTGTTCAGTTCAAACAACTCGTCCCTACTGAGAAATCCTTCCTGGGAGAGAGGCGAATCTGCAGCCAGATCACTAATACCGGTCAGCCAGATATCGGCAGTTGCAGCGAGTTCATGAACCCGCCGAACAGGTTCTATCGATAAAAGCGCATCTCGTTCCTCGCGGGACGAGAGATAAAGGGGCAGGAGCAGCGGAAAATGCTGGGCATTCACGGTTTCAGAGAGCTTGATCAGCGCGTCGAAAGGGCTTGCCGATCCGTCTATGCCGATATGCCCTACGAGTGACACCAGCCGGTGCATTGATCCGTTTATCGGTGAGACGCGCTGAACTGTCGCCCGCATGGTACGACCGGTTCCCACGGCCATCACAACAGCGGTGCGTGCCCGCAACTGGCGTTCGATCAAAACGGCGGCGGCTTCGGCAACTGCGCTCGAGGCTTCGGGCCAGTTTCCTTCAGATGGGACGATATCGCAGTATACCAGTCCAAACTTCTCGGTAAGTTTGCTGGCCAGTTCCATGCACTCCGCGATTGGATGGTTCATGCGGAATGTAATGAGCCCTTCTGAACGACACTGTGAAACAAACCGCTGGGCAGTCGGACGGGATACACCGAGCATCTGCGCGATTTCATCCTGCGTCTTGCCCGCAATGTAGTATAGCCACCCTGCCCTTGCGGCGTCATCCAGTTTTGGCTTGTCGTTATCGAGCATCGGAAGAGATATCTTTCAACAGGGAAGGAAGTAGCGCCGCGTCTGACAGAATATGATCGGCGCCTGCGTCGCGCAATGCTGTGCCATTATCGAGAACTGCATAATGGCTTCCACCGGTAAAGCCTATAGCGGCCATGCCAGCAGCCTTGGCAGCTTGTACACCGCTAGGACTGTCTTCGACAACGATGCATCGAGAAGGCGCGGCACCCATTTTTTCAGCGGCAAACAGAAACAGATCTGGCGCTGGTTTGCCTCGCTTCACCATCGTCGCACTGAAAATGTTACCTTCGAACAGCGACAACAGGCCGGTTTTTTTCAATGAGATGTCCAGACGCTCTACATCGCTTGAAGAAGCGATGCAGCGCGGAAGAGGGATCGACCTGACGGCCTCGGACATACCCTCAATCGCGACCAGCTCCTGATCGAACCGGTCAAACAGACATTTTCGCCAGTTGGTGACGAAATCAGGCGGTAGCGCTTTTCCCGATCGTCGTGAGAACTCGTCCGTTACCGCCGACGCGGGACGCCCCAGAAAGGTGCGCAACGCATATTCAAGCTCTGTGGGTACACCATATCGGCTCAATAGTTCTGCGACTGCACCGCAGCCGATAACTTCACTGTCGATCAGTACTCCGTCACAGTCGAAAATCACAAGGTCGAAAGCGCCGGAGTAGTCTTGCTGAAGTGTAGGGGCCATAGAATATCCGTGAGAAAATGATTTATTTCTGAGCTTATGATAATCCTTGACCGGTTGGATACGCAACTACCAACGTAACCTGCATTGCGGGATGAATTCGATTATGACGTCATTTTTCCGGATTGCTGGCCGATAATGCCATCGCAAGCTTAACACCCTGAAAACGGGCTGGACAAACGTTATCGAGAGCGTATGCTCACCTAAAAAGCAGTTGATCGATATTGGGAGGAAGCGATGAAGCGTCTTTTAAAAGCATCCCTGCTGGCAGGCTGCGCCATATTAGCCAGCGCGGTCGCCCATGCGGAAACCAAGATCGAGTTCTGGCATGCCATGGGGGGCGTGCTTAATGATCGCGTCGACGAACTGGCAAAGCAGTTCAATGATTCACAGGATCAGTATTCCGTTGTCCCGGTAAACAAAGGAAGCTACGAAGAGCTCATCAATGCGATGATCGCGGCCTATCGCGCCAAGCGCGCGCCAGCCATTGTCCAGACGAATGAACGCGCCTTTCTCACTATGCTGAACTCCAGCGCAATCATTCCAGTCGCGGACCTGATGAGCAAAGAGGGCTATACAATTGACTGGAGCACGGTGATCGCGCCGGTTGCGGCTTATTACACCGACAAGGGAAAGCTACAGGCATTACCCTTCAATTCATCGACACCAATACTGTGGTATAATCAGGAGCACTTCAAGGCTGCCGGCTTCGATAAGCCCGCTGACAACTGGCAAGAGTTCACGCAGCAGCTGCACACGATTCACGACAAGGGGATCTCTCAGTGCGCGATGTCTCTGCCCGGAGACTACGAGTGGAGCTTCCTCGAAAATTATTCTGCCGTGAATGACTTCCCGTATGGAACGAAGCGGAACGGTATTGACGGTTTGGACACGCAGTTCGTGTTCAACAAATCCCTTGTAACTCAGGTCGAGCGCATGCACGATCTGATCTCAAGCGGTGTCATGGAGATTGCGGGACAGGGAGTTCAGCCTGTCCAGTTATTCACGTCCGGAACCTGTTCGACAATAATTGCCTCGACAGCTTCCCATGCGGCAGTCGAGGCTTCGGCGAAATTCCCATGGAATGCCACCTTTCTACCTCATGAAAAGGACCGTACGCCGCATAACAGTGTTATTGGCGGCGGCGCGTTATGGGCTATGAAAGGTCATACCGACGATGAATATAAAGGCACGGCAGCTTTTTTTGATTTTTTGGCCAAACCCGAAACCCAGGTCTGGTGGAGCAAGAATACTGGCTACGTTCCTGTCACAACGACTGCTTATGAGGCCCTGAAGAAGGAAGGTTATTTCGAGCAGCATCCCACCCGTGCGATTGCGATCGAACAACTCATGCGAAAACCAAATTCCGAAAATTCGATGGGTTTCCGCTTCGGCAATTCCAACCAGGCAAATGTCATGATCATGGAAGAAATCATGGCAGCAGCGTTAGGTCAAAAGACGACACAGGATGCTTTGGATGCTGCCGTTTTGCGTGGCAATGAAGTGCTCCGTCGTTTCGAAAAGCTGAACGCAGGAAAGTGATGCAATGAGTTCTCCAGATCGACGTGCTTTCCGCTTCGCTTCTGCGCTTGCAGAGCGAAAGGAAAGCGGGTTGAAGCGCGCGCATTTCAGGGAATGGCGAACGCCGGTTCTGCTTCTTTTACCCCAGTTGCTTGTCCTGCTGTTCTTTTTCTTTATCCCCTCTTTCCGCGCGCTCATTCAGGCATTTCAGCTGAATGATCCCTTCGGCGGGTCTGTTCAGTGGGTTGGCTTTTCTAATTTTACCGCACTTTTCGCAAGCGCACCCTACTGGGCCTCGGCCAAGCTGACCCTCTGGTTCACGCTTTCGCAAAACGCCATTACCCTGTCGGTTGCGCTACTTTTTGCTTTCGCTACAAACCATATCGTCCGCGCACGCGGAACATATCGCGCAATACTATTGCTTCCTTATGCGATCGCTCCCGCTGTCGCCGGTATTATGCTGGCATTTCTCTTCAATACGCGTGTCGGTCCAATCTCCCAGATTATGCACATGCTCGGGATAGGCTGGGACCCGACCAGAAATTCGATGGACGCGATGATCCTGATTGTGCTGGCGGCTTCCTGGAAGCATATCTGCTACAATTACATCTTTCTCGTTGCAGCATTATTGGCCGTACCGCGGTCCATCCTCGAATCCGCAGCGATCGACGGCGCTGGCCCACTACGACGGTTCCAGCGTATTTCGTTGCCAATGATTGCGCCAACGCTGTTTTTTCTGGTCATCATCAATTTTGTCTATGGCCTGTTCGACACCTTTGCGATCATCGACGCGACGACACGCGGTGGCCCTGCCGGTGCAACATCGATCCTTGTATACAAAGTTTACCAGGATGGCTTCGTCAATCTGGATATGGGGTCGTCAGCTGCCCAGTCTGTCATTCTCATGATCCTGGCTCTCGCCCTTACGTTTGCCCAGTTTCGACTGGTCGAACGGCGCGTCAACTATGCGGTGTAAATGATGAACGAGCGCACTCCCATTCTTGATGCGGTTTGCCATGCGGTTCTGATAATCGGGATCATCCTGGTTTGCCTTCCACTCTACTTTGTTCTGGTCACGAGCTCTTTGAGCCAGCAGGATGTGCTCAAGGTTCCATTGAGCTGGCTTCCCGGTGATCAGTTCTTCGTCAATTCGCGCGAGGTTTTGAACACGATCAATTTCGGTCAGCTTCTGGTGAATACCCTTATCGTAGCGCTCGGAATTACTGCCGGAAAACTGGTTTTGTCCCTGCTCGCTGCATTCGCCGTTACTTACTTTCGGTTCCCTTTCCGCATGACCGCTTTCTGGCTGATATTTGTTTCAATGATGCTTCCCATCGAGGTCCGTATCGTGCCAACCTATGAATCTGCAGCCAATATGGCACTGCCGTTAAACGTTCTTTTTGGCTGGCTCGGTATAGCTGTTGAGCTGAACTGGAACATGGTGAACAGCTATCCGGGCCTGATCCTTCCAATAATCGCATCGGCAACCGCTACGTTCCTGTTTCGGCAATTCTTCCTGACAATTCCCGACGATCTATGCGAGGCGGCCCGAATTGATGGTGCCAGCCCTATTCAGTTCTTCCTTCGAATATTGTTACCGTTGTCCCGGTCAAATATCGTGGCACTGTCGATCATTCTGTTTCTCATGGGCTGGAACCAGTATCTGTGGCCACTACTCATGACGACAGATCCGAGCATGGCGACGGCGGTAGTTGGCCTGAAACAGGTCATGCCGCAGTCCGACGGATTACCGACATGGCACCTTCTTATGAATGCATCCCTCTGGACCATGCTTCCACCGGTACTGGTAATCGTCGTTATGCAGCGCTGGTTCGTAAAAGGCCTGGTCGACAGCGGAAAATAAACACAACCGGAGAATTATGAATGGTGAAGATCATTGGTCATCGTGGCGGACGGAATTTGTGGGCAGAAAACAGCCTTGCCGGCTTCCACAATCTGCTGAGCTTCGACGTCGATGCGGTGGAACTGGACGTTCATCTCAGTTCCGATGGGGTTCCTGTTGTGATACACGATCCGTTGCTCGATCGGACGACGAACGGTCGGGGGCCTGTTCAAGCCCACACTGCACAGGCACTGGGGCAAGTCATTCTAAACGACAGTCGAGGTCAGACCATCCCGACCCTTGAAGCTGTACTCGATATATATGCACCAACCCGGCTGGAGCTTGAGCTTGAAATCAAAATCGACGAGCGTGGTGAGCCCTATCCCGGATTGCCGGAGAAAATCATCACACTCGCCAAAGAGCGCGGCATGGTTGACCGCGTATTCCTCACTTGTTTCGTACCTGAAGTTCTGGAAGACATCCGTCTAAAGTTTCCCGACCAGAAGCTGCTTATGTCGATTGATCGCCGTTCTGCCGAGTTTTTTGGGGGCTTCGACAAGGTTCTCAGGCGCGGCAACGACACCGCCGACATACTGGCATTTGAGAAAAGCCTGCTGGAGAACGTGCTTGAGCAGTGCGTATCGGAAGTGGGAACTGACAGGTTGGGTTGCTGGGTTCCGAATACTGAAACCGAACTGGAGTACTGGATGGCAAGGCCGATCGGTCAGCTGACCACTGATCGTCCCGATCTGGCAGTACTGGTGGCCGGACGTCAAAGTCAACAGAAGGGCTGAACAGATGGCTTCGGTCGAACTTCATTCAATCCGCAAATGTTATGGTAATGTGGAAATCATCCCGAATGTTGACCTGACGATCGCGGATGAAGAATTCGTAGCGCTGGTCGGACCTTCTGGATGTGGCAAGTCAACGCTGCTCAGAATGATCGCCGGTCTGGAACAGATCACCTCAGGTGAGCTGCTGATCGACAACAAGAACGTAAACCGCTCGAACCCCAGCGAACGGGATGTGGCGATGGTCTTTCAGAACTATGCGCTCTATCCACATATGTCGGTTTATGACAACATAGCGTTCAACCTTCAGCTCGCCAGGCGACCGAAAGCAGAAATCGAGGACAGGGTCAACGAAGCCGCCAGGATGCTTGATCTGACTGCGCTTTTGAAGCGCAAACCACACCAGTTATCCGGAGGGCAGCGCCAACGCGTTGCTATGGGGCGGGCGATCGTTCGAAAGCCTTCAGTTTTTTTATTCGATGAGCCGCTTTCGAATCTGGACGCGAAACTGCGTGTGTTGATGCGGGCGGAGATCAAGGAACTGCATCAGAAAGTACGAACTACCTCGATCTATGTGACTCATGACCAGATCGAAGCGATGACGCTGGCTGATCGGGTTGTGGTCCTGAACAAGGGGAAAATCGAGCAACAGGGAACGCCGATGGAACTCTATACGCGCCCGGCCAATGTTTTCGTGGCTGGTTTCATCGGTTCACCTTCCATGAATTTTCTCGATGCAATCATCGGTCATACTGCTACAGGAATGATAGCTCATGTAGCAGATGGTGCTTCATTATCCTTGGAGGGTAACAATATTCAGGCGGGACAAAAAGTTGTATTGGGGCTGCGTCCAGAACATCTGGAGATTAGTCCAAACGGTGGAGTTCCCGCTAAAGTCCGGCTGGTCGAACCGACGGGTGCCCAGACGCATGTCGTTCTCGACGTTGGGGGATCAAGACTTATGGCGATTGTTGATGGTGAAACCCCGATCCGGGCGGGTGATCATGTCGGAGTCGAAATAGCACCTCGGCGGATGCATCTATTTGAGAGCTCCAACGGTATTCGCATCGATCCGATGCATTAGACTTCAGTCAGAAAGACATGTGAGGTTTCATCAAAGCGTCCTGTCGAGTTTATTTTGGGTTTCACGGCAGATGAACACTTTTGGCGACGGATTGAGCTCACCAGTCGGCTATACCCAGCCCCGACAGGTGCAACTTCATCGGACTCCCCTGGCGTGAGATCGCCATCAACAGATTTTTTGCAACAGAGCCCCCAGACCGAAACCTCCCTGGCGGCGCGATGTCCTTCACTTTGCCTGATTGACGGTTATAGCGATCATGTGGAGGACATCGTCAGCGCTGCACCCGCGTGAGAGGTCATTAGCGGGTTTGGCGAGGCCCTGAAGCACAGGGCCTATGGCCTGCGCCCCACCAATACGCTGGGCGATCTTGTAGCCGATATTGGCGGCTTCGAGATTGGGGAACACAAAGACGTTGGCATTGCCCTTGAGCGGTGAATCCGGCGATTTGGCATGGCTGATTGCCTCGACGAATGCCGTGTCGAACTGTAATTCTCCATCGATGCACAGAGCAGGCTTGCGCTCCCGCACCGTCCGGGTTGCCTGAACGACCTTTGATACGCGCTCATGCGCAGCACTGCCGCCGGTGGAGAAGGACAACATGGCAACGGCCGCATCTTTTTCCGTGAGCTGGCGATATGAATCGGCCGACTGTATGGCGATATCGGCAAGTTGCGCGGAATCCGGTTCCACCACGAGGCCGCAATCGGCAAAGACGAAAGCGCCTTTCTTCTGATGATGAGACTGGCACAGCAGCATCAGGAAGAAGCTTGAGACGAGTGATGCGCCTTCGGCCTTACCAATGATCTGCAGGGCATGACGCACCACATCGGCAGTCGTTGCAACTGCGCCAGCCACCGTCCCGTCCGAATCGCCTTCGCGTACCATCATGGCGGCGAAGCCGAGTGGCGTCTTCACGATTGCCTCAGCCTGCTCTTCCGTCATGCCTTTGGCCTGACGCAGCCGATAGAGTTTTTGCGCATAATCCGCGCTTTTGTCCGATACTACTGGATTTATGATCGCGATCTTTGAGCCGTCAATCTGCCTGCTGATGACGCTTTCGGAGCCCAGAAGCGTAATGCGGGCAATGGCTTCACGTTCGGCACGCAGCGCCGCATCGATGATACGCGGATCTTCGCCCTCGGCCAGCACGATGTGACGTGGCCTCGAACGGGCTTTCTCAAAAATCTTTTCCAACGGCAGCATGGCGCAATCTCTTCAAAAGGCCGGGAGTTGCGCTCCCGGCCTGATCACTGACGGACTGGTTCAGACGGGCATTTGCTGGCACATGTCGGCCTTGTCGATGCCGGCCACGACAACGGGCTTCTTCATCGCATCACGGCGGAATGGTTCGCCCAGTTCCTGATTGAGCACGACTTCGATGAAGGTGGTCACCCCCTTGGCCTGCTCGTCGATTGCCGTCTGCAAGGCTTCGGTCAGCGCCTGCTGGCTATCGACGGTCACGCCTTTCAGGCCGCAGCCATCCGCCACCTTGGCGTAGCTCAGGTTCGGATTGAGCTCGGTGCCGACGAAGTTGTTGTCGTACCACAGTGTCGTGTTGCGCTTTTCGGCACCCCACTGATAGTTGCGGAAGATGACCATGGTGATCGCAGGCCAGCCCTTGCGACCGATGGAGGTCATCTCGTTCATGGATATGCCGAACGCGCCGTCGCCTGCAAAGCCGACCACTGGCGTGTCAGGCTGGCCGATCTTGGCGCCGACGATGGACGGGAAGCCATAACCGCAGGGGCCGAACATGCCCGGTGCCAGATATTTGCGTCCGTGTTCGAAGCTTGGATAGGCGTTCCCGATGGCGCAGTTATTGCCGATGTCGGTGGACATGATGGCGTTCTTCGGCATTCCAGCCTGTATGGCACGCCATGCCTGCCGCGGCGACATGCGGTCCTTCTCGCGCTCGCGCGCACCGGCATTCCAATGCGTGCCCGGATCGTCATCCTCATGATCCATCGAGGAAAGCTGCTGCAACCAGGCGGATTTGCGCTGATGGATGAGCTGCTTGCGCTCGTCGCGACCGGCATTGCCCGCATTGGCTCCCATCTGGTCGAGAATCTGCTGCGCAACCTGCCTGGCATCGCCGCAAATGCCGACCGATATCTTCTTGGTGAGGCCGATACGATCAGGATTGATGTCGACCTGAATGATCTTTGCATCCTTCGGCCAATAATCGATGCCATAGCCGGGCAGGGTCGAGAACGGATTGAGACGGGTACCGAGCGCCAGGACCACATCGGCCCTGGAGATCAGCTCCATCGCGGCCTTGGAGCCATTGTAGCCGAGTGGACCGGCGGACAGTGGATGGGTACCGGGAAAGGCATCATTATGCTGATAGCCGCAGCAGACCGGCGCATCGAGCCTTTCGGCAAGCGCGATGGATTCAGGGATCGCACCGCCGATAACGACACCGGCCCCGTTAAGGATGACCGGGAATTTCGCATTGGTGAGAAGCTTTGCAGCCTCGGCAATGGCATCGCGTCCGCCGCTCGGGCGTTCCAGCCGGACGATCTGTGGCAGGTCGACGTCGATGACCTGAGTCCAGAAGTCACGGGGAACGTTGATCTGTGCCGGTGCACAGCCGCGCCATGCCTTCTCGATCACGCGGTTCAGCACTTCGGGAATGCGGGTCGCATCGCGCACTTCTTCCTGATAGCAGACCATCTCTTCGAACAGCGACATCTGGTCAACTTCCTGAAAACCGCCCTGACCGATGGTCTTGTTGGCAGCCTGTGGAGAGACAAGCAGCATCGGCGTGTGGTTCCAGTAAGCAGTCTTGATGGCAGTCACGAAGCCGGTTACGCCGGGCCCGTTCTGAGCAATCGCCATACCCATCTTGCCCGTCACGCGGGTATAACCGTCGCAGATCAGCGCCGCATTCGTCTCATGGGCGCAATCCCAGAAGGTAATGCCCGCCTTCGGAAACAAATCCGATACCGGCATCATCGCGGAGCCGATGATCCCGAATGCATGTTCTATCCCATGCATCTGCAAAACCTTAACAAATGCTTCTTCCGTCGTCATTTTCATGGC